>JAGVGH010000075.1 GCA_020057225.1 Desulfobacterales bacterium | reverse complement strand
GGAACAAGCGCGCGCCGCCCCGCCCCGCGGGGACGCTGCCGGGCCGGAACGTAAACATTCCGCCGGGGCATGGGCGCCTGTTCCGCCGCACGCCTTCCCAGCAGGGAAAGATCTTCGGCAAGCCTCTCCGCCCGTTTTCGGCATTCAAGGCAGGCCGCAACATGGGAAAGCGCGTCCGGGCAGGCGGCCCCCGGCTCTACGGCCAAAACGGCCAAAAGCCCATCGCCAACATGTTCATCCCCCGTGTTTTTCATTGGCCGTCCCTCAAAAAGGCGGCAAGGCCCGCGTCAGCCCTAAACTTGGCCACTGCCCGGTAGAGGTGGGTTTTCACGGTGTTTTCATTTTTCCCGGTCACCTCGGCGATTTCCCCCAAGGGAAGCCCGTCCAGAAAACGGAGGGTGAACATCTCCCGCTCCCATCGGGAAAGCGCCGTGGAAAACGCGTCCACTTTTTCCCAGAACTCCTGCCGAAGGACATTTTCAAGGGCGTCCGGCGCGGATTCATCCGCAGGTTCCGGAAATCCGTCCTGTGCGCCATCCCTTTGGAAATCCTGAAAGAAGGAAAATATTCCGAGGAATTTCCGTTTCCGCGCCCGGTCCCGGACCTGGTTGGCGGCAATGGCGAACAGCCAGGGGCGGAACCGGGACGGATCCTTTAATGCGCCGATTTTTTCAAAAGCCTTGATGAATGTTTCCTGGGCCGCGTCCTCGGCGTCCTGGCGGGACCGGAGGCGGTAGTAGGCCATGAGGTAAACCGGGCGCCCGAAATGTCCGACAAGGCGGTCAAACGCCTGTTTGTCGCCATCCCGGGCGCTTTTGGCCCACGCGGTAGTCTCGCTGTCGGACACCGTGCCGTCCATGGCGCGCGCCGCCTCCGGCCCTTGTTGCGCCCTTACCGGTAGTACCCGCCGGGGGGATGGTATCCGCCGGGTCTGTGATGCCCGTTGTGCTTGAGGCGGTAAATGTGATGGTTTGCGCTTTTACGCATGTGCTGGATGCGGGCGCGCTCCCGGGGGCCAAGATAGCCGTCCTGGCAGGCGTGCCCGCGGTAATTCCGGATGCGCCGCTGTTCCCTTGTTAAAAAAGACGCTTCGGGTCTGGTGAGACTGCCGTTTTCGATTCCAACATGGCCGCCGGCCCGCGGCCCCCTGGGTCCGGCCATGGCCGCCGGGGCTGCCAGAAGCGCCGCCCGAAGGACGGCCGCCGCTTTGACTGCCGTGCCCATCGCTTGTTCTCCCTGTTGCGGGTTTACGGGCGCGCGTTGCCCGCGTCTGACCCATGTGACGGAAGATGCGGGAAAAAAGTTTACAGAGGGAGGGGGGAAAAAGCAAGGAGCGGAAAAAACCTTCCAAAGGAGGCGGAGGGGCAGGGCGTTATCCCGCGCGCTGCGGCCTCGGCCCAGGCATCCGGTCCCTGGTCCGCGCGGCGGCACGACAACACAGCCGGGAGAACGCTCCGGATTGCGTATCCGGCGTCCCTGCCCATTTCCGGGGCAAGGTCCGCGCGCTCAGAAGCACAAACCATGCCAATGGATAGGACGCCAGGCAGCCGACGGGACGCGGGAGGGTGGGCAGGGAGGCTGTCTGAGAAGCGCCATATTGGCATCCCAAGATGGAGGTCAGACCATCTGGGCTTGAACATCCTAACTTCTGCCTTTTTGGGGAGGCAACTAAGATTGAACAGGTGATTAACGAATTGTTGTTAAAATTCAAAGGATTCGTCATTTGAGCTTTTTTTTTCCTGAATTGGATGCTATATTCACGAATAATGACCGATGATTTTGCATGGAAAAAGAAGGGGTTGGATGATGGCACCATATATTGCGCTTGACTTTCATTGAAGGCCACAACATAATGATTTGTTACAGCGCCGGTTTGTTGCCCGCCACCGGCAGGGCCGTAGGAAGGCGGGCGGGACCGCGCGCAACAGCGCGGTCTCACGCAGGGAGGACACACGTGGCATCTCAAATTGTTTTGGACGACGCGGCGGAGGAACTGTTCCGGGAACTGGGAGGTACTGACACCCGAAAAGGGGCTTCCGGAGTTGACCTTTCCGGCCTTGCGGAAAGCCTGCACCAGCAAGACAAAAAAACCGACCCCTGGCGCCTTCTGATTGTGGAGTACACCTGCGATCTGGCCGGGTTCATTGACGCCTGGCGCAAGGGCAATCTCCGCGAGGCTGAAAACGCGGTAAAGAAGCTGGACGCCGCAATCGGCAAGCTCTGCAAAATGCCCGAGCACGGCGGCCAGGCGCTGGTGAGGCACCAGGGACGCGGCATTCCCGGCGAGGGCCGCGCCGCCATGGATTACGACTATTCCGTAAGCTTCGGCCCCATCACCATAGACATCCCCGCCATCCGCGCCGCGGCGGCACGCATCGGCTACTCCGCCACCCGGTTCCCCGGTGATTTCACCCGCGCCCTCTCCATTCTGGCCGAGGCCCGGATCAATTGCATCCGCCTTGCTGTTCAGGAACAGACCCGCGAATACAACGCTCAACTGGGAGCGGCCTTCACGGCGCTGGGTCCGTATCTCCGCCTCCTGTCCTCCGAGGCCGCCATGGCCAGGTACGGAGGCAAGGATTCCAAGCAGCTTCCCGTGGTCTATGACGAGTTCCATGCCCCGGACCCCAATCTCACGCTTTTGGCCTCGGTGAACAAACAAAAACGCGCGGACGTGCAGGCCCTTGTGGCCAAGGTCCATTCCATGCGGAGCAAGCCGGAGCTCAAACAGGCCATGGAGAATTATCCGACGGCCTATGAAACCATTTTCGGCATTAAAAAGCTCCGGGAGCAGTTAAACCGCCCTCTGATGGAAATCAACAACGTAAGCTCCCTTGTGGCCCGCGCAGGCGCCGAGGCCCTGTCCCGGGAGCAGGCCCTGGTGGCGCGTCTTGCGCTCCGGATTTTCGGCAAGGACAACCAGGCCCTCGCCCGTTTTTTAGACTGCATGTACTCCCTGGATTTCCGCTTTCAAAACCCCTACCAGGTGGTCGAGCGCCTCGGATTTGCGACCGAAGTCCTCCGGGTCATCGAAAAAAACCTTCCCCGGGAGGCCGCTCCCCGGGCCGCCCTTCAGCATCCCGCTGTCCGGCACATTCTGGAGTGCGGACGCGAAAAAATGGACAAGCTCTCCGATGAAATACTGGAAGATATCGAGATCGGAGGAACCGAGGCCCGGGTCAAAATCAGCGCCGAGGAGAGCATCCGCAGGCCCGTGCATCCGGCCCTGCTCGAGATTGTGGCGTTTTTCCGGCAGCGCGCGGCAACCCGCAAAAAAATCAAATCCATGCTTCAGGAAAAAGCCCGGTTCACCGATCTGGACTACGCCACCGTGGCCAGGGATTTTGGCGTGGAGATTGCCGGGGCAAAGGAAATCCTCGCCCTCATCAAGGGCTGCTTTGACCCGGGCGGACATTTTATCCGGCGCGTCTTCGAGAAAAAAATCCCGGACTTCTGCAAGTACGAAGACAAGGTCTTCGAGTTTCTGTGGCATTTTCTGAAAGAGCACATGCACAGCCACGAGCGCATCGGCTTTCTGAATTCCCTCAAGGTCATGATTGACAAGATGAAGCAGACCAACAGGGCGCTCGAGGTGCTGTTGGCGGATTTCGCCCACGACCCTGAAAAGGTGACCTTCTCGGACAGAAACGCGCTGATGCTGTGCAACGCGCTCCTTAGGAGCTTCAACAAGGAGCTGCACCAGGACATCGAGATGACCCCCGAGGAGGTGCTCAATGTCAAACAGGGCCTGGACCAGGGCGCCGTCGAGTTTTCAAGGGAATATATAGACAGGGAAAAAGAAAAATTTTACAATAAGTTCCGCGCCATCCACCGGGAGCTTCGCCGCGCCCTGGAAGGCGGAAAAGACATCATGCCTGTGCGCTACCTTCTCACCCTGGAGAGGGAAGCCTACATGCTGTTCGCCCTGGTGGGAGGCATCACCGGACTCGCGATTTTGCGAAGCGGACTCAACGAGTACGGAGACCCGGAGGCGGACATCTACCACATGGACCAAAGCAAGGACCAGGTAAGCTGGCTTTTGCAGATTCTACAGGTGCTTGTTCGTGCCATTTCCCGCGCGGGAGACAAAGAGGACGTGCAGACACTGCACGAAATCCGACCCAGGGAAACACGGTTCTTCAACCTGTCCCAAGACCAGAGGCATGTGGACCAGGTGCGGCGCATGTACCGCTGGATTGACACCGCCGAACAGGACCTGAAAAAAGCGAACGCGAAGTAAGGGCGCGGCCCGCTGACGAGCGGGGCCCTGGCGGGGCGGGGCCGAACGGGGCCTCGTTCGCGTATTGTAACGCCGCGCCCGCCGGGCGCCTTCCAGGTTTTTGACAACCCAGGCTTAGCCTTGCCAACTATATCCGCGGTCCGCGATGCACACGGCAAAAAGGGGCGCGCGCCGAGGGCGCGTCCATGGTTGGGGAACCTTAAGCCAAGGGGGAATTGCAAATGAAGGCCAAGTATCTGTTTATATTGATTATTCTTATTATTTTCCACGCTTCGCCCGCCTTTTCCGAACCCCGAACCGCCATCAAATACAAATGGAGAATCGGAACCCTCGCGCCCCAGGGCGTGGGATACGCCATCGCTGTTCAGGAAATCCTCCTGCCGGAACTGTACGAGGCCACCCGCCAGGAGCTGGGCATCAAGATTTATTGGGGCGGGATTTTGGGGGACGACAGGAACCACATCAAACAAATGGAGATCGGCAAGCTCCACGGCGCCGGACTCTCAGGCCAAGGCTCCTTTCTCGCCTGTCCCGAGGTCGGAGTGATCGCCCTTCCCTTCCTCTTCACCGGTTTTGAAGAGGTGGATTATCTCAAGACGAAAATGATCACCTCCTTCGACGCCCAGTTTGAAAAGCGGGGCATGAAGATTCTTTTCTGGGTGGACCAGGACTTTGACCAGACTTACAGCACCGGCAAGATGATCCAGAAGGCCGAGGACTTCAAGGGCCTGCGTTTTGTCAACTGGTGCGGGGACCTGGAGAAAAACGTCCTGGAGCGCCTGGGCTGCGAAATCGTGCCCGAGGAAAATGTGGGCAATATTCCCGGAATGTTCAAAAGCGGAGCCATTGACGCCGGAGTCGCCCCCGCCATCTGGATGGTGGGCGCCCAGTTGTACACGGTGGTCCGGCATGTGAACCCCTTGCGGTTCCGCTACACCCCGGCGTTCATTGTGGCCCGCAAGAGCGCCTTTGAGAAGCTTCCGGAGGAGTACAGAAAAAACATCGAGAACACCCGGCTCAAAACAGCCCAGAGGTTTTGCGACCGCACACGGTCGGAGACGGGCCGGTGCCTCAAGGCCATGTTCGACTACGGAGTCACCGAGGCCAAGTCCTCGGACGAGGCTGTGGCGGAAATCCGGCGGGTGATAACGCCGGTGTGGTATGAGATGGCGGGGAAGCTGTATCCGCCGGAGCTGCTGGACGAGGTTTTGGACTATATGGCCGCGTACCGCTCGGAAAAGGGTGTGGCCGAGGCTTCGGCGCCCGCCCCGGCCGCCGCGGAACGGGCCCCGGCCCCTGTTGTCGCACCCGCGGCGGCTCCCGCGGGCGGAGAGGGACTTATGAGCGACGTGAACGCCATCCGGTTTGTCCAGGGGCGGCTCAGGGAACTGGGATACTATCCCTACCTGGTGGACGGAATTCTGGGTCCCATCACGTACCGGGGGATCAAGAAGTACCAGAAAGACAAGGGCCTGCCCGAGACAGGCACGGTCACGCCGGAGCTTGTAAAGTCCCTTGGGGGGAGGTAAGGTTTCGGGGGCGGAGAAAAGACCCGAACGGACGCCGGGAAACGCTAGGAGACCGGCAGCCTTCCGGCGTCCGGAGATGGCGGGGGTTTGATGAACGAAACACGCGGGCGCGGGGCGTAAAACCGGTTTCGGGAGCCGGAAGGTCAGTCCGTGTCCGTGCGCGGGAGGAATTGCCCGGGGCTTGCCGGGGAGAGGGCCGCCGAGGCCGCGGCGAGGGCCGGAAGGATCAGGGGCGCGCCCTCTGGTCCGTGAAAGGTGGCGAGCCCCTGCAACACGAGCCAGGCGCCTGTGAGGCCAAGGGAAAAAGGCGCCGTGGAAACCGGGAGCCTCCCCGGGTTTCCAATAGAAGGCGCGCCGGCCAGGAAGCCGGAGCACAAACACAGGACAACAAGGAGGCCAGGGACCGCAAACACAGGCGCAAACGGAACGGCCAGGGCGCATGCAAGCCCAAGCCCTCCAAGCGCGGAAACAAGCGCCCGGGAGCAGGGCAACAGCGCGGCAAGCCCCCATACTCCAAGGCATCCGGCCGCGCCCGCCGGAAGGGCCGCATAGGGGGCTCCGGTGCGCGTCATTCCCCAAAGCGCCGCCTGAAACACACTGGCCCCGCACAAGGCCCCAAGCGCCAGGGCCGCCCAGGGGACAGCCCTCCGTTCTTTCCACCGGTCTTTCCAGGGACGCGCAAAGGAAACCGCGCCCATGATTGGAATACAGACCACCGCCCACAGCGCCAGACATGTCGCGAAAAGGCCCCGCAACACGGGGACTCCCAGAAAAACGCCGGGGATTGAAAGGCGCCAGGGAGAACTGTCCCAAAACGCCGGGATTTCGGAAGAGCTTTCCGGAACATCCACCCGATTCCACCGGCGCTCTTTGAAAAAGGAAAGGGTTTCCGGCGGCGGCTCCGGGCCTTGGGAGAGCCGGGCAACAAACACCATGTAGTAAGAAGGGGGATTCCCTCTTGGCGCTGCCGTGTACCATGCCTGCGCGGTAAACCCTGCCCGGGCGAGCGCCCCGGATGTGCGCGTAAACAGGGAGCCTTGCCTGTCCATGCTGTTGAAAAGATAAAGCGCTCCGCCCGGGTTTAAGAGCCGGCGCATGGCCTTGAACGCCTCCACGGTTGAAAGGCCCTGGCCCGGCTGCCATGCGAACGGAAAAACCCCCTGGGGCGATTCCCAGTATGCCATGCAGATGGCGTCAAACTTCTTTTCGGAGGTTTCGATAAACTTCCGGGCGGAACCGGGAAAGAGCGTCACCCGGGGGTCTTGAAACACCCTCTCGCCGGCCCACGCGTATTCGCCCGCAAATGTCTCCCGCACTCCGGGATCGTCATGCAGAACCACGGCCTCTTTAGGGTCTCTGTCAAGGAGAAGCCCGGTCTGTTTTCCCGCCCCGGCGTTCAGTACCAGAACCCGCGCGCCTCTGGGCACGAGCTTCAAGAGCATCCGTTCCTGATCCAGCGCGCCTTGATTGTGGGGCACGCACAGCCAGGCCAGAATACCGTCCCTGAAAACGGAAATCGAGGGCATATAACCGGTGTCCAGCATGGAGAGATAGCCAAGAGGCGTCCAGCGGGAGTACAAAATATTGTCCCCCCATTCGAGCGTGTTTCGGTCCTGCCTCATTTCGGCATAGGTTTGCGCGCCGAACGTCCCCAGAGGCATCATCAGATGAAGGGCGCGCGCCTCCTGGTTGCCCAGAAGAAAAAGCCCTATGGCCGCGGCAAGGCAAATCCCGATGTCACGGCGGCGTTTTTTTCCTTTCAAGGGACGAAAGGCGGCCGCGGCGGCAAGGGAGGTGAATCCCAGAACACGGAAAAAGCCCGCAACGGGAAAAATCCACCACGCCATGGCAAGTCCCAGGGAGGCGCCCAGAAAAAGAATGGCGGTCCGGATTCCGGCTTTGTCGGGAACAGCAAGCGCGCAACGCCGCATGCCGCTCCAGGCGGCGCCGGTTTGGAGGAAAAAAGGCGCGGAGAAGAGGGCAACGCCGACTAAAGCGCTGAACGCGGTTCTGGGGGGAAGGACACCGGGAGGGGCCTCTGAAAAGGGCGCAAGGGCGTTGACAAATAGAAAACCCGCTATCGGCGCCACCATGGCGCAAACCGCGAGACGGGCCGCGTGGACCCGGAGGGCGGGAGCGGCGCCCCTGAAATCCGCCCCGTTTGCAAACGCCCCGACGGAAAAAAAGACGCCAAAGCAGGTTAACAGCAAAAAAGCGCCGCACCAGCCCAAACCTGCAAGCCGGACCAAGGCCATTATTAAAAGGGGGTAACCAAAGGCCAGCGGAAAAAGGGCGGCAAGGGGCGCATGCTCTGGAGCATTCTGTGCCGCGCGCGCGTCCATTCCTTCCCCCCTTCCTTTTTCACGCGGCTTGCCGTCCAGGCGGCGCGGCCGAAGAATTGCCCATACCGCGCCGCACAGAGCGCGGCCCCGTGTCCCGGGCGTGTCATACCAGGCTGCAATCAGACATGTAAAAAGGTACGCCCTCACCCCGGCCCTCTCCCGCGGGGAGAGGGAGATTGAGCGGGGGCTTTCAGCAGGTGTTAGGAATTTGAGCGCAACTTGATGTCAGCCCTTCCGCGTCAGCTCCCGGAACACGGCCTCCACCTGTGCCCTTGTCTCCTCGAAACTCCCGTTGTTGTAAACCACCCAGTCCCCGTGCCGTTCTGTCTCTGCCACCGGCGTCTGCGCCGCGATGCGCGCCCGCGCCTGCTCCTCGGTAAAGCCCCGGCCCATTACCCGCCGGACCTGGTTTTCAAGGGAGGCGCTCACCACGACAATTTTGTCAACCAACAGCCGGGGATTGATTCCTATCTGGGTCAACAGCGGTATTTCCTTCACCACCACCGCGTCCGGGCAGGTTCCTTGGATTTCCTCTGTCCGGCGCCGGTCCAGCAAAAACACTTCCGGATGGATGATGGCGTTGAGCTGTTTGCGCGCCTCCGGATCCCGGAATACCAAATCGCCCATGGCGGCCCTGTCCAAACTCCCGTCCCCGGCCAGCACCTCCTTGCCAAAGACCGCGGCGATTTTTAGAAGGGCCGCGCCCCCGGGTTCCACCACTTCCCGTGCGAGCGCGTCATAATCAATCAAAAAGGCGCCCAGCCCGGCGAACATCTTTGCCACCGTGCTCTTTCCCGTGCCGATGCTTCCCGTAAGGCCGACCGTCACCATATTTTTCTGTTCCTGTTCATGTTCATGCGCGTCCCGCGTTCATCTTCGTGTTTTTCCTCCCGGCCCGCGCGCCCCGCCGTTCCAGAGCCCGGCGCTCCACGGTGGGAAAACGCGACGGATCCGTGTGCGGATAAAACTTGGCCGCGGAAAACCGGAGCATGAACTCCTGGTTCACATTAAGCTCCATGTAGGTAATCCGCTCCCGTATCCTTTCCGCCTCCTGGATGGCGGACGCGTCCGTGAGCGCAAGGGCCGCGCCTTCCAGGGACGTGTTGCCGCGCGCCTGGTAGGTTTCAAGGGGCAGGTCGGGAAGCATGCCGATGGCGATGGCCGAGGCCGGGTCAATGTAAGAGCCGAAAGTGCCTGCCACGTAAAAGGCGGCGAGGTCTTCAAACCCGACACCCACGGCCATGGTGATTGTGCGAAGGATGGAGTACATGGCGGCCTTGGAGCGGGTAAGGGAGTCCAGCTCGGCCTGGCTTATGGCAATGTCCCTGCCGTGGGAGGTTTCCTTGCCTGTGAAAAGCACAAGCTCCCGCATCCCGTCCTTTTCCAGTAAACGCCCCCCGCAGGCCTCCGGCGCGAATTTTCCCCTCTGGTCCAGCATGCCGTTTAAAAACAGCTCGGCGGCGAGGTCAATCACTCCGGAGCCGCAAATCCCGGCGGGCCTGCCGCCGCCGATCACACGGATATCCTGCTCCCCTGTGGCCGGGTCAATGCGTATCCTCTCGACAGCGCCCGGGCCCGCGGTCATTCCCATGCGTCCGATTCCGCCCTCCAGGGCCGGTCCTGCCGCGCCCGCGCAGGCCATGAGCCAGTCCCCGCAGCCCACGGCCACCTCGGCGTTGGTTCCCACATCCACCAGCATGCGCGGACGCTCCCCGGTGTGAAGGCCGGTGGCGAGTATCCCCGCGATGAGGTCGCCGCCAAAGTAGCTGCCGATGTTGGGAAACACATAGACCCGCGCCCGGGGGGAAAAGGCAAGCCCCAGGTCCGGCGCGCGGAGGGTTCCGGGCCGGTTCATCACCGGAAGGTACGGCTCCCGGATGAGGGTGTTGCACGGCAGGCCCAAAAACAGGTGCGTCATGGCGGTGTTGCCCGCCACAGCGGCCAAAACTATCTGCTTCGGGGAAAACCCGTGTTGCCGCGCCAGCGCCCTGGCGTTGGCGTTAAGCCCCGCGGCAATGAGCCCGCGCAGCTCTTCCAGCCCTCCGGGACGCTCCGCGTGGTGCGCCCGGGCAAGAACATCCGGGGCCACGGCGCACTGGGGGTTGTCAAAGCCTGATTCGCCCAGGACCGCGCAGGTGGCGAGATCCAGAAGACGCAGGATTACCCGGGTGGTGCCAAGGTCAACAGCCAGTCCCAGGAAGGTTTCCCCGGCGGAAAGGGGGGCCGCGTCCACCAGGGCGGACGCGGGACCGTCCTGAAACACGGCGCAGAGAAGCGGCCCGCCGCCACCCTGGACGATCTCAGGCAGGCGCGCGGCCAGGGCAGGGGAAAGGGGGGCCAGGGGGCCCCCGAATTCCTTGGCCAGCGGGGCAAGAACCCGGGAGTCATACCCCCTGTTGTCCGTGAGGCTTGCCCTTGCGGGCGTGACCGCGCGGACCCAGCCCCTGGCCTTGTTTTCTCCCGCGCGGTCTGTCGAAAATCCCGTCATTCCCTGTCCCGCCCCTCCCGGCCGTGGACCGGCCCGAGTCCCCTCAGGCTCTCATACAGGGCCATACCCGCGGCCGTTGAAAGATTGAGGCTTCGGATACTGTCCGTGATGGGAATGTAATAAGACCGCTCCCGGTTGGGGTCAAGAATGTTTTGGGGCAGACCCCGGGTCTCGGAGCCGAAAACCAGAAACAACCGCCCGGAACGGGGCATTTCCCACAAGGGCCGTTTTCCGAGCTTGGAGAGAAACGCCATATCGTTTCCCGGCGCCATGCCCTCGCAAAACGTCTCATAGGAGTCCCAGACGCGCAAGGGCACCCGCGGCCAGTAATCCAGTCCGGCCCGTTTGACCCGCCGCTCGTCCAGGGAAAAACCCAGGGGGCGGACAAGGTGCAGGGCCGCGCCCATGCCGAGGCAGGTTCTGCCGATGTTGCCCGTGTTCCAATGGATTTCCGGAGCGACCAGCACCACATGGCGCTCCGGCGCTGGATTGCCCATTGTGTTTTCCTCTGTTGCTCCGCCCGGAAAGCAAGACGCCACAAAAAAACGGACGGTTGCCGCAAGGATTGCGGAAGCCGTCCGTTTTAACTTGCAAGCCTCGTCAAAGCGCCTTGATGCTACTTAAGAACAAACTGCGCCCTGCGGTTCTTGGCCCAGGCTTCTTCGTTGTGGCCCGGATCCAGGGGCTTCTCCTCGCCGTAGCTGATGGTGGCCAGCCGGTCGGCCTCGATACCCAGGCCAACGAGGAACTCCTTGGCGGCAAAGGCGCGGCGGTCGCCAAGAGCCATGTTGTACTCGTTGCTGCCGCGCTCGTCGCAGTTGCCCTCGATGGTGACGGCCACGGCCGCGTATTTCTTCAGGAAGACGGCCTTCTGGCGAAGGATGGTGCGGGCGTCGTCATCCAGGTCGCTCTTGTCAAACGCGAAGTGAATGTGCTGATTGACAAACTGCTGCAGCTCTTCCTCTGTGGGCGCGCCGGGCTGGTCCGCGGTCACGGCGGGGCCGGGGGCGGGCTGGGCCTGCTCGACAGGCGGGGGGCACTCAGCAGGTTTTTTCTTCCTGAGGGCGTCGCAGCCCGTGCCCACAACCAGCATCACCACAGACATAAGAACCAACACCTTGAGCCATGTGCTCCTACGCATCGTAACTTCCTCCTTTTCCAACTCGCTTTCCTCTGACCTTTTTCCTTTTACCCCCCCGCCCCATGCGGAAGGCCCCTTCGCCGGACAAAACGGATCCCGTCGGCGGCCGGACCCGCCCAATTCCGGCAGTTTGTTGTATCCCTATCAGGACACGCGCCCCGATGCAAGTAAAACCATACAAAAAAAATGATTTAATAGGCAAAACCTCCCAGAGACCTGAGAATCAGGACCGCGCCCATGGCGAACATGCCTGTCAGGCCCATGCCGCAGGAAAACCCCGCCAAAAGCACGGGGGCGTACTGCCTCCACACCGCCCCGTATTTTTTATAAAAAAACCATCTTCCCAGGCAAGCCCCCAACACCTCCAGTATCAGGCCGTGGGGTGTTGTCTGCCCGAGTCCCCGCACCACCCCGTACACCAGGAGCACAGGCAGCCTGAAAAACGAGAGCAAGAGATACGCGAAGAGCCCGAAACCCATTCCCGATAAAACATGGATACCCCGCAGGGCCTGGAAAAACACCGAGTCCCCTTCCAGGGTCGAGGTCTGCATGAGAAGGGAATTCAGCGCCTGGAGGTGCCACAATTCCTGGGCATAGGGGTAGGCCGCCGAAGGAATGGGCGCGAGGCGCCAGATGAACTGTGAAAAAAGAAGGCTCGCGGCCATGACCACGGGAAAGACCACCAGCTCGGCCTTGATGATGCCCCGGATGCTGGTGCCTGTCAGCTCCACCTCGCGGAAGTGGACTGTGGCCTCCCCGTAGTTGTGGATGGGAATGGGCGCGTACCAGATTTCGATTCCCTGGTATCCGAAAAAGCGCGCGCCCGCGATGAACCCCGCCTCGCGGACCATGGGCAGGCTGATGAACTGGCCCGCGATTCCCTCCATGCGCGCGGTGACATAGGAGACAAGGGGGGTGTACACAAAACCGTAGGCCAAAAAGAATATCCAGGGAAACGTGGGCGCGAGCCACATGCACAAGGCCACATAGGAGAGGGTGGAGACCGCGTAGATGGCGATGGAAACCCAGAAGCTGATATCGCCGCGTCCGGGGGGCGGGGAAAAGAGCGCGCGCCAGTCCCGCTTTTCCGCGCCCGCGCCCCGGAACGGGCGGATGGCCTGCCAAATGCCGATGGCCGCGACAGCGGCGCCCAGGCCGATGCCAAAGCTCATGTAAAAATCGAAGTTGTTCGCGAACACCGTGTCCACGGTTCCCATGCCCGGGTGCCAGCGCGTGAGAACCCCGTGGCGGCAGAGCAGGGGGTTGAGCAGGAGCGTGATGAGCAGACCGGCCAGTCCGCCGATGACAGCCCAGAAGGGAAGGACCATGCCGATGAACACCAGGCCCAGGTCCAGTTGAATCCCGGTCGCCACAGCGGGCAGGACGCCTTCGGTGTGCCGGGTAAGCTCCACCCAGGGAATGGGGATCAGGTGGACGGGCTCGGTAAAAAAAAGGCCGGTGGCCGAGGGCAGGAGCACGTACAGGGAACCGAAAACAAGACCGATGACCCCGCCAGTGGAAAACACCCGCCATTTCCAGGAGGTTTTCCTGTCGGCGGAGTTGTCCGCCAGGGCCATGGTGCCCAGGGCGCCCACAGGGGCCATGGGGAAAGGAAGTTTTTCAACGTCGGAGGTGAGGCGGTACAGGGCGTAGCCCAGGCCAAAATGGTCTATCCTCTGGATGATCTGGGACCCTACAAGCAACAGGACGGGCGCGAGCCAGTCCCGGTGGAAAAACGTGCGCTCCGCCAAAGCCTCGGACCCCGGCGGCGGGGCCACCCAGGACGGGATGTATTCCGTAAGACCCAGCATCCTGGCCGCGTCGGACTGCACCAGGTACTGGTTCCACAAAAGTCCCGCAAAAGGCGAGGCCAGGGCCGCCCCGGCCATGTAGTAGAGGAGGAAGATTTCCTGCTGCTTGAGATCCGTATAGGCGCGGCGGGCGATTTCAGCGAAGAGAATAATAGTGACCCAACGGGCCGCGGGACCGATGCCGGTGCCGATGACCAGTTGCAGGTACATGGAGCCGGGCATCATGAGAAAGCCGATGAACACGGCCCCTGTGATGGTTTTCCAGTCAAAGCCCTCCTCGAAGCGCGCAGGGGGCGTGAGCAGGTTCCGGTACTCCTGGAGTTCGTTGTCGTCGCGCATCACGAAGGGCCGGGGAAGGGGAAAACGGAAGGAAAGGACACGCTGTCCATTATACCACCACGGCGCCCGGAATCAACAGCGGCGCGCGTTTTTTCACACGGCGCCTTTTAGGACGGGCGGCGGCGGGGAGGCTCAGAATCCCGTCGAGGCGCCCAGGGAGCCCAGCCCGTTCAGCGTCACCTCGAGCTTCACCCTCCAGTCGCCCGGCTCGTCCGCGTACCCCGCGTCCACGGACCAGCACCCGGCCTTGTAGATGACCCCGGCTCCGGACTCCACCTTGTCTCCGGACTCAATATCCTGCTCATACCTGCCGTAGAACGTCACGTCCTGGCGCGCCTCGGCCCAGGCCGCCGCTTTCACCGACTCGCTCCGTCCCCGGATGTGCCGGTAGGCCGCCTCCGCTGTCAGTCCCGCAACCCCTGTCGCCCGCATCCCGGCGGCCCCGCGCCCGAGCTCGGTCTCATAGATGTCGTACTCCCCCTCCGCCATCAGGGCCAGATGCCGCAAGGGGCTGATTTCAAGCCACCCGGAAACAGGCTCAAAAGGCTCCCGCCGGTCCGGGTTGTTTCTCCGGGCGGGATCCTCCTCCTTGGCCTCGTTGATGTTGCAGGCTCCTGAAATCTCCAGCCATACAAGCCGCCGCGCGTCACCGCCCGGCGCGTACAGGCTGTTGGTGAGACCCAGGGACACCAGGTTTTTCGCCTCCACCCTGTCTTTTTCATCAAACAGAGGCAACTCTGACTGGTCTTGCCCGGGCGTGTACTCATACCTCGCCCAGGGTGTCATCCAGTGCCTGAGCGTCCCCTTTTCCAGGGAAAAGTCCCGGTACAGCCCTGTCTCCGCGTCCAGCCGCGCGTCATAAAGAAAACGGCTGTGCTGTCTGTCATCGTCCATCGGTGTGTCCTGCCAGGCGTCCACGGCCCACAGGGTTTCCCGTCCGCCCAGGGACGGCTCGATGTACAGGGCGTCTCCCAGGTCAAGGGGAAGGTGGACCCTGGGGTTGAAATCCCAGCGTGTGCCTTTGGTTCCGTCCTCCCGGTAAAAATAGGCGGATTCCGCGTTGAGCGCCATTTCCACAGGAAGGCCGGGTATTTTTTGGCGCGTTCCGTGGACCAAAAGCCCGGGCAGCGTCTGCACGGCTGTGTTGGGGGTGTTGGTCCGCCGGGCGGTCACATCGTCATGCCACAGGGCGTCTCCGGTAAGGGAGAAATAATCCCAGCCCTTGAAAAGATGCACCCTGTTTTCCCGCACGGTCTCGTCATACTCGCTGATATCCCGGTCAAACGTTTTAAAAAAGCCCTGGTCCGCCTCGTTAAAACCCATGGGGGAGTCCCGCGTCTCGAAAAGATAGTCCTGGTCGCTCACAACATCCGCGTCGGCGAACAGGCGGGCGCCTCCGGGCAGGTTCCAGTCGGTTTTCGCCCGGAACCAGTAGCGGTCGTCGTTTTCCCTTAACAAGCCGTCATGGAGATATCCCCAGTCCCGGCTGGTGTCGCCCGTGCCGTCATCCACCTTGTCGTCATGGAGAAAATCATACATGAGAACGCCGTGGACGCCGGGAGCCAGCACGTAGCGGAATTCCGAGGCCGCGCGGACGCCCCGGCGCTCCATCCAGTGTCCGAGCAGGGTGGCGTCGGCGCTTTCCGAAAGGGTTACATAGACGGGCTGGGCAAAGGAGAGGCCCTTGCGCCGGGAATTGCCGAAGCTGGGGGTGAGGAGACCGCTTTGACGGCTGACCTTGGCGGGGAAGGCGGCGGCGGGCAGGTAGAGAAGGGGGACGCCTTTGGCGCGGAAGGCGGCGCGGGTGGCCCAGCCGTATCCGTCCATGGTGACTTTGACCTTGGAGGCCGTGATTTCCCACGCGGGCCTTTCCCCGCCGCAGGAGGTCACTCCGGCGTCCTCCGCCAGATAGACGTTTTCGCCGGATTTTTCGATGCGCCCGCCCCGGATGTACAGGTTGTTCCTCCGGACAAAGAGAGTGCCCTCTTCGACCCATCCGGTGTTGGTTTTCAGGTCCACCCCGCCCCTGTCGCCAGAGAGCCGGTCCTCCCCGGCGGCGATGCCCACATGGCCCCCGGCCTCCGCGGTGTTCTCCCGGGAGTTGTAAACGATGCGGTCCGCGCTGATCCTGCTGTCTCCCCGCGAGACCGATGCGGCGCCCTCGGCGGTGTAGATTCCGGTGATGTTGTCGTAGGTGAGCCTGTCGGCGCGGACGCGCCAAGGCTCCGCCGCGCGCGGATCCTCCGCGGAGGCCGGGGCAAGGGCGGCGAGCGAGGCGCAAAGAAACAGGGCCAGGGCGCTTAGGGTGTTCCGCATAGGTGTTTTCCCGGGTGTTTTGGCGGCGCGGGGGTAGCACGGAAGGGCCGCGGCCGGCGGAGCCTTCCCTTGGGCTTCGCGGGTTGGGAGAAGCGGCCAGTTCCAGGCTCCACCGTTTAAGACGCCGGGAGAGGGAAAGTCAAGGGGGTTTTCCCGGGACTGGCAGCCTCAGTTGAGGGTCCGGGGAGACAGGTTCCTGCAGGAGTTGACACGCGGCGAGGCCAAGTATAAAATCCCGTAAAATGCCTGGACGCGGGTAACCCGCGCCACTCCTTCCTTGAGTATATACGGTCTGGCCGCGTATCCTGCTGACGAACCGGCCATCTTGCGGAGAATGCCAGTGGATTCGGGCGACACAAAATATCTTGATTTAATTCTCGGGCCCGTTCGTGTTTGCGGTCAGTACAAACCGAAATTCGGGCAAGGCCCGAAGAACAGTGGCCTATCTTTGGAACAGTTTCAAAAGCTCTACAAAGATGACCTTTTCTATCATTGGTTCGGCTTGGACAACCCGATGATGTATGCTGCACATAAAGCCGCAGGAGGAATGACAAGTATCTATAGGCAGATCGGAATCGGCTGTGAAAAACTGTTTAGAAAAATTTTAATGGATTCATTCTGCCTTAATGAAAATGATGTGATTTGGTCCTATGATACATCTACTTCGAGAAATATTAAAGCACGGACGTTACATTTGGATGGGTTATTGCTTTTAGAAAAAATTTCTGATGAAAACAAAAGAAAGATTTTTTTCAATTGGATGAAGAATGTATCAACAGAACTTGAAGTAAATAATAATATAATCTCTGCACTTACCGGGACAGTTTTTGAAGTTCGTCAGGGTTATAAAACTAAAGATTCGAAGCGACAGAATGCTGATATTGCCAATGCTGGTGCAGCTTACAGGAAGGCTCTTTTGCCTTGCGCTGTGATTCTTTCTGCTCAGATTGACACAGATATCCTGCACCGTTATAGAACAGAAGGCTGGGTTGTTCTTACTGGAATTGAGAACACGGGGGATCCGAATGTCTCGACATACGCTTTTATGAAGCACGTGCTGGGCTACGATCTCGCCGCGTTTTTTCAGCGCAACAGCATGGCCCTGCGCGCGGAAATTGATTCCGTATTGAAAGCGCTGCTTGCGCCGGAGGCGCCATGACCACGATTATAGAAAAGCGCGAATATCTTCGACAGCGATCTGATTATACTTATAAATTCAATACAAGCACTGGCCGGCATGGATGGCTTCGCCTCACCCCCGCCTATTCCCTTAAAATTGTCGAAGAGCTGATTTCAAGACATAGCCAGCCAAAACGAATATTTGACCCGTTCTGCGGCACAGGCACCACTGTTCTGAGCGCCGTTTACCATGGCCATGAAGGCGTTACAACCGACATCAATCCTTTTCTCGCGTGGTTCGCCCGGGCCAAAATCGCCTGCTATACGCCCGGGGAAATTGCCAACGCGCGGGACGCCTGCGCCATGGCAATCAGCATGGCGAAAAAAAAAGCCTCCGGCTCTGCCCCGGCACCGCCAATACACAATATCGAACGGTGGTGGGCCCCTAAGACCATAGAGTTTCTGCTCCGCCTCAGAGCCGCCCTGGCGGTTGTCGCGGAAGACAACTCTCCGGAAAGGAACCTGCTTACGGTGGCCTTCTGCCGTTCGCTGATCGCGCTTTCCAACGCCGCCTTCAACCACCAGTCCATGTCCTTCAAAGATGACAAACAGCTTCCTCTTGCCATGAATTACGATATGGCGGCGGTTTTTGCTTCGGGCACCCGTTTTGTTCTGCAGGGCGCAAGTGAAAACCCCGGGGGACATGGAACTGTTTCACTGGGGGATTCCCGATATATGCCGGATACGGCCCATGGGTTCTTTGATCTGGTTATTACATCTCCTCCCTATGCGAACCGAATGTCCTACATCCGTGAGCTGAGACCCTACATGTACTGGCTTGATTTTCTGATGAACGGGAGGGATGCCGGGGAGCTGGATTGGAAGGCCATTGGCGGAACATGGGGAATAGCCACCAGCCGCCTGGCAGACTGGGAGCGTCCAGCGGATTGCTTCAGGCATTCCCCGCTTGAGAACGTTCTGAAAAAAATAGCATCCGCGGATAATAAAAACGGCCTTCTGCTTTCAAACTATGTGGCCAAATATTTCGATGACATGTGGATGCATTTTCAGGGCTTGACCCGCGCGCTTGCCCCTGGGGCCGTCGTCCATTACATCGTTGGAAATTCCACTTTTTACGGCACGCTTGTCCCCACAGAGCGCCTGTATGCGGAAATGCTTGGGCGACTAGGATTTACCAGCGTTGAATGCAAGGCTATTCGCAAGCGGAACTCAAAAAAAGAGCTTGTGGAATTTGACGTTTCTGGAACATGGCGGAAGTGAGGCATGGCTCAAATACCGCGTCTTTTCACGAGCAGGCCGCATTCACGCGCGTTAAAAGCGGCGGCTGATTTGACATGCTGTTCTCCGCTTGGGGTTTCACCCCGCCCTTATCCCCGGGCGGTCAGTTGAGGGTCCGGGGAGGGGCGCCTGGCGCGTCCGCGGGGACGCTTTTGGCGTACAGGTCCAGGCCAAGGTCCCACTGGGCGCCCCGGGCCGTGTCCGCCAAAAGCTTCCGGACGGAATGCACCATGGCCGCGGCCAGGGTGATGGCGATGCCCCGGCCCTGTTCGCCGGCAAAGGTGAAAGAGTGCCTTCCCTCCCCCGCGTCCTTGATTTGCAGGCGGGTGACCAGGATGGGGGCGGGCCCGAGGGGCTCCCGGGCCGCCTGCTCCCCTGCGTAGGGGGTTTTGAAGTCGGCGTCGGAAAGGGCGGCCTCCTCCTGGAACTGGCGGAGGGCCTGGCGGGACTCCGGCCGCACCCTGGGGTCTGTCTCCACATCCCTGGCCAGGGCCTTGTCCAGCGCCCCCCACATAAGGCGCACAAAACGCCGCGTGAGCCACAGGCGGTATTCCGCAAGGCCCTCCGGACCGGTGGAGGTCATGCGCAACAGGAGCCTGTCTTCCGCAGGCTCGTACTTGATGTTGATCTGGCTTATCCGGGTCATTTCCGTCTTTCTCCGGCCTTGCCCTTACAACAGGCTGTTTTCATCTACAAAATCACCTCCCCGGTCCGCTCCGTGTGATACCCTCCCAGAGCCTGCGTCCGCGCGAGGAACTCCGGCGTCCGGATGGTCTCCCGTAACACCCGCACCGGCTCCGTATCAAAAAACCTCTCCGGAATCAGCAAATCGTACTGCTCCACCGCCACGGGAACAAAATCCAGACCCAGCGCGTCCGCCGCGGCCTTTATCCCCAGCCCGCAGTCCGCCGCGCCGCTCATCACCGCCACGGCAACGCCCATGTGCGTGACCTCCTCGTTCCCGTACCCCTGTATCCCGGCGGGGTCCACGCCCGCAAGGCCCAGCTTGTAGTCGAGCAGAATCCGCGTGCCCGAGCCTCCCTGCCGGTTTACAAACACCACATCCCGGCGCGCCAGGTCTTCCACGCCCCGGATCCCCTTGGGGTTGCCCTTTTTAAGGATGAATCCCTGCTCCCGCATCACAAGATGCACCAGTTTGACAGGCACCTCCGGCAACAGGCGGCGGATGTGGGAAACATTGTAACTGCCGTCCGCGGTGTCCAGTAAATGCGTCCCCGCCACATGGCAGGCCCCGCGCTTCACCGCCATAAGCCCCCCGGTCGAGCCCGCATGGCTCGAGGAGAGCGTCATCCGGTAATCCCGCGCCTTGAGCGCGTCCGCCAAAATATCCAGGGTATTGTCATGGCTTCCCACCGCCACCAGGGTGTTCCCGATGGCGGAAAGCGGAGTCAAAAGCTCGGCGGAGACAGGAGCGCCCGGCAACAGGCCCTCGCTGTCCGCGGGAATCCGGAGGATGCCGTCCGCCTCGGTAAACGTGGTGATGGAGCCTGCGGCCCTTGGAAGGGGCGCGGCCACAATGCGCCCGCCCACCCTGCCCAGCTTGACCCGCACCAGCTCTTCAATCCCAAGTCTGGACGCCACTTTCCGGGCCGGCTCCACAAGGGCCGAAGGCCGGTCCGGGGACGGGGGAAACTGCCCGAGCATCTGGCCCAGAAGCGGGCGGACGAATTCCTCGAAGGCCACGATGGCCGAAACCGGGTATCCGGGTATTCCGATGACGGGCTTGCCGCCTGCCTCTCCCAAAACCACGGGCTTGCCGGGCATGACCGCGACACCGTGGACCAGCACCGTTCCCAGTTCCTCCACCACATTCGCGGTGTGGTCCTCGCTGCCCGCGGAGGATCCGGCCAGAATGAGCGTCATTTGAATGTCCGAATCAAGGGAGCGCGCGACCGCCTCCCTTAGTTGGGCATGGTCGTCCGGGACGATTGGATGCCGTATCCATACGCCGCCCGCCTCCTCGACCAGTTTTCCCAGCATTTCGGAGTTGGTTTCAAGAACCGCGCCCGGCGGAAGGTCCAGGGGTTCCGCCTCGCGCCAGGGCACCAGCTCGTTTCCCGTGGGGATGATGAGCACCCTGGGACGCTTTTTCACGGCGACAGAGAAAACCCCGGCCATGAGGAGCGCGGCCATGCCCGCAGGGTCCATTTTGCGGTTTCTTGGAAACAGAAGCTCGGTGGCGACAATGTCCTCGCCCACCTTGCGGACATGCTGCCAGGGGTAGGCGGCCTTGTGGATTTGGATTTCCCCGCCGGTCTCATGGACATCCTCGACCATGATGACCGCGTCGGTGCCCGGGGGCAGGCGGTGTCCTGTGTTGACGGGATGCGCCCGGGTTCCAAGGGCGAGCCGGACAGGGGTGCTTTCGCTGGCGCCCAGGGTGTCGGCGGCAAGAACGGCAAAGCCGTCCATGGCCGCGGCGTGGTAATTGGGAGAAGAGATTTTGGCGGCCACCGGCTCCGCCAGCACCCGGCCCACGGCGTCGGGCGCGCCCACCAGGGTCTTGCCCGGAAACGGGCCGTCGGCAAACCTTGCCCGGAGAATCTCCTTGGCCTCGGCAAGGGTCTTCATATCAAGATACACATGCCGTTTTCCCACAGGTCTCTCCTCCAGGGCGGAATCAGAAAAGGACAACCTTCACAAGCGCCCCCGCGTCCAGTCCCTCGGTGTTTTCGCCGATGGTGAACATTCCGCGGGCCTCGACCATGGTGCGGATGATTCCGGATTTTCCAAACAGAGGCTCGGCCACCGGTCCCTCCGGGGTGTCCACAAGGCGCGCGCGGATGAAGTCGCGCCGGCCTGGAACCGAGTGTACGTTCCGCGCCAGCCGGGCCATGACATGGGGGCGGGGCGCGGGTGGTCCTGTCATCCCGCCGATATGGGCCGCCTGGGGGCGGACCAGGGTCTCAAACACCACCATGGCGGAAACCACGTTGCCGGGGAGCCCCCAGACCGCCTTGGTTCCGGAGCGCGCAAGCAGGACAGGCTTGCCCGGGGAAATGGAAACGCCGTGGAACAGGATTTCGGCGTCCGGGAGCCTCTCCAGGACAGCCAGGGTGTGGTCCCGGGAGCCGATGGAGCTGCCTCCCGAAACAAGGAGAATGTCGGCCCAGGCAAGGGCGTCCATGCACGCGGCGTACAGGGCCTCGGCGTCGTCGGGGATGATCCCCAGGGCGCGGGGTTCGGCTCCCGCCTCCTCAAGCTGGGCGCACAGGGCGCAGGAATTCATGTCCCGAATCTGCCCGGGAGCGGGCGCGGCCTCCGGCGGCACCACCTCGTCCCCGGTGGAAAGGACAGCGGCCCTGGGCCTGTCAAACACATGGAGTGAAACCCTCCCCGCGGCCGCGGCCAGGGCCAGGTCCTGGGGCCGCAGGCGGATTCCCGCCGCAAGCAGGGTCTCTCCCGCCCGGGCGTCCTCTCCCCGGCGGGTCACGTTGGCAAGGGGGGCCACGCTCCGGCAGACCTCGGCCAGGGTCTCGTCCAGGGTCTCGGTGTGCTCGGCCATGACCACGGCGTCCGCGCCTTCGGGCAGCATGGCGCCGGTGGCGACCTGGGCGGCCTGGCCGGGAGCGAGGGAAAAGGAGGGAACCCCGCCCATGGCCACTGAGCCTGTGACACTGAGCAGGGCGGGCGCGTTTTCCGAGGCGCCGCAGGTGTCCCTTGCGCGGACGGCAAGGCCGTCCATGGTGGCGCGGTCAAAGCCGGGCACGTCCAGGTCCGCTGTCACGTCCCGGGCAAGAACCCGGCCCAGGGCCGAGGCAAGAGGGACGGTTCCGGCGGCGGTCCGGGGAAAGGAGCAGGCCGCCCGGATGGCGGCTTCGATGGAGATGACCTGGAAGAATTCCCGCATGGCGCCTTTCCCGCGCGGGAGCAAAACGCGCGTATGGTCTGTCCAGGTAGCATAAAAGCCGCGCCAAGGCAACGCGGGAGGGAGGGGCCGCGTCTTCCCTCCCCCGGCGTTTTCCAGGCCGGACGGCCCGGAGCCAGGTCCGCGCCGCGCCGGGAACGGCGCCAGAGGCTGAAATCCTTGACCAGGAGGGCCAAGGGGCGTACCATATAAGCCATAAAGGAAAACTTGGCCAAACGCGGGGCCGGGCCACCCTTTGGCGGTTTCCTGTTCTCCTTTCGGCCGCCGGGGCGCGAAAGGAGCCTGCCAGTTCAGCCACCCGGGGCCGCGCTCCGGACAACGGATGTTCCCATGCACGCCATTCAGCCGGTCAGGTTCGGCAAATACCTGCTCCTCGACAAAATCGCCGCGGGCGGCATGGCCGAGGTCTATCGCGCCAAGATGACAGGGGATGAGGGCTTTGAAAAGCTCATCGCCATCAAGAAAATCCTCCCCCATCTCGTCACCGAGAAGGCCCTGGTAGAGGCCTTTGTGGACGAGGCGCGGCTGGCGGCCCATCTCCAGCATCCCAACATCGTGCGGACCTACGACTTTGGCCGCATGGGCGACGACTATTTCATCGCCATGGAGTACCTGTTCGGGAAAAACCTGCGCTCCGTGGCCGAGACCGCGGCCAAACGGCGCCGGACCATCGGCCTTGACATCATCCTCCATATCATCGCCCAAATGTGCGCGGGCCTGGGATACGCCCACGAGCTGAGAGACCTCACCGGCGCCTTTCTCCACATCATCCACCGCGACATCAGCCCGCCCAATGTTTTCCTTACCTACGAGGGCGAGGTCAAGGTCGTGGATTTCGGCGTGGCAAAGGCCGCGAGCCAAAACCAGCAAACCCAGTTGGGGCTTATCAAAGGCAAGCTCGCCTACATGTCTCCGGAGCAGGCCAACGGGGAAACCATTGACCGGCGCTCCGACATCTTCGCCATCGGCGCGGTTTTGTACGAGCTGGTGTGCGGAATCCGCATGTTTTCCGGCGAAACCCTCCAGGTGCTCGCCAAGGTGCGCGTGGCGGATTTCGATTCGCCCGAGAAGATTGTGAAAAACCTGCCGCCCAAGCTGCGGGACGTGCTGCACAAGTCCCTGGCCCGGGATCCGGAAAAGCGCTACCAGACATGCCACGACATGCTGAACGATGTGGAGGACTGCATTTACTCCTTGGGATTCCGGACCAATCCGCGCCACCTTGCCAAGTTTCTACGGGAGCTTTTCGCCGATGAAATCCCCGCCGAGGAACGCGGGCTTTTCGAGGTGGCGCGTGTGACCTTTCCTGAACAGGAAGGCCCTCCGGCCGCGCCGCCCGCCCCTGCGCCGGCCGGTCCGGTAAAGGAATATGAAAGGACAGTGGCGATCAAGACCGCCAAAGAGGCGGGCGCGGAAATGCCGCCCGCGGCTCCCCGGCGTTCCTGCCCGGACTGTGGAAAGCCCGTGGGCCGGACAGATGCTTTTTGTCCCTGGTG
>JAGVGH010000304.1 GCA_020057225.1 Desulfobacterales bacterium | reverse complement strand
GGCCCGGGTTCACCCAACATTTCTAAATGATTCATATCGGGCATAACCAGCCAACCTACGTTAAATTTGTCGTTTCTTAGAGTTTTGCAATTACCTCTTATAACAATTTCAAGGCAACCGTGAAATGTTGTCCCTCAAAACACCCCCGCCTCAACAACCGCCCATAAATCACTCTTGACTAGCCCCTAGTCATGTGAAACCCGTCACCCCCCTCCCCCTGCTGAAAAAATTTGACGCAGGCTCAAACTTGCAGTAACATACCCAAAATTCCGCCGCGGCCCGCGCCCGCCAACGCAGGCTCCGGGGCGCGCAACGCGGCTTCCATCGGGGAACGTCAAAAACAGACGGCCTGACCGCCGCCTCCCGTAAGGAGAACACCCATGAAGCTCAAAACCGCATCCGCCGCCCTCTTCCTCCTCTTCTGCCTCACCTCCCTGGCCAGCGCCAAAGAGCTTGCCGGTGTGACCATCCCCGAAACCCTGGACGCCGGAGGGAAGCAACTGGTCCTCAACGGCGCGGGAATCCGGAAAAAATTCGTTATCAAAGTCTATGTGGGCGCGCTCTTCCTGGAGCAGAAAAACGCGGACGCCGCGGCTATCATTGACGCCGACAAGCCCATGGCCATCCGCATGCACTTTGTGTATGACAAGGTCTCCGCCGAGGACACCTTGAAATCCTGGGACGGCAGCTTCAACAAATCCACCATGGGCAACATCGCGCCGGTTCAAAAGGAAATTGGCCTGTTCAAGCAGTACATGAACCGGGAAACTGTCAAGGGTGATTTCTACGACATGGTCTATGTGCCGGGCACAGGACTGACCATCAAGGTGAACGGCAAGGACGCGGGCGCCATCCCCGGCCTGGAATTCAAAAAAACCCTGTTCCGTGTATGGCTGGGCGATGAGCCTGTCACCAAGGAATTGAAAGAGGGAATGCTGGGGGAGTAGCGCTTGGGGGGCGGCTCCAAAACATTTTGTAACGAAAAAGAAAGCGCCGGTTCAATCCGAAAAACGGAGGGGACCGGCGCTTATTATATTTCAGGGGGTGCAGGCATCCGGGCTTAAGGCCTAATTTTTGCAGAAGATTGCGGGGCGATGTCCAAGGATTAAAAACCGTCCTTGATCTATGTCAAAGACATGCTCTCCGAATTCCGGCATTGTGGTTCCAACATACCAGTTAGCCCCGTCCCAAAAAGGGAGAACACCATGCCCTCTCAGGAAACCGTCCACCGTGTGCCGCCCGGAGCCTCCAGCTTCGCCGGCCTCATCGCCCGAAAAAGCAACACCAATTTCCAGCGCTGCTACCAGTGCCTGTGCTGCGGCAGCGGCTGCCCCTTTGTCAAAGCCATGGACACCGTGCCGTCGGCCGTCTTCCGCATGGCCCAGCTCGGCATGGAGGAGGCGGTGCTCGGATCCTCCACCATCTGGATATGCGTGGGATGCCACACATGCACTGTCCAGTGCCCCATGGCCATTGACATCCCCGCGGTCATGGACGCCTTCCGCCAAACCGCCCTCGAACGCGGCGTGCCTTGCGCCCAGCCGGAAATCCTCGCCTTCCACCAGGAGGTCGTCCGCTCTATCGAAAACTACGGACGGGTCCATAAACTCGAAATCATGATGCGCCACAAGGTCCGGACCCTTGACCTCTTTTCGGACATGGATGTGGGGCTTAAAATGCTTGCCAAACGCAAGCTGGACCTGTTGCCCTCCAGGGTGGGGGACATTTCCAAGGTGCGGGCGCTCTTTAAAAACAGGAGGCAGGGGTGATGGAAAACGGCGCGAAGAAACTTTCTTTTTTTCCGGGCTGCTCCCTCGCCACCTCCGCCAAGGAGAGCAAGGAAGCGTTTTTGCGGCTCTTCGCCAAGCTGGGCTACGACGTGGAGGAGCTGACAGACTGGAACTGCTGCGGAAGCTCCTCGACCCACAGTGTGGACTCCGGTCTCGCCTTTCGGCTCGCGGCCCGCATCCTCTCCCTGGTCCCGGAGGGCCGTTCCTTGCTGGTGGCCTGTCCAAGCTGCAACCTTCGCCTGAGCGAGGCCCATTACCATCTTGTCCATGAGCCGGAAAAACGCGCGGAGTTCAAGGACCTCTTTGGAAAAGAGTACAACACGGAACTGGAAATCACCCGCCGCCTGAAAATCCTGGACATGGTGGACTGGGACACTGTTGCCGGGGGACGCGTCCGGGACCTCGCGGACATCCGGTTTGTGCCCTACTACGGATGCATGCTGAACCGCCCGGCGCATCTTAGGGAAAAGAATTACAGCGGTCTCATGGAAAAAGTGCTGGAGAGGCTTGGGGCCACCCCCCTGCAGTGGGCGCAGGGTTCTAAATGCTGCGGAACCTTTTTGACCGCGACGCGGCCGGACGTGGTGGCGCCCATCGTGGATGACATCATGTTCCAGGCCATGCAGGCGGGCGCCGACTGCATTGTGACGGCCTGCGCCATGTGCCAGCTCAACCTGGAACTGCGCTGCACCCTTCCTAAAAAGATCCCCATCCTTCTGTTTTCAGACCTAATCTGCCTTGCCATGGGCGAACAGCCCAAGAAGGAATGGTTTTCCAAGCACTTGGTTGACCCCAGGCCGCTGCTTAAGTCGAGGAGACTGATTTGACCGGAGCCTGAG
>JAGVGH010000076.1 GCA_020057225.1 Desulfobacterales bacterium | reverse complement strand
GGCCTGCGCGTCCACGGTTTGTCCTCCCTGGGCGCCCGCGCCTTTGCGCCCGAAAAACAACAGCGCGCCTAGAACAAGCACAAAAAGCCCTACCCCGGCGAGAAGCAGAACCTTCTTAAGGCTCCCGCCCTCCTCGTCGGCCATCATCTCCTCGTCCTCCTCATAGGCGTCCTCCGCCCAGTCCTCTTCCTGCCCTTCCACAAACCCGCCGTCCTTCTTCGCCATTCCTCATCCTCCCATGTCCGGAAAACGCCTCCGGACCGTGTCCGGCCCGCGCGGGAACACGGCCTTCAAGGCCCTGCGCTGTCCGTATTCCTGCCCTTTCACGCGCGGCTCTGACACAATACCATCAAATGATAGAGATAACAAGGGCTTGCCCGAAAAAAGCCTAATCCGCGGCGAAAGGCCCCTAGTTGTCCGCGTGAGGGACATTGGCCTTCAGCCCCTCATACCACGCCCGTGGCGGCATATCCTTCAGCGCCCTCGCCAGCGCCCGGCCCGATTCCGTCAACAGCCCTTTTTCGCTGTTCACAATCCACTCTCCCACCGGATATCCGCGCTGCTCGTAGAAACGGGCCTGGGCCAGGCATTCCAACAGGTCCGCGTCCTTTAAAACCCGGGCCTCCAGGCTTTCCCGGGCCTCCATTTCCTCGTGGAGCCTTTTATACTCCCCGCCAAAGGGGGCGGGCAGGGATTCGGCCTGATGGGCCACGACCCTGGCCTGGGCCGCCTTCACGTCCAGATAGCGCTGGGCCACCTTGTGCAGGTCGTTGATGCGCGCCTCGGGCACATCATGCAGCACAGCCATGAGAACGGCCTTCTCCGCGTCCGCCCCTTCCATCCGGCTTAGAATCCAGGCGAAAAACGCGGCGCCGAACGCGTGCTCCGCCACGCTTTCAGGCAAATCCACTCCGGCCACCCACCATCCCGACCGGGCCACCCTTTTCAAATGCAGCGCCTCATAGGCAAAGCGCGCCAGCCGTTTCACGCCAATCACAGGTCCACTCCAAACAGGCGGCAGGCGTTGTTCCATGTCTGCTCCGCCACGGTTTCCACATCCAGGCATAAAACCCCCGCCAGGGTTTCCGCCACCGCCGCCACAAAGGCCGGCTCGTTTCTCCGGCGCCGGTTGCGAAAAGGCGCGGGCGTAAGATACGGGGCGTCGGTCTCGATGAGCAGCCGTTCCAGGGGAATCTGGAGGACAAGCCGCCGCAGTTCCGCTCCCCGCTCTTTCTGGGTGAGCACCCCGGTTATCCCGATATGAAGCCCCAGGTCAAGATAGGCGGAAAGCTCCTCTTCCGTGCCCGAGAAACAATGCACCACCCCGGGGAGACCCTGGCCATGGGCGCGCAACAGATCAAAAAGACGGCCCCCTGAGTCCCTCTCGTGAAGAATAAGGGGCAGCGCCCGCTCCCGGGCGCATTCAAGCTGCCGGACAAACCAGCGCTCCTGGACCTCCCGGGGGGAGAACATGCGGTTGTAATCCAGGCCGGTTTCCCCCCAGGCCACAACCCGGGGATGCCGGGAAAGCTCCCCAAGCGCTTCGAGCTTTTCCTCCGTAAGGGATTGCGCGTCATGGGGATGCACGCCCACAGAGGCGTAACATTCCGGATGTTTTTCGGCAAGGGCCACCACCCTGGGGCAGTTGTCCGGACTGATTCCCGCGATGAGCATGGCCCGGACTCCGGCCTCCCTGGCGCGGAAAAAGACCTGGTCCAGGTCTTTGAGGTACGCGGCGTCGTCAATGTGGCAATGGCTGTCGAACAAGCGCATCCGTATTTCCTTTGAGCGGCTGTAAGCCCGCGGGCCGCCTTTCGGACCGCGCGGCAAGAGCGGCACGATAGCAGACACGGGACGCGAGTTAAAGGTAAAAAGTCCCGGGAGAGGCGCGCGGGCCTGTTTTTAACTCGCGTCCAGGGGAAAAAACAGCTATAAGGGACAAAGTAAAAATTTTACCGCGCGGTCAACCGAATCCCGGCGCCGCGCCAGGGAGACTCGCATGGCAATTGTGGAATGGGAAAAAAAGGGCGCTGTGGCTGTGCTTTCCATGAACAACGGACCAAACCTGCAGAACCTTGAGTTCGCCCTGGCCATGTGCGGGGCGCTGGACGCCATTGTTGCGGACCAGGGGGTCAACGCCGTGGTCCTCACCAGCACAGACCCCAAGTTTTTCTCGAACGGCGTGGATGTCAACTGGCTCATGGGAAGGTTCGCCGCCCAGGAGTACCAGGCCGTCAAGGATTTCTGCTACGGGATGAACGAGGTCTTTAAAAAACTCCTCATTGCTCCGGTGCCCGCCATCGCGGCCATCAACGGCCACGCCTTTGGCAACGGCGCCATCATCTCCTGCGCCTGCGATTTCCGGTTCATGCGCTCCGACAAGGGCTTTTTCTGCTTTCCGGAAGTGGACCTGGGGATTCCCTTCCTTCCGGGAATGGACGCCTTTATTGAAAAAGCCATTCCCCATTACAAGTTTAATGAGATGAAGCTCACGGGCAAAAGAGCCGGTGCCCTGGAGCTCGAGGCCCATCACATCATCGAAAAAGCCTGCCCGGACCTGGAAAGCCTCAGGCAAACTGTCATGGAGTTTGCGGCGGGCTTCAGCAAAAAACGCGGCATCTTCGGCGAGCACAAGCGCCGGATGCACAAGCATATCCTCCGCGTGATGGAAACCGAGGACCGGGAAGTGGTCGAGGCGCTCAATCTGGTGGCCCAAGGCTGATGTTCTCCGGGAGGGGGAGGGTTTTCCTCCCGGATTTTCCGCGCGGTTCCCGTCCGCGTTGTTTTGTCTCACTCCGGGCCGAGTGTTTAAGTTCTCCTGCCCGGTCAGCGGCACAGTCGTCTCCCCGGCGGAAGCCGGGGCCGCGGGCCAAAAGACCTGGGTCCCGGCTTTCGCCGGGACGAGCGCCTTGTTGCGCATGGGTCTGAGCGACTATCCGGCGTCTTGAATCGGAACGGATTTAGATTTTATGTCCGGATTATCCGCGTTTTTTGCGTAGATAATGTCTGTGCCGTGGTCCTGGGGTTGAAACCCATAAGCGCTAACTTACATTAATTGCATGATTATTGTTATGTTTGGGTAGTTCCGCTATAATAATAGGTGTTGGGTGAACCCGCGCGCGAAAGACGC
>JAGVGH010000072.1 GCA_020057225.1 Desulfobacterales bacterium | reverse complement strand
GCGTCTTTCGCGCGCGGGTTCACCCAACACTAATTACTATAGCGGAACTACCCAAATATAACAATATAAATGTCATTTAGATAAGTTAGCGCTTATGGGTTGAAACCCCAGGCTAGAGAAAAACCTTGCCGCACCGCGGCTGCTATGCGGAAAAAGGCCCATTTAATAAACCAATAAAAACAGAGCCTTTTTCTCTATTATTCTAACTTCTAACTCCTAACTCCTAAATTCTCCGGCTCCGCCAATTTAGGAAGGGATTTGAGGAGATACGAATGGAGAACCACGAAAAGGAACTTTCAGCAATTCTGCAAACCATCACCGCCCCGGACGCCGCGTGGGAGGAAAAGGCAAAAGAGCGGACATCCCAGCTTGTCATGCCTCCCCGGGCCCTGGGCCGGCTGCACGAGTTTTCCGAGCGCCTGTGCGCCATTCAGGGCACGCTCAAACCCTCGCTGGCGAAAAAAGCCGTGGTGGTCATGGCCGGGGACCACGGGGTTGTCGAGGAGGGCGTGAGCGCCTTTCCCCAGGCTGTCACCGTGGCCATGGTCCATACCTTCCTGGCCGGGGGCGCGGGCATCAACGCCATCGCCCGGTCTGTGGGCGCCGATGTTTTCGTCGTGGATATGGGCGTGGCCGGTGCGCTGGACCCTTCGGGCATGCCCAACCGTGAAAAATTCATTTCCCGCAAAATCGCACCGGGCACGGCCAATTTCACCAAAGGCCCGGCCATGGGGCGGGAACAGGCCGCAAAGGCGGTGCTGGCCGGGTACGGAACCGCGTCCGCCCTGTTTGACAAGGGCCTGGACGTGCTGGGCACAGGGGACATGGGCATCGGCAACACCACGCCCTCCGCGGCGGTGGGAGCGGCGGTGACCGGCGAGGGGCTGGACGGCATGGTGGGCCGGGGCACGGGAGTGGATGACAAGGGCCTTGCCCGGAAAAAGGACGCCATACGAAGGGCGCTGGAGGTGAACCGGCCCGACCCGGAGGACGGCCTGGACGTGCTCTCGAAGGCGGGAGGATTTGAGATAGGCGGCATCGCGGGGCTTATTCTGGCCGCGGCGGCGCGGAAACGGCCCGTGGTGGTGGACGGGTTCATCTCCACCGCGGGCGCGCTCATCGCCGCGTTATTGTGCCCTGTGGCCAAGGACTACATGTTCGCCGGCCACGAGTCCGAGGAGCCGGGACACCGGCTCATGCTGTCCCATCTGGGCCTGGTTCCCGTGCTGCGGCTTGGCATGCGGCTTGGCGAGGGCACGGGCGGCGCGCTGGCCATGGGGGTCTTGGAGGGCGCGGTCCGGATGTTTACGGAGATGATGACCTTTGCCGAGGCGGCGGTGCCCGGGAAGGAGTAACGGAGAACCCGACCTTGCCCCTTCCGCCCGCCTCTGCTATCCCTAAGAAAAAACGCCGGAGCCGTTGTGGCTCCGGCGGATGCCCGGATGGCGTTTGGAATGGAATTCTGTCGGCCGCAGGCGGTGTTACCGCCTCCTATGGCAGGGCGGGAGCAGCGCCGCCCGGATATCCTCCGCCCCCTCACTCCTCCGCCACAAATTCCAGGACCACCGGGCAATGGTCCGAGCCCATGATGTCCTTCTCGATCCACGCGCGCGAAACCCGCCCCCGCGACTCCTCGCCCACGCAAAAATAGTCAATACGCCACCCCACGTTCTTCTCCCTCGCCCGCGCACGGTACGACCACCACGTGTAATGCCCGCCGCCTGGTTCAAACATCCGGAACGTGTCCACGTATCCCGCGCCCAAAAATTTGTCCATCCATTCCCGTTCCTGGGGGGAATAACCGGGATTTCCCGCATTGGCCGCCGGATGTGTGAGGTCAATGGGTTTGTGCGCCACGTTGTAGTCTCCGCAAACAACCACCGCCTTGTTTTTGCGAAGCCCTTCCGCGTACTCGAGAACCGCGTCGTTGAACGCGATTTTATAGTCCAGGCGCGCCAGTTTGTCCTGGGCGTTGGGAAAATAGACTCCCACGAGGTAAAATCCCGGATATTCCGCCGTGAGCACCCGGCCTTCGCCGTCATGCTCCGGACAGCCGATGCCGACCCGCACGTGAAGGGGCGGCTTTCGCGTGTAGATGGCGGTGCCCGAGTATCCCTTTTTCCGCGCGGAGTTGAAAACCACCTCGTAACCCGGCACTTCGAGAAGCTCTTTGGGAAGCTGTTCCCTGTGGGCCTTGGTCTCCTGGAGCGCCAAAACATCGGGCGAGAGCCGTTCCAGGGATTCCAGGAATCCTTTCTGGAAAACCGAGCGGATGCCGTTCACATTCCAGGAGCAGAGTCTCCATGTTTCCTGGCCCATGGGCCTTTTTCCTCCTTTTCCTTGAGCAGGCAGCACGCGATCCGCGCGGCCTGACCGTCCGGCCCTGTTTCACCCCTTGGCTGAATGAGCCGGGCCATAACGCAGCCCTCGGGGATGTTTAGGGAAAAAAAGTTCATCTCCGTGATGCCCTCCCGGGGCAGAAGCCTGCCCTCGCGGATTTCAAGGCTGTGCCAGGGATAATCTTCGCACAGCGGGCAGCGGTACACCCTTCCGTTGGGAAAAATGAAGTAGTTTTCCGCCACAAGACCGCCGCAGGCGAACGGCTCGTCCAGGTCAAGGAACACCTTGGGGAATGTCGCGGGAATGCCCAGCGCGGCGGTCTCCGCGGCGACGCGGGGCACAAGGCTTTGCCAGTCTGTCCGGTCCACCTGCAGTTCCGCGCCCTTTGCCCCGGCCTTGCCCCGCAGGCCGATCACCTGGATGAAAAACCGCGCCACGCCCAGGTCTTTGAGCAGGGCGGGCATGCGCGGAAGCTCATGGAGGTTGAGCGATGACACTGTGCAGATGAGGCTGGTGGAGAAACCCAGGGCCACAGCGTTCCGGATTCCCTCTGTGCATGCCGCGTGGGAGCCTGGACCCCGGATGGCGTCATTGGTCTTTGGTGTTGCGCCGTCCAGGCTAAAGCTTAGGAAATCCACCTCTGACGGGGAGGTTTTGGAAAGAAATCCGTGGAAGAGGTATCCGTTGGTGTCCACCGTGACAGAATGATACCCCAGGCTCCGCGCGTGGCGGACAGCCTCCGGCAGACCGGGATGCAGGGTGGGCTCGCCGCCTAAAAAAATCACGTTGGTTTCGCGGGAGCGCGGGGCGAACAGCGCAAGCCATTCCTTTATGGTTTCCGTGTCCAGCATGGTATGGCCGTGCTGCTCCGGATTGATATAGCAGTGGACGCAGCGCAGGTTGCATCCTGTCAGTATGTGAAAAAAAACATTTCGGGCGTTTTTTGTGAACGCCACAGTACGCCGCATGGGCACCTCCTTGTGGACGGTACGGGGCACTTCGGATATGCCGCGGCATCATGCAAAAAAAGGCGCGCCCCGTCAACCGTGAATACTCCGTGAAAGCGCCGATGGCGCGGCCCGCCGCCCTTTTCACCTGGCGGGTCTGTCTGAAAGCGGGCGTTTCTCCTTGTAAGGGCCGCCCTCCTCTGGTATGAGTTGCCTTGAAATTTTCTTAAGGAAGGAAGATGGCTCCATGATTGACGCGCTCCTCAGTAATTGCAAAACTCTAAGAAACGACAAATTTGAGGCAGGCCGGGTGGTTCTTCCCGAAGGGCAGGTTCACCCAACAGATAGGAATCATTTAGAAATGTTGGGTGAACCCGGGCCTTGCGGCCCGGAACCACCCAACCTACGCCTCATTTTGCAATTACCTCGAAGGAAGGTGGCTCCATGATTGACGCGGTTCTCAGTAAAATATTCGGCACCAAAAACGACCGGGAGATCAAGCGCATACAGCCCCTGGTTGATTATATCAACACCCAGGAGGCCCGCGTTTCCGGAATGGGAGATTACGAGCTGCAAGGGCAGACAGCGCTTTTGAAAGAGCGCCTGGCCAACGGGGCGGCCCTGGACGATTTGCTGCCCGAGGCCTTTGCCACTGTCCGCGAAGCCTCCCGCCGCGTTTTGGGCATGCGCCACTTTGACGTTCAGCTTTTGGGCGGTGTGGTGCTCCACGAGGGAAAAATCGCCGAGATGAAGACGGGCGAAGGCAAAACCCTGGTGGCGACCCTGCCCGCCTATCTCAACGCCCTTGCGGGCAAAGGCGTGCATGTGGTGACCGTGAACGATTATCTGGCCACCCGTGACACGGAATGGATGGGCCGGATTTACCGGTTTCTGGGCCTTTCCGTGGGCACCATCCTTCACGGGCTCACCGACAAAGAGCGCCAGACCGCCTACGGGTCCGATATCGCCTACGGGACCAACAACGAGTTTGGTTTCGATTACCTGCGCGACAACATGAAGTTTTCCGCGGAACACTTTGTCCAGCGCGACCTTTTTTACGCCATTGTGGACGAGGTGGACAGCATTCTCGTGGACGAGGCCCGAACGCCGCTCATCATTTCCGGCCAAGCGGAAAAATCCACGCACCTGTACTACTCCGTGGACAGGGCGATTCCCCGGCTTCAGAAAGACGAACATTACACGGTGGACGAGAAGGCCCGGCAGGTGCTGTTGACCGAGCAGGGTGTCGCCGCCTGCGAGCGGTTTCTTGAAGTGGAAAACATTTACGACCCCCGGAACACGGAGGTTCTCCACCACGTCAACCAGGCGCTCAAGGCCCATGTGCTGTTCAAGAGGGACGTGGACTACATTGTCAAGGATGGCGAGGTCATCATCGTTGACGAGTTCACAGGCCGCCTCATGCCTGGCAGAAGGTACTCGGACGGCCTGCACCAGGCCCTCGAGGCCAAGGAAAAGGTGAAAATCGAAAACGAAAACCAGACGCTGGCCACCATCACCTTCCAGAATTACTTTCGCATGTATCAGAAGCTCGCGGGCATGACAGGCACGGCGGACACCGAGGCCGCGGAATTCAGAAAAATCTACAATCTCGATGTCATGGTGATTCCTCCCAACATGCCCATGGTGCGCATTGACAACCCGGACGTGATTTTCAAGACCAAGCACGAGAAATTCGAGGCGGTTCTGGACGAGATCGAGGCCCTGTACAAAAAAGGCCAGCCCGTGCTTGTGGGAACCATCTCCATTGACGATTCTGAAAAACTCGCCCGGAAACTGGCCAAGCGTGGCGTGCCCCACTCGGTTTTGAACGCCAAAAACCACGCCAAGGAGGCGGAAATCGTGGCCCAGGCCGGGCAACGGGGCACGGTGACCATCTCGACCAACATGGCGGGCCGCGGGACCGACATTGTTTTAGGGGAAGGAGTCCGGGAACTGGGCGGGCTGCACATTCTGGGCACCGAGCGCCACGAGAGCCGGCGTATAGACAACCAGCTCCGGGGCCGTTCCGGACGCCAGGGCGACCCCGGCTCCTCGCGTTTTTACCTTTCCCTTGAGGACGATCTCTTGCGGATTTTCGGCGGCGACCGTCTGGGGAGCCTCATGGAGCGCATCGGTCTTGAGGACGGCGAGGCCATCGAGCACAAACTCGTGTCCAGGGCCATCGAGAACGCCCAAAAGAAAGTCGAGGCGCACAACTTTGACATCCGCAAGCAGCTCATCGAGTACGACGACGTGATGAACCAGCAGAGGGAGGTCATTTACCGGCAGCGCCGGGAAGTGCTGACAGGGGAAAACCTGCGGCCCGCCATCGAGCAAATGATTGGCGAGGGCGTGGAGGCTGTTGTCTCCATGTTCGCCGGCGGCAGGGACATTCCCTCGGAATGGGACTGGGACGCGCTTTTAAACGAGGTCGCGCGGCGCTTCGCCATCCGTATCCACGTGGAGCCGGAGGTCCGGGACACGCTCAGGACCGACGCGTTGCGGGAGTTTCTCACCAAGGCCGCCATGGATGTGTATGACGAAAAGGAGGCCGCGTTTGGCGCGGAGGACCTGCGGAACATTGAGCGTTACGTGATGCTGAACACGGTGGACCGTTTGTGGAAGGACCATCTGCTTTCCATGGACCATCTTAAAGAGGGGATTGGCCTTCGGGGCTACGCCCAGCAGAACCCGCTTTTGGTGTATAAGAAAGAGGGGTTCGAGATGTTTCAGGACCTTATCCAGCGGATCCAGGAGGAGACAGTGGCCCTTCTGTTCCGGATTCAGTTGGAAAAGCCGGAGGACGTGGAGGACATCAAGCCTGAGAAGCAGGAGATACAGTTAAGCCGCGGCAAAGGGGAGGCTCCCAAGCGGCAGGCGAAAAAGGATCCGGGAAAGGTGGGGAGAAACGATCCGTGCCCGTGCGGGAGCGGGAAGAAATTCAAGAAGTGTTGCGGGATGAACGGTTGAGCCAGGGGAGCGGGAGAAGATAGGAGTCAGATTCTGAGGTAATTGCAAAATCTGGGGTATGCAGTTGGCTCAAGCCCCCGCCACATCTTGTGGTCCTTGTATTCCCAGGTAGGCGATGGCCTCGCTTTCAGGGCATGCCACCGGAGCCT
>JAGVGH010000077.1 GCA_020057225.1 Desulfobacterales bacterium | reverse complement strand
CTAAAATGATTTCTATGTGTTGGATGAACCTGCCCTTCGGGCGGAACCATCCAACCTACATCAAATTTGTCGTTTCTAAGAGTTTTGCAATTACCTCAAACGTCCTCATTTTTCGCGCAACGCCGCGCGGCCCTCGGCAGCCTTTGCGGATTGCTTTCTTCCCGGCCCGGTTCTTCCTTTCCCCCGACGGCAGCCTCTCTTGACATGCTCCCGGGCTTTCTTTAGTCTTTTTCCGTTCTTCCCCGCGCACCGGACTGTGCCACGGCAGGCGCCATCCTCCAACCCTCCCGGAATGGCGCGCGCCGGGATGAACAAACATCCAGACTGACCATCCCGATTCCAGGACAAACCCTTGCCAGGAGCCATCCCATGAAGGACCCCTTGTTCCAGCCCGTCCTTATCAACCGCCTCGAAGTCAAAAACCGGATTTACCTGCCCGCCATGCACCTCAACATGTGCGAAAACTTCACCCCCAAGGAGCAGATGCTCGCGTTCTACGCGGAGCGCGCCAAGGGCGGCGCGGGCATGATTGTCACGGGATACGCCACAGTGAATCCCATGGCCGGGAACTCCATGTGTGTGGGCGCCCATGAGGATTCCCACATCCCCGGGCTTGCGCGGCTGGCCAAAGCCATCAAGGACAACGGCGCCCGGGCCGCGGTACAAATCAACCACTCAGGCCGCTACAACCATTCGCTCCTTCTGGGAGGCGCCCAGCCTGTTGCCCCCTCACCCATCGCCTCCCGCCTTACCAGGGAGGTCCCCAGAGAGCTTTCCCTGGAGGAAATCCAGGGCGTTATCGCGGATTTCGCCAAGGCCGCCTCACGGGTCAAGGAAGCGGGCTTTGACGCGGTGGAGGTCCTTTCCGCCACCGGATACCTCATCAGCCAGTTCCTCTCCGAGGTCACCAACCAGCGCAAGGACGAATACGGCGGCTCCTTTGACAACCGCGTCCGTTTTGGCCTGGACATCGCCCGGGCCATCCGCGCCGCGGCGGGTAAAGACTTTCCCTTAATCTTCCGCATCAACGGCAACGAGTTCATGCCCGGCGGACTCGGACGAAGGGAACTCCAGGACTACGCCGCCCGTTTGGCCGGGGCCGGCGTGGACGCCATCTGCGTCAACGTGGGCTGGCACGAGGCCCGGGTGCCCCAAATCGTCACCGGCGTTCCAAGAGGAGCGTTCGGCTACCTTTCCAAGGGCGTCCGCGAGCGGGTGAGTGTCCCGGTCATCGCGAGCCACCGCATCAATGACCCCCAAACCGCCCGGGAAATGCTGGCGGACGGCCTGTGCGATTTATGCGCCATGGGCCGGTCCCTCATCGCCGATCCGTACTTGCCGGAAAAGGCGCGGACAGGCCGGGAAAAGGAGATCATCCACTGCGTGGCCTGCGCCCAGGGCTGTTTTGACAACCTCTTCAAGCTCAAGGCTGTGGAATGCCTGTGCAACCCCCTGGCAGGATATGAGCGGGAGCGCCCGGTGGAGCCCGCTCCTAATAAAAAGAAGGTACTGGTGGCGGGCGGCGGCGCCGCGGGAATGTCCGCGGCATGGGTCGCCGCGGGAAGAGGGCATGACGTGGTGCTGTATGAGCAGGGGGACAGGCTCGGCGGCCAGCTTCACCTGGCCGGGGCGCCTCCGGGCCGGGAGGAGTTCGCCGAACTGGCCCATGACCTTGCGCGCCAGGTGGCGGCCCACAAGGTGAAAGTCGTGCTCAACACCCGGGTGGACGCCGCTGTTCTGGAGGCCGAGCGCCCGGACGCCGTCATCGCCGCCACCGGGGCCGTTCCCCTTGCCCCGCCCATTCCCGGAGCGGACGGCGGGAACGTGGTCCAGGCATGGGACGTGCTCGCGGGCAAGGCCCTGTGCGGCCAGAAGGTGGTGATTGTGGGCGGCGGCGCCGTGGGCGTCGAGACCGCGCTTCTTCTCGCTGAAAAAGGCACCCTTTCCGGGGACGCCCTGAAATTCCTCATGGTGAACCATGCAGAGCCGTTGGAGGATTTGTTCGGGCTGGCCACCAAGGGCGCCAAGAACGTGACCGTGGTGGAGATGTTCGACGCCTTGGGCAGGGACATTGGCAAGACGACCCGGTGGTGCATGATGCAGGACGTGGAAAGGGCGGGGATCGAGTGCAGGGCCCAGACCAAGGTCATTGCCATAACGCCCGAGGGCGTGCGCGTGGAGACGGCGGACGGGGAAAAGCTCCTGCCCGCGGACACGGTGGTGATGGCGGCAGGGGCAAGGCCGTGGAACCCGGTGGAGGCATTGGCAAAGGAAAAGGGGATACCGTGCGAGGTGGTGGGGGACGCGGGGAAAACCGCCCGGGCGTTCGAGGCCATTCACGCGGGGTTTGAGGCGGGCCGGCGGGTGTAGGCCGGTTAACGGTTAGGAAAACACGAGCCGCCCGGGGGGATTTTCCGCCCCCGGGCGGGCTTTTCAACCTCGAGTGGGGCGCGGTGGACATCGAGAACGGGCTTTTGCCTTTCCGCGACACCAAAGGCAAGGTTGACCGCGCGGTGCCCATGGGGGACGTGTTGCGGGCAATGTTTCAATCCAAGCGGCGCGGCGGTCCGGATGATTATGGAGGGTAAAAAACCATTTACACAAAAAGATTTACAGACCCTTGTAGGGTTAACCGAGGCGGTGGATTTGGGGAGATTATCCCTCTTGCGTTTTATGGGCGTTATGTAGTACGAAACGGTGTTTCAAGTTCAGGCGCCAACTGTAGAATTATAGCCGCCACACCCTAAAAAAAAGCTATCAAAACAGCGCCTTTTCCCCTATTATTCAAACGTCTATGGCGTTTTTCATAAGTCCGTTCCGATTCCATACGCACGGGCTACGCTCAGACCTCCGCGCAACAGGGCACTCGTCCCGGAGAAAGCCGGGATCCGGGTCTTTTGACCCGCGCCTCTGGGCTCCGGCTTTCACCGGGGAGACCACGGGCCGCTGACCAGGCAGGATCATCAAACCAATCGGAACAGAATTCTGACAATTGCTCTAACCTGGCCCTCGGCTTTCCGAAAAGACAAAACCATGCCCCTCCTGACGCGCTACCTCCCCGAATTCTGGACCGCCCTCCCCAAGGACGGCAGCGGCCCCAGAATGCTCTTCAACTACCGCCGCATGTGGAAACAGTGCGTCCTCGTGACCGCCAGCGTCTGCGTCATCCCCCTCGTCATCATGGCCGTCCTGAACTACATCCAGTACCATAATGCCCTCAAGGCCGAACTCACCATGCCCATGGGACAGCTCATTCAGGGCGCCCAAAAATCCATCGCCTTCTTCCTCGAAGAACGCCGGGCCGCCCTCGAATACGCTGTCGAAGCGCACGGCTTCAAAGACCTCTCCGGCAAACAACACCTCGCCAAAATCCTCGTTGACTTGAAACGCGCCTTTGGCGGCTTTATTGACCTCGGCATCATAGACTCCTCCGGTGTCCAGCAGGTCTATATCGGCCCCTATGCCCTCGAAGGAAAAGGCTACCGCGACCAGGCATGGTTCCGCGAAGTCCTCTTCCGCGGCGTCTATGTCAGCGAGGTCTTCCTCGGCTACCGAAACCTCCCCCACTTCGTCATCGCCGTCCGTCACGAAAAACCCGACGGCGGCTACTTCATCCTCCGCGCGACCATTGACACCCAAATGTTCAATGATCTCACCGCCCGCGCACGGATCCGCGAATCCATGGATGTCTTCATCGTCAACCAGGAAGGCGTCCTTCAAACACCCTCCGCCCGCCATGGCGGCGTCATGGACAAACTCCCCTTTCCCCTGCCCAAAACAGGCGGCGGCGAAGAAACCGCCATTGTGGAGCATGGAGACCCCCGCACCCGGGAACACTTCCTCGTGGGCGCCGCCCCTGTGGAAAGCTCCCCTTTCACCGTGGTTCTTGTCACAAGCACCCCGGGCATCCTGGCAGGCTGGTTCTCCCTGCGCGTCAAATTTATCGGCTTTTTCCTCATCAGCGGTCTTGTGGGCGTCTTTGTCGTCCTCTTTGTCTGCACCCTTCTTGTCTCCCGTGTGTATGAGGCCGACAGAAAACGCGAAGCCATCCTTCACAAAGTCGAGTACACCAACAAGCTCGCGTCCCTGGGCCGCCTCGCCGCAGGCGTTGCCCACGAAATCAACAACCCCCTTGCCATCATCAACGAAAACGCGGGTCTCCTCAAAGACCTCGTTTCCCTTACCCCCGACTTCCCCAAAAAGGAAAAAACCCTCAAAATCACCAACACCATCCTCGCCTCGGTCGAGCGCTGCGGCAATATCACCCACCGGCTTCTGGGCTTTGCCCGGCATATTGACGTGAAAGACGAAACCATCCACCTCGATAACCTCGTCCGGGAAGTCCTGAGCTTCCTGGATAAAGAATGCCACTACCGCGGCATATCCGTAACTCTAAAAGCCGATGACGACCTGCCCCCCATCCAAAGCGACAGAGGACAACTCCAGCAGGTCTTCCTCAACATCATCAACAACGCCTTTGCCGCCGTCTGTGACGGCGGACAAATCACCATAGAGCTTGCCAAGACCCCCCAGGACAAAATCGCCGTGAAAATCGCGGACAACGGGTGCGGAATCCCGGCCGAGCACATGAAACTCATCTTTGAGCCCTTTTTCACAACCAAAGGCCGCTCCGGAACCGGACTCGGCCTCTCCATAACCTACGGCATCATCCAAAAACTGGGCGGAACCATTGATGTGGCCAGCAGAGAAGGCGCTGGCGCCACATTCACCGTGACCCTGCCGCTCAAAAGAAAACCCTGACCGTCAACACAGGATAACGACATGCGCATTCTATTGGTGGACGACGAAGAAGAACTCGTGACAGCGCTGGCCGAACGCCTCGAAATGCGGGACTTTGACGCGGACTGGGCCACATCCGGAACCGAGGCTGTGAAAAAAGCCAAGGTCACGACATACGATGTCTTTGTGCTTGACCTCAAAATGCCCGGACAAGGCGGCCTGGAAATCATGCGGCAAATCCGCGCCTTTCATCCGGACGCGGGCTTCATCTTCCTCACCGGCCACGGCTCCGCCGAAGGCTGGGAAATGGGCAAGGCCGAAGGAGTCCGCCATTACCTGGCCAAACCCGTCAACATCGAGGTTCTCATCGGGAAACTGCGCGAAGCCGCGGGAAAACCCCCTGGCCTGTAACCCCTCACCGCGCGTCATGGCGGACAGCATCTCCACCCACTTATCAAAACGGGTCTTTTTCCCTGGTATTCTAACCCCTAAACCGGCAAAGCCGAAGGAGTTAGGAGTTAGGAGCTAGAATAAAAAATCATTTTTCCTTGTATTTTTTGGTTAGAAAATGAGCCTTTCACCTCATAGCAGCCGCGGAGCGGCAAGGTTTTT
>JAGVGH010000172.1 GCA_020057225.1 Desulfobacterales bacterium | reverse complement strand
GCGGCCTCTGCGGCCTGGGCGATGAGGGCGTCCCGGGGCGCGGAGCGCAGGCCCTTGCCCACACGGTCCGCGAGCCGCAGGGCCAGGACAACAGTCCAGGAGGGCGCGAGGGCGATGAGGGGCCGGACCGCTCCGGAGAGACCGTACCCGTAGATGATAAAGGGCTTCTGTTTGCCAAGCCTGTCCGCGAGCATTCCTGATGCGACCTTGAGAAGGGCGGCGGCGCTCTCCGCGGCGCCTTCGATCACTCCCAGGGCAACGGCGCCCGCTCCAAGAACCGAGGTGAGAAACAGGGGCAGGAGGGGGTAGAGCATCTCGCTTGCCAGATCGTTTAAAAAACTGACCATGCCGAGCAGGAGGATGACACGGGGCAGGGATTTCATGGCGCCGGTTCCCTTGTCTCCTCCAGGAAGATTTCAATGGCGTCCACGCGGCGGAAGCCCCGGGGCAGGTGCAGGCCGCGGCGTCCCCGTGTTCCGTGGTAGTAGAGAAGGTGCTCCGCCCTGTACGTGAGGTTCCGCCTTCCGGACACGAGACGGACTCCCGCGTCCTTGGGCAGGACGGTGAGGTGGGCCAGAAGCTCTTCCCGGGAGGCCGCTCTTTCAGGCGGCACGTGGATGATTTTGTTCCCCTTGCCTTTGGGCAGCTCCGGCAGGTCAAGAACCGGAAAAAGGAGCATCCTGCCTTCGGTAGTGATTGCCAGGACCAGCGTGTTTTCCGGGTCGCGCAGCATAAGGGGCCGCATGGGCCGCGCGCCGGAGGGAACTGTGAGCAGGGCCTTGCCCGCCCGGTTTTTCGCGGCCATTTCTCCCAGGCTGGTCAAAAAACCGTATCCCGCGTCGCTTGCCACCAGCGCTTTTTGCTCCGGCCCGCCTAGGAGAACCGCCATAAAGGCCGCCCCGTTTTCCGGAGAGAGCCTTCCGGTGAGGGGTTCCCCCTGGCCTCTCGCCGACGGCAGGGTATGGGCGGGAAGGCTGTAGCTTCTGCCCTGGGTGTCGAGGAACACCGCCTGCCAGGTGCTCTTGCCGTGGGCGAAATCCAGAAGGCTGTCGCCGGACTTGTAGCTCAGGCCCGCAGGGTCCAGGTCATGGCCTTTTGCGGCCCTGACCCAGCCCTTTTCGGACAACACCACGGTCACAGGCTCCGAGGGCGCCATGGTCTCCTCGGACATGGCCTTGGCCTGGTCGCGCGCAACCAGGGGCGACCGCCGGGCGTCCCCGTGTTTCTCCGCGTCCGCGCGGATCTCATTGATTAAAAGGTCCACAAGGCGGGCGTCGCTCCCCAAAATCTCCTCAAGCCTTTTGCGTTCCTCCGCGAGGTCGTGTTGCTCTCCCCGGATTTTCATCTCCTCAAGCCGGGCAAGGTGTCGGAGCCTCAGCTCGAGCACCGCCTCGGCCTGCCGGGCGGTGAGGCCGAAGCGCGCCATGAGCGCGGGTTTGGGTTCCTCCCCGCCGCGGATGACGCGTATCACCTCGTCAATGTTGAGAAAGGCGGCCAGGTATCCTTCGAGCACATGGAGGCGGTCCAGCACTTTTTCAAGACGGTGGGCCGAGCGCCGTTTTACCATATCTTTTCGGTTTTCGAGCCATTCCCGGAGAAGCGGCAAAAGACCCATGACCCGCGGGCGTCCGTCGCGCCCGATGAGGTTCATGTTGACCCGGTAGCTTTGTTCGAGGTCAGTGGTGGCGAAGAGGTGGTCCATAAGCTCTTCCGTGTCCACCCTGCCTGATTTGGGCACGATGACCAGCCGCACCGGCTCTTCGTGGTCCGACTCGTCCCTAAGGTCCGCGACCATGGGAAGTTTTTTGGCCTGCATCTGGGCGGCTATTTGCTCGAGAACCTTTGCGCCGGAAACCTGCCAGGGAAGCCCGGTCACCACCACGCCGCCGTTTTCAACAGTGTAAACAGCCCGCATGCGGACGGTTCCATGGCCCAGGGCGTACATCCGCACGATTTCCTCATGCGGGGTGATGATTTCAGCGCCTGTGGGAAAGTCCGGACCAGGCACATAGGCGCATAATTCCTCCACGGTGAGTTTTGGGTTTTCCAAAAGGGCGACGCAGGCTCCGGCAACTTCCCTGAGATTGTGGGGCAGAATGTCTGTGGCCATGCCCACCGCGATTCCCGACGCTCCGTTTAAGAGCAGGTTGGGAAGCCGCGCGGGAAGCAGGGAAGGCTCTTTGAGGGTGCCGTCAAAGTTGGGGACAAAGTCAACGGTGCCTTGGTCGAGTTCGTCCAAAAGGAGTTTGGCGTAGGGGGTGAGCCGGGCCTCGGTGTAGCGCATGGCGGCGAAGCTTTTGGGATCATCGGGAGCGCCCCAGTTGCCTTGGCCGTCAATGAGGGGGTAGCGGCAGGAAAAGGGCTGGGCCAGATGGACCATGGCCTCGTAGCAGGCGGAATCGCCGTGGGGGTGGAACTTGCCCAGAACATCGCCGACAGCGCGCGCGCTTTTTTTGTGTTTGGCCGTTGCCGCGAGCCCCAGCTCGGACATGGCGTACACGATGCGGCGCTGCACAGGCTTGAGACCGTCCGCGAGCCGTGGGAGGGCGCGGTCCAGGACGACGTACATGGCGTAATCGAGATAGGCTCTTTCGGTGAACTCCTCAAAGGTCTGGAGTTCAACGCCGTTGTGGGCTTCAGGGGCAAACGTCATGGAGATTCTCCGGCGGTTTTTTGTGATGCGCGCGCGGCGGCGTCTTCCGCCCTTTCCCGGGAGTTGCGCGGGCGCTCCCTTTTGCCTGCGGGGAAAGGGCGTTTTTAAAAGAGGACGCGGACCCTTTGAAAGCGGACGTGGCGCCAATCCAGGGCCGGGAGGCTGTCCGTCCCGTTGAGCCGCCCTTCGCGGCCGCGGAAATGCGGCACTATACACTATCCGGCGGGCCAGGAATACTGTTTGCGTGGTCCTTGTGAAAAGTGGTATGGTTTCGGTTCCGGCAACGCCAGGTCCTGGCGCTGTGACCGGGGTTCCGTTGCGTCCGGCCGCGCCTGGTTCCGCGGCGTTCTTCTCATTTCCAAGGAGACATTTCCATGTTGAGCATAAGGATTTTCCGGCGTCTTGCCGTGGTTTTCGTCCTGGCTTGCGTTTGTTTTGCTCCCGCCTTGAATGTTTGGGCGGAAACCACGCCTGCGGCCGCCTCCGGCAAGGTGGCCGATGTGAATGGCGCGGCGATTACCCAGTTGGAGTTTGACCAGACATTGCGCCAGCTTCGGGGCATGGGGGGGGGCAACGGGCAGCAGTTGGATAAGCTCGCTATTCTCGATAAGTTAATCGCTAATGAGCTGCTATACCAGGAAAGCAAAAAGCAAGGTATAAAGATCACAGCAAAGGAGGTGGATGACATTCTTAATAAAACAAAAGGAGATGATTTCAACAAAAAGCTTAAAGAGTATAAAATCACAGAGGAATATGTAAAATCTGGAATCGAAAAGGGTCTTGCGGTTGACAGGCTTATAAGAAATATCTATTTGCCGAAAATCAATGTTCCTGAGACTGATATCAAAAAATTTTACGAGGATAACAAGACTGCGGTAGAAGCGCGGCATATACTCGTAAAAGTCGAAAATATGCGGAACAAGGCCGAAAAGGACACCGCGCTTGCCAAGATCAAGGCAATCAAAGCGCGTCTTGACAAAGGCGAGGATTTCGCGAAACTGGCCAAGGAGGAATCAGACTGCCCGTCCGGGGAGAAGGGCGGAATCCTTGGGGCGTTTCCAAGAGGAAAGATGGTCGAGCCTTTTGAGAAAGCGGCGTTCGCGCTCAAAATCGGAGAGCGGAGCGGCATCGTGGAAACCAAGTTTGGGTATCATATCATCGAGGTCACGGGGCGCCAGGCGGCCATCGAGGAGCCTTTCGAGAAGGTCAAGGAAAAGATTTTTAATTTCCTGAAAAATCAAAGGATGATGGAGTTTCTGAGGACAAAGGTGGATGAGATGAGAAAGGGAGCGCGGGTGAATATCTATATGAAAAACTAGTGCCGCATGAGGTAATTGCGAAATGAGGCGCAGGTTGGGTGGTTCTGGGCCGCAAGGCCCGGGTGAACCCAACAATTATACCATTATTCCAAGATGTTGGGTGAACCTGCCCTTCGGGCGGAACCACCCGGCCACCTCAAATTTGTCGTTCAATGAATTTTGCAATTACCTCGCATAACATTTAAAATTCCGGATGCCGTGAAACTGTAGGGGCAGGCCCCGCGCCCGCCCTGACAAGGCGCAACTTGGAAGAAAGGGGCAAGCTCAGGGGGTTGCCTCTACAGTGCCGATTGGGCGCGCCGGGCAAAGACGATGGCATGGCCCTGGGAAACAATTGCGCAAAAAACCAATGTTACATGCTGTCAGGGGGAGAATGGAAAGATCGCCGCCCCTCCCGCGGGAGAGGGCGGCGCTGTGGAGCGCGGCAATACGGAGGACCCGGGCGGGTGTTTTAACGGCACGGGCTTTGGCCGGATTGCAGAACATTGAAACCGGAAGCCATGCGGACCACTACATCGGGAGACGGGTAGATGTCATCAAACAAAAAATTTAAATCATTGATAATTTTCATCGTTGCCGCAGTCTTTCCATCTATTTGCGCTTTGAATGCGAAGGCGGAGTACAAGCCGCCCGCGGAGCTCGGAAAAATCGCGGAGGTCAACGGTGTCATTATAACCCATTTGGAATTTGAACAGATTTTAAGAAAACGTGTTGAAGACGCGTTGCGCAGAGGAGCAAAGGTTAAAGAACTGGATCAAAAGAAAATGATGATTAGCGTTGTTGATGAACTTGTAGGTACTGAATTATTATTTCAGGAAAGCGTAAGACTTGGTCTAAAAGTCTCAGAAACTGAAATTTATAATATTTATAACAAAGGGATTGACAGAGAGTATAAATCGAGAGATGATTATAAGAAAGATTTAGAGAAAGCGCATTTGACAGAAGATTATGTAAAATTAGGAATTGAAAAATCCTTGGGAGTTGAAAAGCTTATACGTGAGAAATTTATGCCTTCATTAAAAACCGGCGAAGCGGACGCGGAAAAATTTTACGAAGAGAATCTGCCGGATTTTGAGCATCCGGAATTGTTGGAAACCAGGCATATTATGGTCAAGGTTCCGGACATGAAGGACCAGAAGGCCAAAAACGCGGCGCTTGCCAAAATTAAGGGAATCGAAAAGCGTCTGGAACAGGGCGAGGACTTTGCCAAAGTGGCCAAGGAGACCTCCGGCTGCCCCTCCAGGGATAAAGGCGGTGTTTTGCCGCCGTTTTCGAAAGGGCAGATGTCCGGACTTGAACCTTATGAAAAGGCCGCTTTTGCCCTCAAGGCAGGTCAGAGGAGCGGTGTTGTGGAGACACGCTTCGGTTACCACATTATCGAGTTGACCGGAAAACAAGCGGCGGGCATGGTTCCCTTTGGAGAAGTTAAAAAAAACATTATTGAGATGTTGCAGAACAAGGAGATGACGGAATTACTAATAGCCAAAATCATGGAGCTAAGAAAAAAGGCCAAGGTGAAGACCTACGTGGATAAGCTGCTTAAAGACCTGTCCGCCCAGGATTCCTCCGGCAAGCCCGCCCCGGACGCTTCCAAATCCAAAAAATAGCGAAGTCCCGGTGTCCGCCCCCCGTCCGGCGCCCTGGCAACACAGGACCGGCCCCCCCCCCTCCGCGGAGGACCGGTCCTGTGTTTTGAAAACCCTGATCAGTCCCCGCAGTGGCGTCCCCCGCATCCGCATCCGCACTCCCCGCCGTCCGACTCGTAATCCGGGCTGGGCGTGTCGCTTATGGCGATGACCTCGACCTGGAAGGTGAGCTCATGCCCCGCAAGGGGATGGTTCATATCCACCTCGACCTCCTCGTCGTTCACATCCGACACCCATGCGGGAAGCTGCTCGCCGTCCTCCGTCTCAATGGCGACAGAATCGCCCACCTCGATGTTCGCGTCCCGTGGAAACGAATCCCGGTCGAACACATGGATGAGATCCTCGTCCCATTCCCCGTAAGATTCCTCGGGGTTCAGCGTGAAGGTCTTCTTTTCCCCTTCCGCCATGCCCCGGACGGCGTTCTCGAAACCGGCCAGCACGTCACCGCCGCCCATGCGGAACTCCATGGGGTCTCCATCAAGGCTGGAATCGAACTCTTCTCCGTCCTCCAGGGCGCCGGTGAAATGGACCATGACATAATCGCCGTCTTTAACTCTGCGCATGCTCTTCTCCTTGGTGATGCAACGGGTGGACAGGTCTTTCCGTCAAAGGGGTTTGTGAACAAGAGAACCGGTTCCTTTTCTAATGGCAGGGCTCTTGGGAAAGGGCCTTTCATGGACACAGTCCTCCTGAAAAGGAAACACGGGCGCAGCTTTGCAGACCCGGCGGGCGGAGTCAACAGAAAAAAGAACGCGGTCTTTACGTTGAAATGTCTTTTTGAAACGTTTAAACAATTCAGTTTAATGAGATGTACCGAGGTAGAAGTAATGCCCTCGCCCCGGCCCTCTCCCACGGGGAGAAGGAGATTAAAAGCGGGCTTTCAGCAGGGGGATATGCGATGAATTTGAACGCAACCTGGTATGCGGGAAGGCCCCATGCTCCCCGCCCTCATTCGCAGGCCATATACACCTCCGCGTAAGACAACACACGGTCCGCCCATTCCGCCTCCTGGCGGCGCGCAATGTCTATGTTCTCCTTCACCACCCGGATCCCCGCAAACCGCCTTAGCGCGTAATACTCCAGAGGTGTCCGCCAGTCGTCCAGATGGGAGCGCCAGAGGACGCCGCGGCCTTTCTTCTCAACCGCCTTGAACTCCATGGAAAGATACCACGCGCCGATGGTAATGGACGACTTGGGGTCACAGGGGCTTTCCGCCAACACTGTTCCCGCCTTTGCCAGGGCCTCCCGGGCGCGGGCAAACTCCTCGTCCCCTAAAAGGGCAAGCCCCCTAAAGCCGTGCCGCGCCGCGCAGGGGTTTCCTTCCGACGCCGCGTACACAAGACCGGCAAGCACGTTTTCCGGCACGTCAAAGCGCTCTCCGGCGGCGGCCATTTCCCGGATGTACGGGGCCACGGCCTGGCAGAAGCGGACTTTTTCCTCCCGGGTGAAATCCCCGGCGGGCCGGGGGGGCAGGGGCAGGCAGCCCTTGACCGGAAGGGCCAGGGCAAGGATTAGAAAGACCGCGGGCAGCCGTCGGGCAATGCGCATGGCGGGCGACCTCCTTGCCGGTCTGGGCCGGGGGCTGGAGACAGAAGTCAGGAGCGCGGCAATACTTTTGCTGTAGAGGCAATTGCACAACTCTTAGAAACGACGAATTTGAGGTAGGCCGGGTGGATGCGCCCGAAGGGCAGGTTCACCCAACATTTTGGAATAATGATATAATTGTTGGGTGAACCCGGGCCTTGCGGCCCGGAACCACCCAACCTCGGCCCAATTTTGCAATTACCTCTGCAAGCCGGGGCTTCAACCACAACCAGGCCCGGACCTTCAATACTCTCCGTAGCAAAGCTCCAGCGCCCGCGCCGTGTCCGCAAGACGGGCGCCCACGTCCACGCCGAAATGCGCGCCCACAGGAGCAAGCACCTCGGGGTTCGTCCTCCACACCTGCGAGGCCGCCGCCACCACTTTCTCCATCCCTTGCCGGGTCATCTTTCCAATCGGCCTGCGGCACGGCCCGGACGGCATCCCTAAAAGCGCCATGAGGCTTTTCACCGCCAGCGGATTCCGCGCCCTGCACACCACACCGCCATAGGGTGTCTGTTCCGTGGTCTTCACGGTGACAATGCCGAAAAGCGGCTTCAATGCCGCCTCGATCCGCAGCGCCTCTTCCTTCCGTCCCTCGCGGAAGGCCCGCGTCATATCTGTGACCGCCTTGGGCGCGATGTTGGACATAACCGAAATCACGCCGTTGGCCTTGATTTCCGGGTCCAGGGCCATGCCCAGGGTGAGTACGTCGTCCCCGGACAGGATGGAAAACCCCGCGCCGCACACAAGGCGCGTCCGGCGCATGTTCTCGAGGCTCCCGGTCGCCTCCTTCACCGCGGAGACGTTTTTATATTTTGCCGAGGCGATGGCGAGGTCTTCGGGAAAAAGCTGCGCTCCCGTGCGTCCGGGAATCACGTAGGGAATCACTCCCATGTCCGGAAACGCCGCGGCGACGGGTTCGACGTATTCCCGCCGGATTTCGAGGGAGCTTGGGCCGTTGTAGTAGGGGTCCACCAGGAGCACCGCGCAGGCGCCGGCTTTTTCAGCGAACCGGGTGCCTTCCATGGTCTCGACGGTGTTGTTGCTTCCTTCCCCGGCGATAACCATGCACTTGCTTTTGAGGCGGTCCGCCACATGGCGGACCAGCAGATTATGCTCCTCCCAGGTAAGGGTCGGGCTTTCGCCGGTGGTGCCGGCCGCAAGGATACCGTCAACCCCTCCCGCCACCTGGAAATCCAAAAGGGCGTCCAGGCCGTTTTTGTCCATTCCGGTTTCATTGAACGGCGTAATCAGCGCGGTGAAACATCCCTCGTACATTGTGGCAACCCCGCTTGCTAAAGAGGTGGTAGGTGGCGGCCGGGGCCAAACCCCGCGCCCCGCGCGCCCACCCGTCCGGCTCTGCAAGGGGGCAAGGGCGCGTATCTTACCTCTACACAATTCCCCCCTGTCTTGTAAAGAGCATCCGCGCAAAACTTTTTCGGTATTCCGTGTCCGGATTATCCCCCCTTTTTGGAGGTAATTACATAGATAAAGGGGCGGCCCTCTAAGACGGGCCGTTTGCAACCAGCCCTAACGCCTAAAGTCTAAAGCCTTCTTTCCGGCTCCGCCGGTTTAGATTCTATGTCCGGATTATCCGCGTTTTTTGCGTAGATAATGTCTGTGTCATGGTCCTGGGGTTGAACCCCCGGGCTGGCTCAAAAGCCTTGCCGCACCGCGGCTGCCATGAGGAAAAAAGCCCATTTTATAACCAAAAAACACGACAAAAGATGATTTTTTATTCTAACTCCTAACTCCTAACTCCTAATTTCTCCGGCTCCGCCGGTTTAGGCTTGAGAAAGCCCCCCGGTCTGGGATATACTGGTTCTGACATGGAAAAGCGCTGGCGCATGCATACCCCTGACGAGGAGACCGTCCGCTCCCTCGCCCGAAGCCAGGACATCCACCCCGCCGTCGCCGCCGCACTGGTCAACCGGGGTGTTTGCGACGCCGAGGCCGCGGACCGCTTCATCCTGCCCCGTCTCACCCACCTGGCGGACCCGTTTTCCATCAAAGACATGGATATCGCGGCAAAGCGCCTTGTCCGCGCCATTCAAAACAAGGAGACCGTCCTTGTTTTCGGCGACTACGACGCGGACGGATGCACCGCCTGCGCCTTGATGGTGGATTTTCTGCAGGAGGCGGGCGCCCGGGTCTTTTGGTACGTGCCCCACCGGACCAGCGAAGGGTATGGAATGCGCCCGGAGCACGTGGAGCGCGTGATGGCGCCGCTCGGGGCACACCTTGTGGTGACGGTGGACTGCGGCACGAGCGACTGCGACGCGGTCCGGGCCGCGGGCCAGGCGGGCATTGACGTGATTGTGACTGACCACCACGAGCCGCCGGGGACGCTTCCTCCCGCCCTTGCCGTGGTCAATCCCAAACGGGAGGACTGCGCGGCAGGGCTTGAGCATCTTGCGGGAGTGGGCGTGGCGTTTTTTCTGTGCGTCTGCCTGCGCGCGCTTCTCAGAGAGGCGGGCCACTGGGAAAACAGGCCGGAACCCAATCTCAAACGCCTGTGCGGACTCGTGGCCCTTGGCACCATCGGCGACATCGCCCCGCTTGTGGCCGACAACCGTATCCTCGTCAAGGCCGGACTCGAGGTGCTGGCCACCAGTCCGCCCCCGGGCATCGCGGCCCTCATGGAAGTGGCCCGGATACAGCCCCATCAGATTACCGCCCGGGATCTGGGCTATTCCCTGGCTCCGCGCATCAACGCCGCGGGCAGAATGGAGCACGCCGACAGAAGCGTGGAACTGCTTCTCGCCCGGGCGCCCTCCGCCGCCAAACCCCTCGCGCTTCTTCTCGACGAGCAGAACCGCCGCCGCCAGGAGGAGGAAAAGGCCCACTTTGACAGCATCATGGCCCGGGCCGCCAAGAACCCCTCCCTGGTGGAGGGCCACGCCATCGTGCTCTCAGACCCGGGATGGAACCAGGGGGTGGTGGGAATCGTCGCCTCCCGGCTCGCGCGGCATTTCAACCGGCCTGTGGTGCTGATTTGCGAAGGCGCGGGCATGGCCAAAGGCTCGGGGCGCAGCGTGCCGGGCCTGGACATGCACGCGGCGTTCACGTCCTGCGCGGCTCTTCTTTCCGCCTACGGGGGCCACGCCATGGCCGCGGGCCTGAGCCTTGCCTTGGATAATATTCCCATCTTTGCCCGCAGGTTCAAAGAGGCGGTGGCCAGCGCGGCCCCGGACCTTTGCCACGCCCCCCAGGTCTGGATAGACTGGCCCCATCCCATCCCGCTGAAAGACCTGGGACCGGCCTTTGCCCAGGAGGTGGAAACCCTGGGACCGTTTGGCGAAAAAAACCGGGAGCCGGTGTTTTACGCGACGGACATCCTGGTTCCCCGGGATTCCTGGCGCGCCATGGGCCACGCGCACCGCAGGATGCGCTGCGTCCAGGGCCAGGGCGATGTGGAGGCGGTATGGTTTAACGCGGTCCAGGGCGCGCCTCCGGGCGGTTTCCCCAGGCTGGCCTTTCGTGTGGAGCGGGGGCGCCACAACGGCGGCCGGTGCGTCCAGCTCGTGGTGGAAAGCCTCTGAGGAATTCCTCTGCCGGGTTCCTCGACAGGCCGCGTCCGGAGACGGAATCTTGTGCTCAGGGGCCGCCAGCAGGGCATGGCAACCTCAATTTTTTCCGATGCGTCAATTTTTTCTTGCCATTGAAAACGGTTACGGTTATATCACCTGCAGTTGGGAGGTGCCAAATGGCCAAAGTGTTCAGACCAAGCAGCCAGGAGTCCCGGATATTGTCACGGATCGAGTCCAACAAGGAGCACGCCAAGCGCCAGGCCATTGGCCAGATACCGGATGTGGTGGATGCCCTTGCCAACGCTGTGGCCATGAAGCTCGTTGAAAACGGCCTCGTGGAAACCACCAACAAAAACGGGATTCAGGAGCAGTTTGTCCAGTGCCTGGAAAAACTCGCCAAGGCGGATGATTTCGACATCGAATACGCCACCGCCCCCTTTGCCCGCGTTGTCGCCCATCCCCACACCGTGACCCTGTACCTCACGGCGTTTGTTTTGGAAAAACTCATCAAACACAAGGATGTTATTGATATCTTCGGCTCGGACCTTGATATCTACACATGCATCCACAAGCAGGTGCTCAAGCATCTCCCATGACCCATGCCGCCCACTTTCCACCCACGGCTTGTCAACCCCGACCCGTTTGATGATCCTGGCCTGTTTATTCCCCTAAGCCACGAACGGAGGGCTGTTCTCTTTGATATCGGCGACCTCCGCGCCTTCCCCCCCCGCGATCTCCTCAAAACCACCCATGTGTTCGTCACCCACACCCACATGGACCACTTCATCGGGTTCGACCACCTGCTCCGCGCCCTGCTTGGCCGG
>JAGVGH010000052.1 GCA_020057225.1 Desulfobacterales bacterium | reverse complement strand
GGTGAAGGCCGCGCCCCGCCGCGCCGGAAGCGGCGCCGCGGGCGTTGCCTCCGCTGTGTCCGCCTTTTTCACGGCGGACCTTGTCTCTTGGGGCTCCTGAATGTCCGGCGCCATGGGATCTGTCTGGATAACGGCCCGCTGGCAGGCAGGCGCGAGGAAAAGCAGGAAGGCCAGAAAAACCACCGGTACACGCTTCATGGGCGCCTCCTTGCCGGAATTCGGGGGGTAATCGTTGTAGTGAAATACCAAGGTTTGGCCTGACGGTCAAGAACGCCGGATTTGGCGCGCGGACACGCCCGTTTCCACAGCCGGACGAGTATGCTATGGAGAACCCATGACACGGCAAAGGACACGAACGGAGAAACACGCGGAACCCCAGGGGCGCTGGGTCCGGGCCCTTGCCGCCAACGCCGCCGGAAAGATTTTCGAGATCCCCGGATACGCGGCGTGCGGACGCGCCGGGGGGCAGGTGGTCCCCCTGTCCCGGGAGGAGACCGCCCCTGTTCCCCATGGAAGCGAATTCATGCGCCTTCCCGGACGCCACCCTCTTCTCTACAACCTTCACAAAGCCAGGGTCGAGCTTGTCCGGGAAGACCCCTTCCACCCCGGACAGCCGCTTTTCCCGGTTGCCGTGTTTCATTCCCCCGGCCACGTGCCGACCCGGGTATGCGCCTATGAGGAAGCCCAGGGCGCTTCCCCCCTTCCGCTGTTTTCCTACGGGGCCTGCGGCTGGCAGGGAAAAAGCGCTGTTTCCGCCGCGGTCCAGGTCGAATGGGAGCCCCGGCAGGACCTGCGGCAAATGCCCAGGGAAAAAGTGGTTTCCGGAGTCAAGCGCGCGCGGAAAGAACTGCCGGACAACAGACTCGCCCGGCATCTTGAAAAATGCGCCCTGACCTACGGCTGTCCCGCGGCGAAAAATTTCTTCATCGGCAGATACGAGGCGCCCCTGCCCACAGCCCCGGCGTGCAACGCCCGGTGCCTGGGCTGCCTCTCCCTGCAAAAGGATTCGGAAATCCCCAACAGCCAGGACCGCATCGCCTTTACACCCTCCCCGGAGGAAATCGCGGAAGTCGCCCTCTCCCACTTCAGCCGTGTCAAGACCCGCCCTGTGGCAAGCTTTGGCCAGGGCTGCGAAGGCGATCCCCTGCTTGCCGCCGGCGCCATTGTTCCGGCAATCCGGCTCATCCGCGCCAAAACGCGGGAGGGAACAATCAACCTCAACACCAACGCGGGCAGACCCGGCCTGCTTTTACAATGCCTGGAAGCGGGCCTTGACAGCATACGGGTGTCCATGAACTCCGTCCGGGAGGAAACCTACACGGCCTACTTCCGCCCGGCCTTTGCTTTCGCGGATGTGCTCGAAAGCATCCAAATGGCGCTGTCCCGGGGTGTCTGGGTGTCTGTTAACTATCTCAACTGCCCCGGATTCACAGACTCGGAGGATGAGAGGGAGGCGCTGTTCGCTTTTCTCGCCCGGTATCCCGTGCAAATGATCCAGTGGCGCTGCATGAATTTCGATCCCCTCCGCTACTACGCGGCAATGGACGTGGACATGGACAAAAAGCCCGCGGGTATGGAACCCCTGCTTCAAGAGGTCCGCAAACGCTTTCCCAAGGTCCGGTTCGGCTATTTCAATCCGCCAAAGGAGAGTTTTAACGGGTTTCCCGGAAGGCGCTACCGGTAGGAACGGGAGGGGGGATGAAGCGGACGGCTCTTAAAACATGGGTGAGCGCCCCCCTTTTTTTCCCTCTTTGCTTCTGGGCCGCGTTTCTTGCCTGGGCCGCGATCTCCGCGGGGTGTCTGGGCTACTGGGCGCTCACTCCCGAGAGCCAGGAGTTTTTGCTGAATTACACCGACGGACGCCCCCTTCCTCAAACCCTGTTTGACGTGGAGAAAAACGACCACGGCCTGTACCAGGCCCGGGAACTGAGCTATTTCTTTGACTTTTTGGACGCCCGGTTTATCCGCCTGTGCTCCCGGGCCGGTTTCCCTCATTTTTACAGCCTGACCCATTTGGCCGCCCTGTTTCTCCTGGCCTTTCTTTTTTCCCGCGATATTAAAAACTTTGCGCCCGCCCCGCGCGCCGCGGGTCTTCTGCTTCTTCTCCTTTTTCTAACCTCCGCGCCGGTGGTGTTCAGTCTCATCTATTACCGCTCCGCGAAGATACTCACGGCCCTGTTTCTATTCGGCCTTGCGCGCGCCGCCCTGGAAGCGGCCCGGGCCAGGGAGACCCGGACCCGGTACGGCCTCTTTTTGGCCTGGGCGCTTCCTTTGCCGTTTTTCGACCGGCAGGGGCATTTTTTTCTTGCGCTCGCCCTCGTTCTTGCCTTGTTTTACCGTTTTTTCCACCGGCGCGGCCTGCCCTGGCTTCACGGGCTTTCCGCGGCCTGCGCCACCGCCCTTGCCCTTTCCGCTCTGTACAACCATATCGCCGGGCCGTGGCTCATCTTTCACTACGCGGGCTATTGGCCGGATTTCTGGTTCCAGACGATTCCTCCCGATAGGTTGACAGCGGAGCCTTGGATGTTCCTTGCCAGGGGCGTCCAGGCTGTGTGCGGCAGCGTTTCCAGGCTGGCCGGAGGATTTGGAGCCTGGGAGGGCGGCGCGCTTCTCGCGGCCCTGGGGTTTTTCCTTGTCCGGGAAACGGTCAAACCGCCGGACGGCTCCGCGCGGGCGGCGCGGACCGCGGGAATACTTTTCGCCGTCTTTCTTGCGGCGCTGATTGTTTTGCACGCGGTCATGCCCGCGCGGCTGCGGGAGTTTTTGAACGATCCCCTTTTCTCCGCCAGACAGTATGGCCTGCCGATGCTGGCGCTGTTCCTGCTTCTTGCCGCCCGGCTTTTGACGCGCGGTCTTTCCGCCGCCAGGAAAAGCGCGCCAGGCATCGCGCTTTTGACCGCCCTCCTTTTCGCCAACGCGGCGGGTCTTTGGAGCACCCGGGAACAATTCCTTAAAAGCCTTCCCCTCCGCCTTTACCGGCAAACCACCCGGGAGCTTGCCCTGTGCGTCCGCGCCCCTTCCGCCCCGCTCTTTTCCTTTCTCCTTGCCATTCCCGAGAAGGGGTTTTCGGGAGAACCCTATTATTTGGCGTTCGGCAACGAACTGCCCGCCGTGTGCCAGGCGCTCCGCCCCCGGGAGGAACCCGGCTTCCTCTCCGGAGCCGCCGAAACGGCGGCGTCTCTGGCCCGTGAATACTCCCTGTGCAGGCGCCACGCGGCAACAGGGGCGCTATGCCCGCTTCCCCCGGAAACCCTCGCCGCGTACACCGCCAATGCCAGGGGCGCCCGGCCCTCCCTGGTTCTTCTGCCGGTCCCCTCCTCCGGAGAGACACCGCCGCCGAAGGCCGCGGACCTTCTGGCCGCGTCCCAAACAACAGGGCGTATCTATTCCATTCTTCGGGCCTTTGCCGCCTCCACCGACGGGGGAGACCGTGTCCCGGGCCTGTATGTCATGACCAGGGACGCGAACGGGGAGGATATATCGGTGGACGTGTTTGTCACGGTTGCGGAAAACTCCCTGGGCATGGTCCAGGACGTTTTCAGGCAGCGCAAAACCGCCGTTACGGTTATACAGGCCCCGCGCGGATCCCGGACGCCTCTTCTGTATGAGGCCCTGGGTGTCGAGGAAATCCTGGCCAAACGGAAATTCTGCCTCAAACCCGAGGGATTCCAGGCGGTTTTTGACCTTTCCCTTGCCTTGTACAACGCGAATGACTTGGACAGCGCGGCCAAGGGCCTGGAAGCCACCCTTGCCATGGAAAACAAGGTGGCCGGCGTCCACAACCTCTTGGGCGCCATCCGCGCGCGGCAGGGAAGACACCAGGAGGCGTTGGAAAAATTCCGCGCGGCCCTGGAAATCAAGCCCGGCTGCGCCGAGGCCCAAAACAACCTGGCCTGGCTTCTTGCCACCAGCCCGGACCCCAAAGTCGCGGACGGCCCCGCGGCCATCAAGGAGGCCATTAGGGCTGTCTCCACAGCTAAAAAGGAATCCGCCGGGCTTCTGGACACTCTGGCCGCCGCCCGCGCGCGCGCCGGGGAGTACGCGGAGGCGGTTCTTGTGGCCGGGAAGGCCGCGGACTTGGCAAGAAAGCAAGGCGACCCGGGTCTTGCGCGGGAGATGGAAGAAAGGAAGGCTCTTTACGGGAAGGGAGAACCTTTTGTGGAGGGCGCGGCGGCACACGGGGCGCGTTGAGCGGGAAAACGAAACGTGATATGTCCCGCCCAAGGCTCACAGGCGGGAAAGCCCCTCCTGGATTTTTCCGGCGGCAAGCAGATGAAAACTTCCAGGGAGCATGCCCGCGGGAAGCGGAGCCATATTGTCAAGGCGCCCGTCTGTCACAACCAGCACCAGGACAGGAACCCTGTTTCCCAAAAGGGCCTGAACCAGGGCCCGCCTCTCCTCGTCCCACGCAAGCAGCACCAAAACGCATCCGGACATGCGCGCCGCCCGGCGAAGCACCTGGGCGGCCAGGGAGGAAAAAGAAAATTCCAGCGACATGGACACCGAGGCCAGAACCTCGAGCACCCTGTTCGCCTGCGCGAGGCCGCGTCCCGAGGTGAAACAGTAGGCCGAGCCGCCCGCGAACATGAGGTCCAAAAGCGATTCCCTGGACCGGGACGACATGGCAAACCCCGCCGCCACGCTCACGGCCTCCTCAAACACCGCCTCCTTTTCCGGGGGGCACGCCGTGTCCAGAACAAGGGCGTGCCGGATAAAGTACTCCTCCTGGCATTCCTTGACCACGGGCCTGCCCGCCTTGGCCCAGCTTCGCCAGTGAATCCGCCTTAGCGGGTCTCCCGGCCTGTAGTCGCGCAGGGAAACGAACTCCACCGAGTCGCCCACGGAAGAGGCCAGGGCGACTCCCCCGGCCTGGCGCCGCCTTTTTCCCCCGGGAAGCCCTGTTTCCGGCACGCGGTAGCGTTTGGGAAGCACGGTCACCTCGTCCGGACAGTCCACCACGCGGCACGCGGAAAGAAGCCCCAGCGGATCCGGGCGGCACACCGCCGCGCCTTCCAGCCTGAGCCGCCCCCGGCGGGCAGGAACCACCGTGACACCGGCGGACGCGCTTCCCCTGGCCGGTATATCCGGAAGACGGATTTCCGAAAACCGGGCGCCGGTTTTTTTCGCCACCAGCCACTCCCACCTGTAGTAGCCCACAAAACGGTCAAAGGCGTTTCTCTCCGCCTCGTGGGGCTCCCGGGCGCGCACAAGTTCCTCGAAGCCCGGACGGGGGTCGGGCGGAACCTCGATGAGCACGAGTCCCTTTTCCATCCGTCTGCCCGGATTTTCCGCCACCACCTGGTATTCCAGAGGCTCTCCCACAGTGGCATAGCGGGGCATGTTGCGGGTTATGCGGAGCTTTGGGGGAGGGTAGAGGATGGAAAGCGCGGAGAAAAAAAACAAAAAAAACACCAAGGCGAAAATGTTGTGGGCCATGGTCTGATTGGTATCCACACCCAGGGCCGCAGAGACCGCAAGACAGCCTAACAGCACCGCGCCCATGGGGCGGACGCGCCGGAGCGCCAGGTTTTTCATCCGGTAATAGCAGCGGAAATTTATGTAAAACCATCGTTTGAGCATGTGGCCGCGGCTTTGTGAAAGACTGGGGAATCAGGCGGGCGCCGGAACCCTGGCAAGTATCTCCTGGACCACGGCCCCGGGTGTCCGTCCTGAAAACAGGGCTTCCGGATCCAGCACCAGGCGGTGGGCGAGGACCGGCTCCGCAAGCTCCCTGGCGTGGTCAGGAGTCACAAAATCCATCCCGTCGTACAGCGCCAGGGCCTGGGCCGTCTTCATCAGCGCCAAAGACGCCCTGGGGCTTGCTCCCAGCTCCACGCCCTTGGCCTCCCGGGTCGCCCGTACAATTTCGACAATATACCTCTTAACCTCCTCTGTGATGCGCGCCCCGCGCACCCGGGCGCGGAGCCCCAGGACGGTTTCACGGGACACCACAGGCCGAAGGTGTTCCACAGGATCCGCCTCCTGCCTCCCCGAAAGCACCTCCATTTCCTCCCCGGCGCTCACATAGCCAAGCCCGAAACGCAGGGCGAACCTGTCCATTTGCGCCTCGGGAAGGGGGTAGGTGCCCGCGCTCTCCACAGGGTTCTGGGTGGCGATGACGAAAAACAGCTCGTCCAGGGGGCGCCGCATATTGTCCAGGCTGACCTGGCTTTCCGCCATGGCCTCGAGCAGGGCGCTTTGGGTCCGGGGCGAGGCGCGGTTGATTTCATCCACGAGAAGAATATTGGTGAACACAGGGCCTTTATGGAAACGGAACGCCTTTTCCCGCAGGTCATACACCGAGACGCCCAGAATATCGGAGGGCAGGAGGTCCGGAGTGAACTGGACCCTGGAAAACTCCACATCCACGCTTTTTGCAAGAGCCTTGGCAAGGGTTGTCTTGCCCGTGCCGGGGTAGTCCTCCAACAGCACATGCCCGCCCCCGGCCATGGCGGCAAGGAGCAGGCGGACGGCCCTTTTTTGCCCCACCATCACCTTTTCAATGTTTTGGGAGACAGCGCGGAAAACGTCCGTGGCCTGGCTCTGCGCGAGAGAATCCATCGTGTTTTGCCCCCTTGCTCACGAAAGCGGAACCATACCAAATACCGAAACAGGACACCAGCAAAAAGGGCGGTAAAAGGGGCGGTTTTCACAGGGATTGTCCTAAACCGGCGGAGCGGTAGAATTTAGAATTTAGGAGTTAGGAGTTAGGAGTTAGAATAAAACGTCCTGTTTTTGCGGTTTTTCCTTGTTGTAAAACGGGCCTCGTACCTCAAGCGGCCGCGGAGCGGCAAGGTTTTTGTCTAGCCTGGGGTTTCAACCCCAGGACCATGGCACAGACATTATCCGCGCAAAAAACGCGGATAATCCGGACATAGAATCAATTGCGCGCGGACGGTTGACAACGCGGCCCCTCTTTTCTATCCTGCCGTTTGTGTCCGTTTCCAATCCGTTTTCATGTCCGCGCCCGAAAACAGCCTCGGGCGCTTTTTCCTTCCAGCACGCAGGGGATATCCCAAATGGCAGACATCCATGATGCCAGGCCGCCGGTCAAGGTGGCCGGAGTGGGAGGAGGCATCCGCGTCCGCTTTGACCCGCAGGCCGCCCGGGGCGCGCTCCGCGAGGCCCTCGACCACGCGTTCCAAGATCTGGGCCGCCTCGCGTCCGGGGCCAAGGTGCTTTTCGAGGCGGAATCCGGACCTCCGGACCCTGTTCTGGTGCGGGCCATGGGGGAATACCTCTCCGCGCGCCACAGGATAGGCTCTTATTCCGCCGCGCCGGAAAGGCGTCCCGAGCCTCCCAGGCCGCCGCCTGAGCCGTCCCCGGACGGGCCGGCGGAATGCCCGCCTCCGGGAGCCGCTCCCCGGGAGGACGGCTCCGTGGTGGTGGGCGGAAGGGTGCGAAGCGGGCAGCGGGTGGTGGCGCGGCGGCATCTGGTGGTGTTTGGGGATGTGAATCCCGGGGGCGAGGTCATGGCCGGGGGGGACGTGATTGTGCTTGGCAGCCTTCGGGGAACGGCTCTGGCCGGACAGCCGGAAAACGCGCGGGCGATTATTTTCGCCTTGGATTTCCGTCCCACGCAAATACAGATTGGCGGCCACGTTGCCGCGGGATTCGGCAATTCCCCCGGCAAGGTTCCGGAGTACGCCCAGGTGGAGAACGCGGGGGTGGTTGTGGAGGACTATTTTAAAAACCACCCCTTTGCCCGGCTTCCTGGGATAGACCACCGTTGAGGCGCGGAAGAGGAACCGCCCGCCGCCTGCGGCCTGTCCGATAGAACCAAAACCCGGCCACAACCTCCGCCGGAAAAAAGACCATGGCCGGGGACAGACAGGTGTCCGCAAAGGCCATGGCGCGGGCTTTGAACGTGAAGGCTGTATTCCCGCGCAGTCCTGAAGCGGCGCGCCGGCACACCGGCTCCATGGCGGGCGGGATATCGCCTTTTGGAACCCGGACACCCCTCCCGGTATATGCGGAATCCACCATCCTGGGTCTTCCCGTGTTGTATGTGAACGCGGGAAGACGGGGGCTTTGGGCGGGGATGGAGCCGGGAGGTCTTCTCCCCTGCCTCTCGCCCGTCGCGGTGGACGTGGGGGTGGAGTGGGAATCTATCCCTGCCCCTTCCCCAGCCACAAATCCGCCTCGATCTCCGCCGCGCCTCCCCTGGGAAGCGCGGACACCCCCACCGTCACCCGCGCCGGACGGCACGCGCCAAACGCTTCCGCGTACACCGCGTTTACAACCGCGAAATCCGCCATGTCCGTGAGGTAGATTCGCGTCCGGGCAACATCTGAAAGAGTCCCCCCGGCGGCCTCCGCGATGGCCGCGATGTTGGCCAGCGCCTGCCGCGCCTGGGCCGCGACCCCTCCCGGAACCAGCTCCCCGGTCTCCGGAGAAAGCCCCAGCTGACCTGAAATACATATAAAATCCCCGGCGCGCACCGCCTGGGAATACGGCCCCACAGCGGCGGGCGCCAAAGGCGTCTGCACCGCCGCCAGTTTTTGTTCCAACGCCATTGTCCGCTCCTGTCCGCGCTCCGCCTCCCGCGCGCCTTGCCAATCACTGAAAAAACGGGTTCGTCCTCTTCTCCCTGCCAATGGTTGTGTTGGGACCGTGGCCGCAATACACCACGGTTCTGTCGTCCAGCACAAAGAGCTTGGCGCGCACCGAGCGGATAAGCTCCTCGTAGTTTCCCCCGGGAAAATCCGTGCGCCCGATGCTGCCCGCGAACAGCGTGTCCCCCACCACAACAAACCCCGGACCCAAAAGCGCTATTCCGCCCGGGGAATGCCCTGGCGTGTGGAGCACATGGAGCTTTTCATGCCCGAACTCCACGGTGTCCCCTTCCGCCAGGGTCCGGTCCGGGGGCGGCGAGTTTTCCACGCGCATTCCGAACATCTGGCCGAACTCCGACAAATGGGCGAGCATGCCCGCGTCCTCCGCGTGGATGAGAATGGGAGCCCGGGTTGTGTCCTTCATCCGCTTGTTGCCTCCCACATGGTCAAAATGCCCGTGGGTGTTGACAATGGCCACAACCCGCAGATGGCGCTTGGCCAAAAGCTTCAGGATTTCCGCGGTGTCTCCGCCCGGGTCTATCACGACCGCCTCGCGGGTCTTGTCGCAGCCAAGAATGTAACAATTGGCCATGATGGCGCCGACCGGCAGGGATTCGATAATCAAAACACGACTCCTTTCAAATGGACCCGGCAGACCGCCGGACGCCCTGTTCACCGTTTCGGATATTTCTTGTCCATGGCCGTCAGATCGGCAATGAAATGCTTGGCCGCGGTTTTCGCCACAGTCTCGAACCCGGCCTGCTCCTCATCGTCCATTTTATAGCGCTCCCACAGCGTGGCCCCGCCAAACCGCACAAAGAAACTGTCCATGAATTCGCTGGAAAGAAAGGCGCGCCCATTCCGGAGCGGGCGTTTTTCTTAAGAGCTTATCCATAAATAATCTTATTGCAAGGGATTCACCTGTTCGGGCGCACGCCGTGCGCCCCTACGGCAATGGAACCCGAGCCATCGGAGCGCC
>JAGVGH010000078.1 GCA_020057225.1 Desulfobacterales bacterium | reverse complement strand
GCGAAGCGCAGGTTCACCCGACAGTTACATCAATCGGAACGGATTTAGCAAGATTTGTTGGGTGAACCCGCGCGCGAAAGACGCCTTTGACACAACATACTCCTTGGCGCACGCGGAACCACCCAACCTACCTGTAATCCACCCATAAAATTATGCTGTAGGCCGGGTGGTTCTGCGCGAAGCGCAGGTTCACCCGACAGGTACATCAATCGGAACGGATTTAGGAAAAGCGCTATACTTCCACATCTCGCTTGAACGGCTGTTTATGGCTGGACAGCCGCGCTTTGCCACCTTCTATTCACCTGACACCGGCTCCCCGCAAAGCCCCGGAGAGCACCACGTCCGGAGGTATCCCATGCTTAAAAAAACCGCCATCGCCCTTGCCCTTTTCCTTTGCGCCGCCGCCGTCCCGGTCCGCGCCGACGACCTTTCCGACGGACGCGCCATTCTCTTCAACAACGGAAACCCGACCTGGGACACTGTCGCCCAGGCCAACAATAAATTCCGGTCCTACCTCGACGCCAACCCCAACACAACACGGCCCGAGGCATATCTCTTTCGGGCCGCCACCCGCATGGCTGTTTTTTTCGTGGCCTCCGGGCTTGACACAGGCTCCATGGACTCGGGCCAGGAATTTCTCCAAGCCTGCGGCGCCACCCGCCTCCATCCCGACAATCTGGAGGAGTTCCCGTTTGAGGAAAGCTCCAAATACGATGACCTGTGGTTTCCCGAGACCGCGCCCGACGGCGAGGATTTGCGCGCCCTGCTGGCCGGGCCTTTTATCAACTATATCAACGGCTCCCTCTCCAATCTCGACAGCATCATCAACGGCACCGGCCCGGGGTTTGGGCAGAACTTCCATCTCATCCTCACCGCCGCCGAACTCGACGCGGACCAGGACATGGAGGTGGACTTCGGCGATGTTCTCGCCTTCAAGGCCGCCCTTCTCGCCCTCAGAGCCTTTGCCCGTATTGTCACCGCGTACAATCTGGACATCAGTCTGGAGGAGTTTGTCTCCTTGATGAACGCGGATGTTTTGTCCCTCCAGCGGGACCTTTTGGACGTGTATCCGGACCTCTTAAAACCTCTTTCCACAGCCACCACCAACATGGCGGACGCCAGGCAGAATGTGCTTAACGCCATTGACGCCTATCTTGCCGCGTCCCAGTTCATCCGGAGCGAGACCGACCCCCAGGGCAACGACCTTGTATCCCTTGACCCGGAGAGCGCCGGGGACGAGGAAAATCTGCGCAACGGCCTCATCGAGGCCAAAAACTCCCTGAATGGCGACCGGCCCATGGAGATCAAGAACGACGACGGCGTGACCGAAACCCGCGTCAACCTCAACGCCCTGTTTGGCGGCACGACCAACAGCCCGAACCTTTTGAACATCCGCTCGGTGCTTCCCCCGTTCAGCCAGACAAACCACATCAGGCACGGCACTTTCCCGGACGTTGACATGAACGGCATCCTGCCCGACGTTGCCAGCGAGGAAAATCTCGTGGAGGTTTTCGAGATCGACCTGCTTCCCGTGTATTTTGACGTGCCGACCAACTTGACAGGCGTCACCATTGACGGCAACGAGAGCGAATGGGGCGGGGTCCCCGCGGTCACTCCGCCCTATTTCGAATGCTGGTTTGAAGACTGGGAGGTGGAAGACAGTCCCTTCGAGTATGTCAAGGCCATGGACACCCCGGGCGAATACCCGGTGAACCTTCTTGTGAAACTCAAGGAAGACCGGCTTCCGGAAAACAAGTACGCGTATATGCTCATTCTTTTCACCAAGCGTGGCTGGGTGCGCATCCAACTCAACCCGGACGGGCTGTGGGAAAACCAGGCGGCATACATGGCGGACTCGGCCTCGGGCGCGCACCGGGAATCCGACGCGGGCGGCGGGGACTTCGCCATCAACGGGCGGGTGATCGAGGCGCGGTCCCAAAGCATGGGGTTGCAGGGCGGGTTTCTGGGTGTCAGGCTCGTGTTTGTTACCAAGGATCAAAACGAAATCGAAACCTGGCGGGTCTTTAACTCCGACCCCCTGTACCTGAGTCCTGTGGGCGCCGCCACCGGCACGGTAAGCTGCGCGGAGTGCGGGCGCGGCCCCATTATCATTTACGCCTACGGCGGGCAGCCTTTTGGGGAAAACACATTGATGCGGACCACCGTTGCCCACAACGGCGCTTTTACCATGGCCGGTCTTCCGATAGGCCCGGAGATATGGTTTGTGGCCCGCTGGGCCGCGAGTGAAAACGGCGTCATGGGGCCCGGAGACCTGAAGGGCGGAACCGGGCCGCACCAGTGGCCGTCTTCCATGTCCAAGGCCCTGCCCGCCATACCCCTCACCACCCGGGCGGTCTGGACCTTTGAGAAGACACAGGGCGACAACCAGACCGGGATTCCCGGGCTGCCGCTTCCCTGGGAATTGATGGCGAGGCTGGTGAACGACTACGGAACCGGCGCGGACGGGTATCCGGTGGACTGGAGCGTGACCCAGGGCGGGGGGAGCCTGTGGCGGGATGAGTCCTGGACCTGGGGAGGGAACGGGGAGGCCGGGAACGGCCTCACCCTGGGAGCCACACCCGGCCCCGCCCAGGTGACGGCGTCTGTGAGGGAGATGCCCCTTTCCGTCACCTTCAACGCCGAGGGTGTGAACCGGCCTGTCATCACCACCGAGGCGCTGCCCGACGGCTTCGCCAACTCGCCCTATGATTTCCAGATGGTCGCCGCAGGTGGCGCGTTCCCTTACACCTGGACCGTTTCGAACGGCAGCCTGCCTGCGGGATGGACCATGAGTCCCTCGGGGCGCATCACGGGCGACAACTCCACGTCCGGAATTTTCGGCTTCGATCTCATGGCGACAGACACTCTGGGCGCCACAGATTCCCGCTCCTACACCCTGACCGTGCATCCGACATGGAGGGTGACGGGCCAGGTGCTTTCCGCGCCCGGCGTGCCCTTGTCCGGCGCCAAGGTGCAACTGATGTTCTATCCCTGGACCTTTGCCATCACCAATCCCCAGGGCGCGTTCGAATTCTGGTGCAAGGAAGGGGACCAGGTTGTCCGGCTATCGGCGGACGGATACATGTCCGAGGATCTCGCCTTCCACGTTGCGCAGCAGGACACGTGGATAGGCACGCCCATTCTCACGCCTCCGCCGCCGGACTGCGGCTGGGATGTGGACGGCAACCATCGGCTTACCCAGGCGGAGGTGCTCCATTACCTTCAGGTGGTGGCGGGGATAACCAACGGGCCGATGGACCCGGGCGCGCCGTGCGCCTGGGATGTGGACGGGGACCGGCAGGTGACCATGGCGGACGTGGTGGCGTATATTCAGACCCTGGCGGACACGGCGCCTTAAGGACTGAGCCGGTGCTTAGATTCTATGTCCGGAGAGGTAATTGCAAAATGAGGCGCAGGTTGGGTGGCTCCGGGCCGCAAGGCCCGGGTTCACCCAACATTTCTAAATGATTTCTATGTGTTGGATGAACCTGCCCTTCGGGCGGAACCATCCGGCCTGCCTCAAATTTGTCGTTTCTTAGAGTTTTGCAATTGCCTCCGGATTATCCGCGTTTTTTGCGTAGATAATGGCGCAGCCTTCAAAAAGGGCCGTTTGCAGCCAGCCTTAAAGCCTAACCCCTAAAGCCTAAAGTCTTCTTTCCGGCTCCGCCGGTTTAGGCCGTAACACGCCCTGGGAAACCTGTTCCGGGGGCGCTTGTTTCAGGCCGCCTGGCGGGGGGTCATCCTCCCGCCAGGCGGATAACATTAGGTTCTATGTCCAGATTATCCGCGTTTTTTGCGTAGATAATGTTTGCGCCATGGTCCTGGGGTTGAAACCCCAGGCTAGCTTAAAAACCTTGCCGCTACGCGGCTGCCTTGCGGAATTAAGGCCCATTTTTAAAAAACCGGACACTTTCCGCATTATTCTAAGTCCTGACTCCTGACTCCTGACTTCTAACCTCCAAATTATCCGGCCCCGCCGGGTTAAGTTCCTACTTCACCCGCCGAAGCGCGTGGCTCTCCCTCAGAGCGTCCCACAAGGCCCCCAATATCCCCCGCGCAGCCACATCCACCGCCACCCGCTCCCTGCCCAAAAACGCCGCGCAGGACGCCAAAAGCTCCGTGTTCCCCGTAAAAAGCCCATACTTCCGCGCAATGTCCCGCGCCATGCCCGCGTTGCTCCATAAAAAAAAGTCCCTGTCCTGCTTGGCGATGCTCACCCGCTCCCGCAGTCCCAGCCCGTCCAAAAGCCTCCCCACCGCCTCCTCCACCGTGCCAGGCAAGGCCCCCGGCTCCATGCCCGGCCTCCGCTCCACCTTCATGCTCTCGTAGCTCGTGTCCAAATACAGGAGCGTCTCCAGAACATCCACGGTCGCGCTGTAAATCTTGGGGTCCCCGCTCGCCCTCGGACCCGCCACGTTCAGCGTCCGCACCGTATGCGGAAGCATCCAGGCGTGGGTGTCCCGGGCAGCGGCAAAGGCGTCTGTCCGCTGCAAATCCAGATGCAGACAGGGCTTCCCGTGCTGCTCGCAAAGCCGCCGTGTAAGCAGCGACCCGCCTGTCAGCTCCCCGTGGGACAAAATCAGGGTGCCGTCCGATTCCAAAACATTTCTCTCGGTCCGGAGCGCGTAGTTCTCCGACTCCACCTCTTCCAACAGGTAGCGCTCAGGCAGCGGCCCGTCCTCGGCCAGCCGTCCCTTGGGCACGAAGCCGCCGTGGGGAACATCAAATTTGATGGCGGTGTCCAGAGCCGCGCGGTCCGCGCCGGTCTGTCCTCCGGATATGATTTTTTCTATCATGCTGTCTCCTTTGCCGCGTAAAAGGCCGCTGCCCGATGGTAAGCACGGATGGCGCGCGGTCAATAGCGCCCCGGCAACGCCCTGGCCCGCCCGGCGCTGAAACCGGTCCGGGATGGGACGCGCCCGCCAAGGCCCGGAGCTTTTTTTCCTTGCCCGGTCTTTCCGGGCTTGACTCGACCTTTTGATTGGTATAACGCAACGGATGTTTAGCCGGGCAAGGACACCGGCCCCTGGCCGGACACATGTGAACAACAACGGATAAAGGAGGCTTTTGCCATGAGTTTCAACCCCATCGTGGACGCGGACAAGTGCGTCGGCTGCGAGGAGTGCGTCGAGGTCTGTCCCACGGACGTGTATGAGATGCAGGACGGAAAGTCTGTGCCGGTGAACGCGGACGAGTGCCTCGGCTGCGAGAGCTGCGTCGAGGTTTGCGAGCAGGGCGCCATCTCCATCGAGGAGACCTAATCCGGCGGCGGTTTTTAACGCCCGGCGTGATCCTTCGCGCCGGGCGTCTTTTTTTCCGCGTCCGTCCCTGCCCTTGCATCCTGTTTTCTTTGCATGGAGCCCCTGCCCGGATGAACTTTTCCGCTACGCAAGGAGGCGCCTTTCCTCCGATGGCCTGGGTCCGCCAGCGCCTCGTTTCCGCCCCCCTTTTCCACGTCCGCGAATCCGTGCTTCAGGAACTCGGCGCCCTTGCCGTTTCCCAGGATTTTTCCCGGAAAATCCGGCCTGGCCAGACCCTCGCCATTGCGGCGGGAAGCCGCAACATCCACCGTCTGGGCGAAACCGTGGCGGCCTGCGCGGAGTTCGCGCGCGGGCTCGGGCTATCGCCCTTTCTTGTCCCGGCCATGGGCAGCCACGGGGGCGCCACACCCGAAGGACAGACCGCGGTTCTTGAAAAACTGGGAGTCCTTGCCGCGGTTCCAGACATCCCTGTCCGCGCGGGAATGGAGACCCGGGAGATTGGGCGTCTTAAAGACGGAACCCCCGTTCTCTTCTCCTCGGAGGCCCTTTCCGCCGACCATATCGCCGTGGTGGCCCGGGTCAAGCGCCATACCAAATTCAGGGCGCCGGTTGAAAGCGGCCTGTGCAAAATGTGCGCGGTGGGGCTTGGAAAAGCCTCGGGCGCCCGGCTTTTCCACCAGGCCGCCGTCCGCCTTGGATTTGGAATTGTCGAGGAGGCCGCCTTGCTCGCCGTCGCGGCATCCCCCTTTCTTTTCGGCCTTGCCCTGGTGGAGGACGGACTGGGACAACTCTCCAGCGTCAGGGCCGCCGCGCCCGGCGGCTTTGTCCGGACAGACAAAGAACTCCTGGCCCTCTCGTCCGCCATGGCCGCCCGGATTCCGTTTGACAACCTGGACATTCTGGTTGTGGATGAAATCGGCAAGGACATCAGCGGCATCGGCATGGACTCCAATGTCACGGGAAGGCACCGGGATATCGCCGGGGATTTTTCCGGCCCACCCCGTCCCGGACGGATTTTTGTGAGGGCGCTTTCCCCCGGCTCCCAGGGAAACGCCAACGGAATCGGTCTTGCGGACGTGTGCGCCACGCGCGCCGTGGCGGCCATGGACAGGGAAAAGACCTATATCAATTCCCTCACGGCCATAAGCCCGGAAAAAGCGGCCATTCCCATGCATTTTGACACGGACCGGGAATGCGTCGCCGCGTGTCTCGCCACATCGGGCGTGGCCCGCCGGGAAGAGGCGCGGGTGGTCCGGATACGGAACACGGCGTCCTTGTCCCTTATGGGCGTTTCCCAGGCCCTGGATGCGGAGGCGCGCGCCCAGGAGAGCCTTTTCTTTCTAACCGGATACGCGCCCATGGAGTTTGATGAAAAGGGCGGCCTTGTGGCTTTTCCGGACGTTACGGAGGCGCGGAAGGAGGGATAGGGCGTGGCAGGAGACAAGGCGCTTTTGAAAAACGCGGCGCGGGTGGATGTGCCCACCGCCTTTGGACCGGCCGCCCTGATAGTTGTCGAGAACCCGTTCCGGGCGCTTGCGGTCTGTCTTCCCCGCTCCCCGGAGGCGGATATTCCCCCGGCGTTTCGGGCGCTTCCCCTCGGGGATCCGGACCATCCCCTGGCTGTCCAGACCGCGCGCATGCTGCAAGGATACTTTTTGGGGGAAGGCAACCTGGAGGCGCCTTCCTGGTTTGATTTCACAGGGGTGCCGGAGCTTATGCGGCGGGTGCTCTTGGAAGTGTGCCGGATTCCCTACGGGGAGACGCGGAGCTACGGGGAGGTGGCTGCGCTTGCGGGAAAGCCGGGGGCGGCGCGGTATGTGGGCGGGTGCATGGCGGGGAATCCGTTTCCGGTGTTTGTGCCCTGCCACCGGGTGGTGCGGGCGGACGGGGGGCTTGGCGGGTTTGGCGGCGGTCTGGAGTTGAAGCGGCGCATGCTTGCGATGGAGAAGGGGGATGGGCGTTAGCGCTTAAGAGCTTATCCATAAATAATCTTATTGCAAGGGATTCCCCTGTTCGGGCGCACGCCGTGCGCCCCTAGGGCAATGGAACCCGAGCCATCGGAGCGCCCAGCGGTAAGCGATAACGGCCGTCACATACCCGTAGGGGCGCACGGCGTGCGCCCGCGATGAAAAAGTGCCCCTAAAATCGTCCTCAGCAGTATTTAGGGATAAGCACTTAGACTTTAGACTCTAGACTCTAGGCGTTAGGCGTTAGATTTTATGTCCGGATTATCCGCGTTTTTTGCGCAGATAATGTCTGATACCAAACTG
>JAGVGH010000261.1 GCA_020057225.1 Desulfobacterales bacterium | reverse complement strand
GATTCCCGCCTGCGCGGGAATGACGCACAGGCGCAAGTTCCGCTACAGGCGGAAACGGTATCCCTATTTTGCAATTACCTCTCTAAGAAACGACAAATTCGAGGTAGGCCGGGTGGTTCCGCCCGAAGGGCAGGTTCACCCAACAGATAGGAATCATTTAGAAATGTTGGGTACACCCGGGCCTTGCGGTCCGGCGCCACCCAAGATTGGCCTCATTTTGCAATTACCTCCCCAGTCCTGAATTCTCCGGTTTCCCCCGCCGCCCCCGCCTCTCTACCCCTCCAGCTTCCTGTACAACGCCATGTACTCCTCGGTGAGCTTGTGCCGGGGGTCCAGATGCACCATGGGCAGCGCCTTGTCATGGGATTCGCGTATCTTCACCGAATGGCTCAAATACGCCTCCAAAACCGGAAGCCCCTCCTCCACCAGTTCCTTCACCATCCTCTTGGGCAGGTTGGCCCTGGGCTGGAACTGGTTCACCACAATCCCCTCCACCTTGAGCCCGGGATTGTGGTCCTCCCGGATCTCATGCACGCTTTCCAAAAGCGAATACAGGGCCTTTCGGGAAAAGTCGTCGCAGTCAAAGGGGATGAGGCAGGACTCTGCGGCAATGAGCGCGGAGAGCGTGTAAAAATTCAGGGCCGGAGGCGTGTCAATATAAACCGAGTGGTACGCGTCAAGCTGCTCCAGCGCCTCCTTGAGCTTGAAAATCTTGTAGCGCTGCTCCAGCTTGTTTTTAAGCTCCGCCATGTCCGTGTGGGCGGGCATGATGTCCAGGTTTTCAAAAGGGGTCGGGTGGACGTATTCCCGCGTCTCCCGTTTCCGGAACGTCATCTTGAGCGAGTCTGAAAAAAAATCGTACAGCGTGCTTTCCACCTGATGCATTTTCGGGCCAAGAAGATACTGGGTGGAATTGGACTGGGGATCCAGGTCCACCACCAGGGTTTTCCTGCCTTCCCTGGCGTTGATGGCCGCCAGATTGCACGCGATGGTGGATTTGCCGACGCCGCCTTTTTTGTTGAACACAACCCGCCGCATGGTTTATGCCTTTCGGTCCTGCGAGCCTGTTTCAGGGAGCCGCGTTTATTTGCCCGCTTTGGCGGGAGCGTCCGCGCGTTTTGCCGTTTTGATGACCACAGGCGTAAGGGGCACGTCCTGGAAAGGCCCGCGCGTTCCGGTAGGCGCGGCAGCGATGGCGTCCACCACCTCCATGCCCGCCATGACCTTGCCGAACACCGCGTAGCCAAAGTCCCGGGGGTTTTTGTCCCTGTGGTCCAAAAACGCGTTGTCCGCCACATTGATGAAAAACTGGCTGGTGGCGCTGTCCACCACCGCGGTGCGGGCCATGGCCAGGGTTCCCCGGGTGTTCTTAAGCCCGTTGGCCGCCTCGTTGACGATGGGCATTCCCGTCTCTTTTTCCCGGAGCGCCGCGTCCATTCCGCCGCCCTGAATCATGAAGCCGGGGATGACCCGGTGGAACACCAGACCGTCATAATGGCCCTTGTCCACGTAGGAAAGGAAATTTTCCACGGAGCGCGGGGCTTTGTCCGGGTACAGCTCAAGGGTGATGTCGCCCAGGGAGGTGGAAAGAAGAACCTTGGGCGCCGCCGGGGGGGCGGGCTTTTCAGCGGCGGAAAGAGCCACCGCGAAGACAAGGCAAAGTGTGATCGCCAGCACGGATAGATCCCGCATGGTCATTCCTCCCTTGATGGGTTGAAAGGGTCCTCCGGGTGTCCCGGGACCAGCGCCCGGGCGCCCAGCTTTTTGGCGTGCTCCACGCCCGGACGGGTCATGAGCACGGTTTCCTTGCGGATGGTCACTGTTCCGGGTTTGGCTCCCCGGGGTTTTGAGACAAACCTGGCGGGGACGCAGGAGACAGCCGTCACTCCGCCGTCTTTGGCCTTGCTGTGCCAGGCGGCGATGGCGGCCGCGGCTTTCAGCGTCTCCTTGCCGGGCTCCCGGGTTTCCCCGGCCCGCAGGACCACATGGCTTCCGGGCACGCCGCGGGCGTGAAACCAATAGTCGTTTTGCCGCGCGATGTGCAGGGAAAGACGGTCGTTGTCCGCGTCGGTCTTTCCAACGAGAACGCGCCACCCTCCGGGCAGCTCGTATTCGATGACATGGACCGGGGCGGGATTCCGGATATCGTGTTCCAAGGCCAACGAGACCCCCGTGCGCGCGGTGAAATTCGCGTCATGTCGGGCGCGTGGGCAAGGTTACCTAAAAAGGAGCGCGCGCGTCAAACGAAAATCGCGGGGAGGGCAAACCTGGGGTTTTTGACGCGCATTAAAAAGGGCTTGACAGGCATGACGCGATGCGTCATAGTCGGACGGGTGCCTAGTCATCCCGCGCAAAAACCGCCCCAGGAGGACATTTCCATGCCCGATGACATCAACGCCCCTGACTCCCCGGAATCCCCGCCTTCCACGGACAGCGCCCGCCCGGAGGTAAAAAAAACCAGGAAGAAACCCGCCAAGGCAGGCGCTGAAAAGGCGGACACTCCCGCGGCCGCAAAGGTCAAGGGGGAAACGCCCCAAAAAGCCGCCCGGCCAAAGCCCAAGACAGCCGCCCCAAAGCCCGCCCCTCAAAAACCGGCGGACAGCCCGGCTCCCGAAAACCCTTTTGCCGCTCCCAAAGCGGTCTCCGCCCCCCCTGCCCCGCCGCCCACGGCCAGGGATTCCGAATACTATGTCATCCGCACCATCCAGAAAATGGCCTTCAATATCCAGACGCCTTTAAGCGGATACAACGAACGCTATGTCCGCCGGGCAATGGAAACCGGCAGGGACTTTGTGGAGGACGTGGGCAAGGGCACCCGCGAGGCCCTGGGCGGCGTGGTCGAGGAGGGCAGACGCTTCGTCTCCAAAATACCCGCCCTTGAAAACCTTGCCATGCGCGCGGCGGAAAACGCCTCCCTGGAGCGCGGGCAATCCCATAATCCGGTCCCGGGCGGACATTTGGAAATCCTTTTGGACGCTATTGGCAAAACCGTGAGCGCGTTCAACACGGCCGAGTTCCAAAAACTTCTGGACGCCGCTGTGTTTATCATCGGCGACCTGGGACTCTCCGCTCTGGCGAGGATAGGCGGCCTTGTCGAAACCGGACGCAGCTTCATCAGCCGCGCGGTTATCGCCGAAACCGTGTCCGCCTTGGCGGAAGAGCGGATTAAAAACGCGCCCCAGCGCCTGAACCTTCCGGGCCGGGACGAGATTTTGCGTCTCATCGAGGCCCTTGACCAGTTCAACCGCAACGCGGATTCCCGGAAAACGGACACAACAGAATGACGGGGCGGCCAGGACCGGCCATGGGGTTTAGGCGCGCGACGGCCGCGGAAACGAGGCGTACCATGCGGATTATCAAGAAGTACACGAACCGGAAGCTCTATGACACCATAGACAAGAAGTACATTTCGCTGGACCGGGTGGCGGAACTGGTGATGGACGGGGAGGAGGTCCAGATACTGGACACGCGGACCGGGGAGGACCTGACCACGGCCACCATTTCCCAGCTTCTTGCCCGGGAAAAGGGTGTTCCCTCCGGCGTGCTTATTCAGCTTTTGCAAAAAGGCCGGGGGACCATTGCCCACGCCAGCAGGCAGTATGTCAACCTGTGGCATAACGCCCTGACCATGGCCGAGGGCGAGATGGACCGGTTCATCAGCCGGATGGTGAAGAACCACGAGATATCCGAATCCGAGGGCAAGACTTTTAAGAGGGATTACCTGGGTTTTGTGGGCAATTTCCGGTCCTGGGTCGGGGAGAAAGTGGACCAGCAGATGGCGGACGTGCTGGCGCGGGTGAATCTTGGCGCCAAGGAGCAGGCGGACACGCTCAGGTCCAGGGTGGACGCTCTGGAGCGGCGGGTTTTGGATTTGGAGCAGCGGGCCGGAATATTGGCGCAGAGCCCGGCGCCGCGCGGTGCGCGGGGACGGGGAGCCGGAAGATGAGCGCGTCCGGGACGCGGGATTAAGTGCTTATCCATAAATAATTTTATTGCAAGGGATTCACCTGTTCGGGCGCACGCCGTGCGCCCCTAGGGCAATGGAACCCGAGCCATCGGAGCGCCCAGTG
>JAGVGH010000267.1 GCA_020057225.1 Desulfobacterales bacterium | reverse complement strand
CGCGCCGCGCGGCGGGCGCCGTCCCCGTCTCCCGGCGGCCCGCGCCTGCCAAAGCATCCCCGTGATTCAGGCCGGGCCGGAGAAAAGCCCGCGTAACAGCCTAAAACCCTTGAAAGAAAGAACGCCCCATGATTGAACGTGTTTTCCCCTTTCTCGGCTGGCTCAAGGGATACAACGGAGACAAATTCCGCGCCGACGCCATCGCGGGAATCACCGTCTCCCTGGTCCTCGTCCCCCAGTCCATGGCCTATGCCCAGCTTGCCGGAATGCCGGCCTATTACGGACTCTACGCCGCCTTCCTCCCTCCCATGCTCGCCTCCCTCTTCGGCTCCAGCCGCCAGCTCGCCACCGGCCCTGTCGCCGTGGTCTCCCTCATGACGGCAGCCTCCCTGGAACCCCTTGCCACCGCGGGCAGCGAAGGCTTCATCGCCTACGCCATTGTCCTCGCCTTCATGGTGGGCCTCTTCCAGTTCGCCCTGGGCGTCCTGCGTCTGGGCCTCATCGTCAACTTCCTTTCCCACCCGGTGGTCAACGGCTTCACCAATGCCGCCGCCATCATCATCGCCACGTCCCAGCTCTCCAAATTTTTCAACGTCTATGTGGACAGCTCGGAACACCATTACCAAACCATCCTGGATGTCCTTAACGCCGCGGGCCACTACACCCACTGGCCCTCCCTGGCAATGGGAATTCTCGCCTTCGGCATCATGTACGGCCTTAAAAAAGCCGCGCCCAAGGTGCCCAATGTCCTTGTCGCCGTGGCCATCACCACGGTGCTTTCCTGGGCCGTCGGGTTTTCCAAGGATGTCCGCGCGCCCCTTGCCGCCATCCAGTCCCCCGAGGTCCGCGCCCTTGCCGAGGAATTCAACGCCACCTTTGACTCCAAGGAAAAACACGCCAAAGAGCGTCCCGCCCTTTCCGCGGAGTTTGACAAAGCCTTGGAAAGCAAGGTTCCTCTAACCATGCTTCAAGCCCGTTATAAACTGGATGTTCTCAACGCGACCATCACCGCTGAAAAGGAAAAAGAAGCGGAAATCCGGGAAAAACTCCGAGGGTTTCTGTTCCGCTCGGAAACCGGGCAGGATGGAAAACCTGTCTTTTATCTCCGGGTAAAAGGGGAAAACGCGCCCGGCGATGACGGCCGAATCTGGCGTGTCATGGTCGGAAACAAAAAACTCGATCTCGAAAAACTGCGCATGGCAGGCGGCGGAGCTGTAATCGGGACCATCCCCAAAGGACTCCCCGCCTTCGGCGTCCCCAAACTCGAAGCTTCCACCATGCTCAAGCTTCTTCCTTTCGCTGTCATCATCTCCCTTCTGGGCTTCATGGAGGCCATCTCCATCGCCAAGGCCATGGCCGCCAAAACCGGCCAGCGCCTCGACCCCAACCAGGAACTCATCGGACAGGGACTGGCCAACATGCTGGGCGCCCTGGGACAAAGCTACCCCACGTCCGGCAGTTTTTCCCGCAGCGCCGTAAACCTCCAGGCAGGGGCCGTCACCGGATTCTCCAGCGTCATCACCAGCGCGGCTGTTGTGATCACCCTTATGTTTCTCACTCCTGTCCTGTACCACCTGCCCGAACCGGTGCTCGCCGCGGTCATCATGATGGCCGTGATAGGACTCGTGAATGTCTCCGGTTTTGTCCACGCGTGGAAAGCCCAGTGGTACGACGGCGTCATTTCCGTCATCTCTTTCATCGCGACCCTGGCCTTTGCCCCCCATCTGGACAAAGGCATCATGGTGGGCGTCACGCTCTCCCTTGGGGTGTTTCTCTACAAAAGCATGCGCCCCAAGGTGCATACCCTCTCCAGGGCCGGGGACAGCGCGTTTCGAAGCTCGGTGGTCCACGGACTCGAACAGTGCCTGTATGTGGACATGGTGCGTTTCGACGGGCCGCTTTTTTTCGCCAACGCGAGCTACCTCGAGGACCAGATCAACGACCGCCTTCTCAAAAAGAAAAGCCTTCGGCACATTGTCATCGTCTGCAACGGAATCAACGACATGGACGCTTCCGGAGAGGAAACCTTGTCCCTCCTGGTGGACCGGGTGCGGAGCGCCGGACTCGACATCTCCCTCTCCGGGGTCAACGAGGCTGTGATGGAGGTGCTTGAACGTACCCATCTCATTGAAAAAATAGGAAGGGACAGGATTTTTCCCACCATGGAGCGCGCCGTGTGCTCGGTTCACCATGATGCGCACCGAAACGGCGAGGAAGCGCAATGTCCGCTTTCCAACGCCTGCGCCCTAGGGTAGAATGGCCTGCGGCCGCGGCAAACGGCGCGGCCGCCTGAACCAGACGCATCCGCGGACCTGCGGAAAAGACCGGCCGGAGGAAAACACAATGCCGAGCATCAGCCTGTTCAGCGGCTCCCACTGCATGGAGAAGGAAATCACCCAGGAGCTCGCCCGGAAAACCGGCAAGCCCATGGTTACCGACCAGGACCTTGTGGCCGAGGCCGCCCGGACAGCGGGCCTGCCGGAGAAACGGGTGGCCGGGGCCTTTTCGGGCAAGACATCCATCTTCAACGCGTTCACCCACGAGAAAGAACGCGCCCTGGCCCATCTCCGCCTTGCTTTGGCCGAACGTCTCGCCGGGGACAACATTCTCGCCGCCGGATTTTGCTCCCACCTGGTCCCTGCCCGGATAACCCACGTTCTGCGGGTGTGTCTCATCGCGGATTTGCCCTTTCGGATCAAAAAGGCCATGGAGGAGGAAGGGACCAGTGAAAAGGAGGCGCGGCGCCTCATCCGGAGCGGGGACGAGGAGCGCGCGGCCTGGGTCAACACGGCGCGGGGAAAAACAGACCCCTGGGACGCCGCCCTGTATGATATCGTGCTCCCCACCCATTCCAAGTCCCCGGCGGAGGCGGCGGCTCTTGTGAACAGCCAGTTGTCCAACACCGTTCTCATGCCCACTCAAAAATCCCTTGCCGCCGCCAAGGACTTCCTGCTGGCAGGCCGGGTGGGAACCACCCTGGCCGCGGAAGGGCATGACGTGGAAGTGGATTGCGCCGAGGGCGTCGCCACCCTCACCATCAACCGGCAGGTGCTCATGCTGAAACGCCTTGAGGAGGAGCTCAAATCCATCGCTGTCAAAGTGGAGGGTGTGCGGGAGGTGGCGACCCGGGTGGGGAAAAACTTCCACCAGGCTGACATCTACCGGCGCCACGACTTTGAGGTTCCGTCCCGGATTCTATTGGTGGACGATGAGAAAGAATTTGTCCAAACCCTGTCCCAGCGGCTCCAGCTCAGGGATATGGGGTCCGCGGTGGCCTACGACGGGGAGTCGGCCCTGGCCATGGTGGAGGACGACGAGCCGGACGTGATGATTCTGGACCTTAAAATGCCGGGCATTGACGGTATCGAAGTGCTCAGGAAGGTGCGCGCCACCCGCCCGGACATCGAGGTCATTATTCTGACAGGCCACGGGACGGAAAAAGACAGGGAAACCTGCATGGAGCTGGGAGCGTTCGCCTATCTGCAAAAGCCTGTGGACATTGAGATGCTGAGCGAGACGCTCAAGCGCGCGAACGACGCGGCGCTGCGAAAAAGGAAAGAGCATTGAGGTAATTGCAAAACCCTTGGAAACGACAAATTTGATGTAGGGTGGGAGGTTTTGCCCGAAGGGCAGGTTCACTCAACATCTTGGAATAATGCTATAATTGTTGGGTGAACCCGGGCCTCGCGGCCCGGAACCACCCAACCTGCGCCTAATTTTGCAATTGCCTCCATTAATTCTGCCTTGTCAATGTAGCGATTATCCCCAAATAAGTTGATTTTTTCAAAGAATTCAGGCATCCTCCTCGGACAGGAAAATGACGCAAACCCCTATCCCGAGGAGGACAGATGATGCAACGGACCAATACCTGGGAAATCTCCGACGCTTTTTGGGCGCTGGTGGAGCCTCTCATTCCGTGCAGGGAGCGCGATCCAAACAAGATTTACACCCGCAAACCCGGCGGCGGGCGCAAACCTGCGGCGCCGCGCTCCATATTCACGGCCATTCTCTATGTGCTGCGAAACGGGATGATTTGGAACGCCTTGCCAAAAGAGAAATTCGGTGTTTGCTCCTCCACGGTTCACCGGGCGTTTTTACAGTGGTGCGACGCTGGATTCTTTCTGGCCCTTTGGAGGGCCGGACTCGCGGAGTTCGATGAAATGGAGGGGATTGCCTGGACTTGGCAATCCGCCGGCGGCTGCATGGTGAAAGCGCCCCTTGCCATAGAATCGGTTGGAAAAAATCCAACGGATCCGGGAAAAACACAGGACCAAGCGTCCCGCGCTTGTGGAAGAGCATGGGGTCCCGTTGTCCAACACCGTGACAGGGGCTAACCGCCACGACAGTGCGGTGCTTGCGTCGCTCCTTGACGCGAGGGTTGTTGAAGCTCCTGAACCTACGCCTCATTTTGCAATTGCCTCAGCTAGGGATAGCCACTGAACAAGGCGGGAAAACAGGAGGGCCAGGGTCTTTCTTCCGCCTTGTTTATCCTGCGGGCCGCGTTTACAGTCCTCTTCCGGGCCGGAAAACACAGAACCGGCAGGATTCCGTCCCAGGTCCTTCCACGCAATGCCGAAGCCGCCATAACCTATGAAGCTTTTGTCATCACAGCCTAAAGCTCCACCGCTTCCGGACTGGGCCGCCGTCCTGGCCGCCGCGCCCCTGCTCTCCCCCGGAGCCCCGCTCCCGGAGCTTGGCCCGCCCCTCTCAGAGGCGCTCGCGGCTTTCCGCGCGTTCTACGGCCTTCCCCAGAAAGGCGTCCGCCACCGCTTCGCCTTTCTCCCCTCCGGCCCCTTCTCTGTCGCCGCCCATCTCCTCCTTCCCCCCGCGCCCTCCGGCTCCGCGGTCCTTGTCCATGGATACATGGACCACTTCGGCCTCCTCGCTCCCCTGGCCTCCGCCTGCCTTGCCCGAAACCTCGCCGTCCTCGGCCTGGACCTCCCGGGCCACGGACTCAGCTCCGGGGAGCGCGCCGCCATATCCGATTTTACCCAATACCGGCAGGCCCTCGAAACCGCGGTGGAAGCCTGTATGGAAACCCGCGCCGGCAGCGGAGACCGGCTCCTTCCCCGCCCTCTGTTCGCCGCCGGGCACAGCACAGGATGCTCGGTGCTGCTCGAACACCTCCGGGTTTCCCCCGCGCCCGCCTTTTCACGCATGGCCTTTCTCGCGCCTCTGGTCCGTTTTCCCTGTTTCCGCCTGAACCGGCCCCTGGCGGCGCTGGCCTCCCTCGTCACCGCCGGCTTCCCCCGGCGCTTCACTCCTGCGGGCGGCTCCGAGGACTTTCTCCGGTTTCAACTTGCCGACCCCCTCATCGGCAGGCGCATGGCACTCAAATGGGCAAGGGCTGTGTACCCCTGGGAGCGCCGGTTGCGGAGCATGCCTTCCAAAGACATCCCGCTTCTCATCGTGCAGGGGGACGCGGACCCGGTGGTGGACTGGCGGCGCAATCTCCCGTTTCTGCAAAAAAAATTCCTGAATTCCAAGGTCTTGCTCCTGCCCGGGGCAAAGCATCAGCTTGTGGGGGAAAAAGAGCCGCTCCGCTCCAGGGCCGTGCTTTCGGCGGCGGATTTTCTGACGGAACCCCTTTAGTCCCTGTCAGTTGCCGCCCCGTTTTGAAGACGCTATGCGCGGGAGGCGACTTGTGATACCAAGGTGCAATCAGACAAGGTACGCCCTCACCCACAGGGAGAGGGAGATTGAGCGGGAGCTTTCAGCACGTGTTACGGATTGGACCGCATTTACGAAGGCAGGAATGATAAAGGGGAATCCTAAACGGAATGCCTTTGATTAGACTGTAATGCCTTGGCTGTCAAAAACGCGGCCTGCGGCGTTGGTTAAATTTCCAAAGCGGAATTCGCAAAGGCTGCGCATGTCCACGCTGACACCCAAGGACGGAAACACCTCCCCAGGGTTTACGAATACACCGCCGGAGGAACCCTCTCCCATGGCTTCCCAAAATCCCCGGCGTCCCGCGCCCTCCCTCGTTTCCCGCCGCGTCCTCCTCGCCAGCCTCGCCCTTGCCGCTCTGGTGGCCGCCATCTACTACCCTGTCGCCGGTTACGAATTCATCGGATGTGACGACCCCGCCACTGCGGAGCACAACCCCGCCGTTGTCCACGGACTCTCCGAAAGGGGGCTCCGGGAGGCCCTTTGCAACACCCACGTGGGATTCTGGCTGCCAGCAACCTTTTTGTCCCTGGCATTGGACCACGAGATTTCCGGCATGGACCCGGGCCGTTTCCATGTGACCAACGCGGTTCTTTTCGCTCTCGGCGCCGTGGTGTTCTTCCGGGCGCTCCACCTTCTCACCGGCGCCTTCTGGCCCTCTTTTGCCGCCGCCCTTCTGTTCGCGGCGCACCCCCTGCGCGTGGAATCCGTGGCCTGGATCACCGAGCGCAAGGACGTGCTGTGCGGACTGTTTTGGTTTTTATGCCTTTTGGCCTATGCCCGCTATGCGCGGACCCAAAAGGTTTTGGATTATCTGCTGGTGGCCCTGTGTCTTCTTTTGGCTCTTATGTCCAAGCCCATGGCTGTCACCCTGCCGTTTGTGCTTTTGCTGCTGGATTACTGGCCGCTCCGAAGGCTTGACACGCTGTCCGGCCAAGGGCAAAACACTTCCCGTCTCCGTCCTGTCCTCGAAAAAATACCCCTTCTCGCGCTTTCCGCCGGATTCTCCCTCATCACCGTCCGCGCCCATTCCGGTGTGGGCGCTCTGGCCCCCCTTTCGGACATCACCCTGTCCGGACGCCTTGCCAACATGCTGTGCGCCTACGGAACAGCCCTGGAAAAAACGCTCTGGCCTGCCAACCTTGCCATGCTCTACCCGCGGGCCGACCCGCCTCTTCTCTCCGCTCCAGTGCTGGGCTCCGCCCTTGTTCTCGCCGCAATCACAGCGGCCAGTGTTCTTGCGCGCAAAAAGGCCCCGTTTCTGCCTGTGGGCTGGTTTATTTTTCTTGGCGCCCTGTTTCCGGTGAGCGGGGTGATGCAGGCCGGAGTGCAGGCTTTCGCGGACCGCTTCACCTTTTTTTCCCACACGGGCGCGGCGGTGATGGCCGCGTTTGGGGCGGCCAGCATCGCGGCGGCCCTTGGAAGGCGCCGTTCAGGAGTTCCCGCCGCGCTTGGCGTTGTTTTGGCGGTCACCGTCGCGGCCCTGGGAGTGTCCTCCGCCCTTCAAACACGGTATTGGAAAGACAGCATCACTCTTTTTACGCGCACCCTCAGCCTTACCCGTGACAACTGGTTTGTGGAGCACCTTGCAGGCACGGCGCTTGTGGAGAAAAAGAGGTTCAAAGAGGCGGAGCCGCATTTGAGACGCTCCGTTTCCATAAACCCCGAATTCGCCGGGGCCAGGGTAAGCCTGGGGAACGCGCTTTCCGGGACAGGCAAAACCAGCGAGGCGCTTGAGGAGTACAGGCAGGCGCTGCGCCTTTCTCCGGGCTACGGAGCGGCCTATTGCTCGATGGCCATGCTGTATGAGAAAGAGGGGGATTACGCGGAGGCGGAGAAGTACTACATCAAGGTGCTGGATACAAAAGAAAATGTTGTGACAGCCCATAACAACCTCGGGGGTCTTTTAACCCGGAGGAACGACTTTTTGGGGGCGGCGGACCATTATACAAAGGCGCTTGAGACAGACCCCACCCTGGCGGAGACCCATTATAATCTTGGCAAAACCTACAAGAGCATGGGCAGGTACAAGGAAGCCTACGCCAAGTTTACGGACGCCCTTTCACGGGACCCCAAGTATTCCCCCGCGTTGAACGGATTGGGCAAGCTCTTGTCCGAGACCGGAAAACCGTCTCCGGCTCTTCGGTTTTTCCGGGCGGCGGCGGAGGCGGACCCTGGACGGTATGAGAACCGTTTTGACCTGGGAATTCTGCTCATTGCGCAGAGCCAGCACCAGGAGGCTCTTTATCACTTGGAGAAGGCCGGGGAGTTGGCGCCCAAAGACCCGGCGGTATGGACAGCCCAGGGCAACGCGCTGCTGGGTCTTGGAAGAAAGGCGGAGGCGGCGGAGCGCTACCGCCGGGCGCTGGCGCTTGCGGCGGAAGACGCGGAGGCGCCGGGGGGGCTGGAGAAGGCGTTGGAGACGGAAAAATAGGAGAGGATGCCCGGGTTCGCCGCGTTTTTTGATTCTAAGCCTGGGTTAATGCCTATCTCTCGGAGTAGTATTAATTCCTATTTGTTCAGAAAATACACAATCCCCTTCCCTCCCCAAAAACCGTGCTGCCGCACTCCTCCCGTCCCTGCCTGCATCCCCGTTCTTTCCGCGGCCTTCCTCCCATCCCGCCGCCCGAAACCGCTGCCCGCCCCGCGGACGGTCCCGCATGCCTCCCGAACCGCCGCAAAAAGCGCCGCATAAAAAAGCGCGGAATCGTCCGGACACCCCGGCAAAGCCGCTTCCCCGACAAATCCCCCTTGATATTTCCGTCCGCTGACCGTAGGGTGGTTTAACATGTAATCACCACTCATACCAAAATGCGGGAAAATCCGTAACACCTGCTGAAAGCTCCCGCTCAATCTCCCTCTCCCTGTGGGAGAGGGCCGGGGTGAGGGCGTACCTTGTCTGATTGCATTTTGGTATCAGGAGGTTCCCCATGGACCATTCCCAGGCCCTTGCCAAACTGGACCACCCCCTTGTCCGGCGCATCCTCTTCCACCCCCGCCGCCAGCCCCCCCACACGCCCCCCGCAGGCGCCGTGGACTGGTCCGCCCGCGCGGCGGACGGCGTCCGTCTGGCAGGCAGGCTCTACCTGAGGGAGGCCTCCTGGCCCAACATCCTGTTCTTCCACGGCAACGGCGAAATCGCCGCGGACTACGACACCCTGGGTCCCATGTTCCACTCCATCGGCGCCAACCTCCTCGCCATGGACTACCGGGGCTACGGCAAAAGCGAAGGCGCTCCCGGCGTCTCCGCCATGCTGGAGGACGCCCGCACCGTGTATGACGCCCTCCGTGAGTGGCTCCGCAAGGAAGGACGCGGAAACGCGCCGTTTTTCATCATGGGCCGCTCCCTGGGCTCCGCCCCGGCCCTCGAGCTCGCCGCGGCCTTTCAACCGGAGATAGCGGGTCTTGTCATTGAAAGCGGTTTTGCCCACACCTTCCCCCTTCTCGCCTTCCTGGGTCTTGACACCGCGGCCCTTGGCCTGGACGAGGCAGGGGACGCCATCGCCAACCTCGAAAAAATCAAAGACTTCCACAAGCCCGCCCTCATCATCCACGCGGAGCACGACCACATCATTCCCCGTCCCCAGGGCGAGGAACTCTACGACGCATGCCCCGCCGCCTGGAAACGGCTCTATACGGTGCCGGGAGCAAACCATAACGACATCCACATCATGGCGGGAATGCGCTATTTCCACGCGGTGAAAGAGCTTCTGGCCGCGGCGTCATGAGAAGGAGGCGCCCATGGGCGATATCTTAAAACATATCGAAAAGGATTCCCTCAGGACTTCATCATGGACGCCAACAGAACCAGCCCTGTTTTCGGCGCGGTGTTCGCCCTCAACATGCTCGTCGGCGCCGACAGCGGGGACACCCACACCGCGGCGGAGGTGGAAGGCCGGCTTGCGGAGACGGGGTTCACCGGCATGGAAACACGGGACACCGGGCAGGGCACGGCCCTGGTGACAGGCCAAAAAGCAGGATGAGGCCGGGCGCCGCCGCATCCTTCAACACATTCGAAATCCGGCCAGCGGACGCCCCGCGCTTGCCCGGGATATCCATCAGGGCCAGGGAGGATTTATGAGCGAGGAAAAACGCGAAATCCGGATTCATTTTCCGGAAAACCTGCACGGCGGAGTCTATGCCAACAACATGTACGTGGCCCACAGCAAAGAGGAGTTCATCATGGATTTTCTTATGATCGCTCCTCCCGCGGGCGCTGTCACCGCCCGGGTCATCACCAGCCCCGGACACATGAAGCGCATGCTGGCCGCGCTGGTGACCAACATGGAGCTGTATGAGAGAACCCACGGACCCATCGAGCCGGCAATGCCTCCGCCTGGAGGCACCATCACCCCCCCGCAGACGCGGCATTGACAGGAGAAGGGACATGGACGGAAGCGACGGGAAAGGCGGAGGGAAAGCGCCCGGCGTGGGCGGCCTGTTTCAGAAAGCCACGGCCTATGTCCGGGGACACCTTCCGGGAGGCATGATAGACCTTTCAAGCCAGCCCAAAACCCATAAGGAATACCCCGGCGCGCCCCGGAAAATTTTGGACCCTCCCAGGCCGAGAGTCCAGGCGCGCCTGGACGCTGTTTTGAAAAAGCGCCGGAGCGTGCGGCATTTTGTCGACTCTCCACTGGCTCTCGAAGACCTTTCCTTTTTGCTGTGGGCGGCGGCCGGTGTAAACCGGGTCGAACGGGGCATGCCTTTTAGGACAGCGCCCAGCGCGGGCGCCCTGTATCCTGTGGAAACATATTTCGCGGCCCGGAATGTCGAAGGCGTGCCCCCGGGACTCTACCATTATTTTCCTTTGGCCCACGCCATCGAGCAGTTGCGGAAAGGGGATGTTTCGCCGGATCTGTCCCGGGCGGCGCTGGACCAGCGCATGCCGGCGATTGCCCCTGTCACGTTTGTCCAGACAGCGGTCTTTGCCCGGTCCGTGTGGAAGTACAAAGAGCGCGCCTTCCGCTACATCTATCTGGACTGCGGGCACGCGGCGCAAAATCTTGCCCTTGCCGCCGTGTCGCTGGGTCTTGGCTCGTGCCAGATAGGGGCCTTGTATGACGGGGAGGTGAACGCGGTTCTGGGAATTGACGGAGAAGAGGAAAGCGCCGTTTACATGTCGGCGGTGGGGAAGCCGTGAGCACGGGGCGCGGCCCTGGGAAGCGCGCCAAAGGAGGGTGGCGGAATGGGAATGGAACAACACATACGGCTCATCGCGGGGAGCATGATTCTCATAACCCTGGCCCTGGGTCTTCTGCACAGCCCGTGGTGGTTTCTTTTCACGGCCTTTGTGGGCGCCAATCTTATCCAGTCGGCGTTTACCCGGTGGTGCCTTATGGAGGATATTTTGGAAAAGGCCGGGGTGGCGAAAAAGCGGCGGGACTGACACCTACTCCGCGGCTCCGCCTCCTCCAGGCCTTCTTGGCCTAAACCTGCGGAGCCGGAAAGAAGGCTTTAGGCTTTAGGGCTGGCTGCAAACGGCCCTTTTTAAGGCCGCGCCATTATCCGCGCAAAAAGCGCGGATAATCCGGACATAGAATCTAAATTTTTAGAAACAGGCCGCCCGTCCGGGTTTCCCGGGTCCGCGACTCGATTTCATCCCTGAGAGCGGCAAGCTGGGCCTCGATGATCGCGCGGTTGGGGTTTTTCCTTTCCGGACGCGGCTCCGCGCTTTCCGGACGCGGCGCGGCCTGCGGGCCCGCGTCGGCGGGGGCAAGGGCCCGGGCCGCAAAGGCAATCAGATTTTTATAGACCTCCCCGGCACCCGGGGCGCTGATTTCCACTGGCCGGGGCTCCCTGGCCTTTGCCTCAGCCAGGCGCCCGCTCTGCTTTCGGATTTCGCCCACCAGACGGGTGAATGTCTCAAAGACGGGCAAAACAGCCCGCTCTGTTTCTCCGCCGGTGCGCCGTATCTGGGAAATCCGCTCCGCGACCCGCTCCATGTTGGCCACCCTGGAGAGGATGCGCTCTAAAAGCGCGGCGGCAACCTCCGGATCATGGTCCGTCTCTTCCACCAGCCGTCCCGCCTCGGCCATGTCCTCTAAAAGCCCGTTCATCTGCCCCAGCACATGGGGCACCGCCCGGGCGGCCTCCGAGGGCTGGGCCTTGAGAAGCACATCCACCCGCGCCCGCTCCAATTCCTCGTAAAGCTGGCGGCGGGTGAAGGGTTTTTCGAGAAAGCCGTTGCAGTGGTTGCGCAGGGCCTCGATGACAAGGCTTTTTTCGCCGTGCCCTGTCATCATAATGACGGGGAGCGCGCCATGCTCTTCACGGATGGACTTCAACAGCTCCATCCCGTTCACGTCCTGCATCACGTAATCGGTGATGACAGCGTCCACCTCGTCGCGCCGCCTTGCAAGCAGGTCCAGGGCGTCTTTCCCGTTCCGCGCGGTGTACACCCTGTCGGCACGCCCCTCCAGAAGGGCCTCGACCAGATCGAGCATTTCCAGCTCGTCATCCACCACAAGAATGTTCATGTTCCCGCCTCCCGCGTCAACGGTCCGCCGGTCCAGGTCTCCGGCGCCCGTATGGTATCCGCTTCCGCGCTTTTCCGGCGCTTTTCAGCGATCTGACTATGCAACCTTGCAATAAGTTTGCCATAATCATTCCGCCCCCTGTTTCACCCGCCTTCGGGCCGGAGGATTAAACCGGCGCACCAAGAGCGCAAGGGACCGCTCCGAGTCGGCGCTCCCCCCCCGCCCGTACCTGAGCCGGGTGTAAATGGACGTTATCCCGCGGACCTCGCGGGCAATGTCCGGACGCGCCCTGCTCACTGTTTCCATGTAATCCACAGGGCCCTGGCCCGGTCTCCGTGTCAAACCCGCCCGGTTTAGCTTGCCGCAAAAATCCTCCCAGGCCCGGCCAACAGCGTCTGTCCGGGTTCCGGGGCGGCGCGCGTGGAAAAGCGCCACGGAAAATGCCACCACAGCCCCCGCGCACAGGGCCAGTCCCATGGCCTTGGCCGGCGCCCTGATGCCGCCCGGGTCAATCCCCAGCCGCGACCAAAGCCCCGCCTGCTCCCGCTGGGAATAACCCATAACCCACAGGTTCCACCGGCTGTTGATGTAATCCCAGCCAAACCCCGCCGTGTTCATCCACTGCCCCATCCGGGTTCCGCGCAGCATCCGGAAAATATCGAGGGCAGCCTCCGCTTCAAGAATCTGGGAAGCGTCCATGAGAATCCTGCCCGGCGCCACCGCCGCCGTAGGGTCCACCCGGGTCCAGCCTTTTTCCTCCGTGAACACCTCGCACCACGCGTGGGCGTCGGACTGCCGAACGGTCACATGTCCCCCATAGGGGTTGCGCGCTCCTCCCTGATACCCCGCCACCACCCGGCAAGGCACGCCCGCGGCCCTCATGGCGACGGCAAAGGCCGAGGCGTAATGCCCGCAAAAGCCCCTGCGGGAGCCAAAGAGAAACTCGTCCACCCGGTTTTGCCTGTATTCCGCGCTCTCACCCGGCAAGGGCGGCTTGAGGGTGTAGTAAAAGGGATTCTCCCTGAAGTAGGCAAGGATTTTTTGGACGTACTGGTCTGTGTTTTTGGATTCTGCGCGCAGTCGTTGGGCAAGCTCCCGGGTTTTCGGATTGAGACCGCGCGGCAGCGCCAGGGCGGCCTTGTCCGCGTCCAGGGGGCCAGTGTTGTACTGAGTGTACGAGACAGCGTTGTAGATGAGCCGTTGGGTGACCGGCTGGCGGATGTAAAAGGTGTGGTCATCCCTGTGGACCGCCCGGGCGAAAACCCCCGAGGGCATGTCCAAAGCGAAAAGCCAGCGCTCTCCGTTGGGCTCCAGGCTCACCGTGTAGGCCGCGCGCCCTTTTCCGGAAAACCGGCGCCCCAGACTTGCCTCCCGGTCCCCAATCCGCCAGGTGGTCCCGTCGTAATCCCAGAGCGCCACCCCGCGCCAGTACCAGTGGCGCCGGGCGGGCGGCTCCCCCTCGAACTCGACACGGAAGGCTGCCGCGGTGTTCCGCGCAAGGTCCGCGATGTTTCCCGGAGACATTTCGCTGGAAAAGCCTGTTTTTTGCGCGTGGGTGAAAAAGCGGCTCCACAGCCCGCCCTGTATCCGGGGAAACAGGAGAAACCAGGCGGCCATGACAGGCAGGGCCTGGACCATGAGGACGCCGGAAAGGCGAAGCGGCGCCCTGGCGCCCATGCCCGGCTGGTTCACGTGGATGATGGCCGCTGTGGCGCACCACACGCAGAAAAACATGTAAAGGGTTGCGCCCAAAGAGTTGGAAAAGAAAAGGCCGCTTACAATCAGGAAATAACACAGTACCAGGGTGAGCATGCGGTCCCTGTGGGTGCGGATTTCGAGGATTTTCAACGCCGCCATGAGGGAAAGAAGCGCCACGGCGCCGTCCGTGCCCAGGCCGCCGCCCTGGGAGGCAAGGATGCCCGCGAAACCAAAAAACGCGAGGACCGTGAGGATCCGTCCGCCCGGAAAGGGCCATCCCCGGCCCCGGGCGAAAAACGCGTACACCCAAAGCCCCGCGCTAACCGCCGCGGTCCAGGGCGGAATGTTGAAGATATGGGGCAAAGTGCAGAGGCACACCGCCAAGGCTATGGGCCGCGCGCGGATATCCGCCTGGGCCATCAGTCCCTCCCCTCGCCGAAAAGGGCAAGTTCCCTGAGACAGGCGCGCCGGTGCGGGGCGCCGGAATCCGGCGGAACAAGGCGCGGACCCAGCTTCAGCCCGTAGGTGAGCCGCATGGCCTCCGCGGTAAGCACCATGTGGCAGACGCGGGAGAGTTTCTTTTCCAAATCGTGTCCGGATAAGGCGTCGAGGTCAAACAGAAGCGTCTTGCCGGTCTCCCCCGCAAAGGTTTTGACATGCAGGCCCCGGCCCCTGGAGTACGCTTTCCAGGATATCCGGTTTAACGGGTCTCCGGGACGGTACGCCAAGAGTCCCTCGAAATCATCCACGCCTGGGCCTTTTGCCTCCCCGCCGCCCCCGTCCTCCGCAAAGGTCCGGGAGGCCTCCATAGGCCCGGCCACAGGGCGGGGGTACACCAGGCAGGCCGTGTCCGGACGCGTGGTGGCCCAGCCCCGGAACAGGCCAAAGGGGTAGGTGGTGGCGACAACCAGGGTGGGAGGCGTGAACCGTCCCCGCGCCGTTGCGCGGCAGGGCACATCCACCCGGGTCTCCACATCCGGCAAAAGGTCAAGCCCGCGTTTTTCCCCGCCCCGGAAATATAAAGACAGGCCGCGCCGCGCATGGCCGGAAGCTGTGATTTGAAAAACGAACTGGGCGCGCTCCTGGGCGAACACCGGGGAAGAACGCGCTGAGACAAGGGAGATTCCCGCGATGTTTCGATAGGTGTGGAAAATGGAGACAAAGGCCATGCCTCCCAGGAGAAACACCAGGAGGAATCCAAGGTTGTTGTTGTGGTTGAGGGCGCCTAACAGCATGGCTCCAAGGACCATGAAGAAGAAAAACCCGTGCCGGGTGGGCATGACGTACACCCGCCGGTGGCTGAGAACCAGGGGAAGAGGCTCCCTGGGCCGTTTTTCCTCGCGCCGCGCGCAGGCCTCCTCCAGACGCGTGAAGAGACTCATGATGGCACCGGAACCGACAAAAGAAGCCCCATCAGCTCGTCCGGGGCAAACCCGTCCTGGCCCTCTGCCCCCCGGAGCCGGTGCCCGGCGACATAGGGCAGCACTTTCTGCACGTCCTCGGGCAAAACATAGTTCCTCCCGTTGATAAAAACCCAGGCCCGCGCCGCGGCCAGGATGGCGAGCCCGGCCCTGGGGGAGAGGCCCAGGCGGAACGCCGAAGATTTGCGCGTGTATTCGAGAATGTCCTGGACATAATGAATGAGCGCCTGGCTCGTATGGATTTTTAAAACCAGCTTCTGAAAACGCGCCACCTTTTCCGCGTTGAAAACAGGGCGGACCTCCTCAAGCTCCCGAAAGACTCCTCCCTGGGCAAGCAGGCTGTGCTCGGAGGCCCGGTCCGGATAGCCGATGGCGGTCCGCATAAGAAAGCGGTCAAGCTGGGATTCGGGCAAGGGATAGGTTCCCGCCTGTTCGAGGGGGTTTTGTGTGGCGATGACGAAAAAGGGGCCGGGCAAAGGCCGTGTCTGGCCTTCGATGGTGACCTGGCGCTCCTCCATGGCCTCGAGCAGGGCGCTTTGGGTTTTAGGAGTGGCCCGGTTGATTTCGTCGGCCAGAAGCACCTGGGTGAAGACAGGGCCGGGATGGAAGACAAAGCCGCCGGATTTTTGCTCAAACACCGACACACCAAGGATGTCGCCTGGGAGCATGTCGCTGGTACACTGGACGCGGTGGAAATCGAGGCCGAGGGTGCCTGCGAGGACTTTGGCAAGGGTTGTTTTTCCGATGCCGGGCATGTCCTCGACCAAAAGATGCCCTTGGGCAAAGAGGCAGGCGAGGGCCAGGCGGATTTGCTCTTGCTTGCCAAGAATCACGCGTCCGATTTGTTCTATGGTTTGGGCGAAGAGGGATTCGAGGTTGTGCCCGCTTATGCGGGCGAGCTTGGGAGCCTGGGAGTCCTGGGTTGGCATGGGGTGTCTCCTGGGACGCGCGGGGTTTGACGCCGGGTGTCCGGGAACAGCGGCGCGCAAAGAGCCATCCGGCGGCGTGGGGCTTCGGATACCGGTTCCTTTGGCACGGCTCAAGGGAGGCTGTGCCGGGTGGGCGCGGAACCGTTTGCAGGGGCGGGAGGGCCGCGCGGAAAAGGGGGGTCAGAGGACTTTCTTCAAAACCTGGGAGCCGGGATCCGAAAAACCGCGCCACGCGGCCTCCCCGGAAAGTCCGCCCACGAACACCCCGTCCTCCAGGTCAACGAACTGCTTGACGAAGTCCCGGATTTCCGCGGCGTTGAGGGAGGTCCGGACAACCCACATGTCATCGAGCTCGTTCCAGCAGCCCGAAAAGGTCCGTATGGCGTCGTGCAGCTTGCCATAGTCGCGGTCCCCGTCGCGCATGTCCACCCGGATAATGTAGGAATTCATATCGCACCGTCCTTGTTTTCAGGGGGAGTGGAAGTTTTAGGGGTATCACAATTTGGCGCCCGATTCAACACGGATTGGAATGGCGGACGAATTTGACCGGGCAAAAGAGGCGGGGGAACACCCTCTGCCCTCAAAGACTGTTTACATCTCAGATCCTGGCATGATACCTGTAATCTTCGGCATTGGCACAGCATGAGTCAAGACTCCCCTTCGGGACAGGTCCGGCGGCGGCGCTTAAAAAGGCAAGGCGGCAACGCGCGTGGTTGTCCTCATCATTGACGAAGACCCCCTGTTTCGCGAAAAAGCGGCCCGGGCCCTTATCCGGCATTTCACGGACCAGGACGTGGAGACGCTCACAGCCCGGACCGGCGCGCGCGGGATATCCCTTCTTGAAAGGCGCCATGCGGATGTGGTCCTTTTGGATGAGGAACTGCCGGACGGCAAAGGCGTGGACTGGTGCGCCCGCGTCCGCGCCGTGGCCGGACACGCGAAGATCATCCTTGCCGTGAGCCATGCGGACCCGTTTCACCCGTCGGACGCGAAAAAAGCGGGAGTTCACAGCCTTATTGCCAAGCCCATGGACATCGGGGCGCTTGTGTTCACTGTGGAAAAGGCCATGGAAACCCTGGCTCTGGAGCGGACGCGGGATGTGTACGGGCATTGGCGGGCGCGGCAAAGCCGCCGCACGCGGCTTTTAGGAGAAAGCGCCCCCTTTCGCCAGGCCCTTGGGCTTGCCCGGGAAGCGTCCGCCGGGAAGGCCCCGGTGCTTCTTGTTGGAGAGGCGGGAACCGGGAAAACGGCCATGGGCCGCGCCATCCACCAGGAAGGCTCGCCCGTTTCCGCGCCTTACCTGGAGCTGGACTGCGCGGCTTTGCCTCCAATCTGCCTGGAGGAGGAACTTTTCGGTTCCGGAGAGCTTGGACCGCGCCTGGAGGGCCTGCCCCGGAGGGGGGCTTTTGAGCTTGCGCACGGCGGCACCCTTTTTTTAAAAAACATCGGGAGCCTTCCCCGGCCAGTCCAGGAGCGGCTGCCTGAAATACTGGAAAGCGGTTGCGCCCGGGGCGCGGGGGGGACGGCGCAGCGTCCGGCCAAAGCGCGGCTTCTCGCCTCGGTACTTGAAGAGGCGCGGGGCGCTGTTGTTGACGGGCTGTTCCCTAATGAGGGCGCTTTCGAAATCCGTCTTCCTCCTTTGAGGGAGCGGGCGGAAGACATTCCGGAGCTAGCCCGCTGGTTTCTCCATGAGGCAGCGCCGGAGCGCGCGCTTTCCGTTCCCCCGGAGGAGGAACAGGGCCTTTTGGAGCATGCGTGGCCCGGGAACCTCCGGGAGCTGCGGCGTGTGATGGAGATTTCCGCGGAGCGGTCCAGAGGGGAAACCGTGTTCCCCCTGGCGCTGGCCGGACTATCCGGGCGGAAAGAAGGGGCCGGCGCGCGGAAGGCGGAAATCCTCCCCCTGGTTCTCTTGGAGCGCGAGGCCATTGTCCGCGCCATGGCGGCTCTGGGTCACAACCAGTCCCGGGCGGCGCGGGCATTGGGTGTTTCCCGCTCGACCCTTGCGCGCAAGCTCAAGGAGCACGGCCTTGCCGGGGAGGACCGGGACCGTTCCGGCTGAATAACATTGACGGGAACCGTGTTTTTGTATCATATTAAGATGATGCGCGGCGCGCGCGGCACTTGTCACCGCATGGGGGTTCCCGCGGATGAAGAAGCTCTTGGTGGTTGACGACGAAAAATCGCTCATCTACAGCATTCAGGACGGCTTTGAGCCTTACAAGGACCAGTTCAAGGTTCTGACAGCGCCCAACGGCCTCGAGGCGGTGAAAATCCTCGAGTCCAACAGCGTGGACCTTGTGGTCACCGATCTGCGCATGCCCGAGATGGACGGCTTCGAACTCTTGGCCTACATCTCCAGCAACATGCCCACTGTTCCCGTCATCGTCATGAGCGCCTACGCGACTCCCCAGATCGAGGAAAAACTGCGGGAGATGGGGGCGCTGGACATTCTGCGCAAACCCCTTGACTTTGACGTGCTGGCGAAATGCGTCCAGGACGGGCTCAACCAGGGCGTTCCCGGCGGCTCGGTCACAGGCATCTCCGTGGGCAGCTTTCTCCAGCTTATCGAAATCGAGCAGAAAACATCGCTTCTCGAAATGCACAACGAGAACGGCCAGAAGGGGCATTTTTTCTTCAAGGCCGGCGTTCTTCTGGACGCGGTGTGCGAGGAGCTGAGAGGGGAGCGGGCGGCGCTGGAGATGCTGCGGTGGGGGCGGGTGCAGATACGGTTCCGGAACCTGCCCAAGAGCAAGATACGGCGGAAAATCCACATGAAGCTCATGCATCTCTTGATGGAGGCGTCCCGGATGAAGGACGAGGGGGATCTTCCCCCCTCCATGGAGACGGAGCAGGAGCTGGAGCAGGAGAGGGACAGTTTGCCGGTGGCGGCTCCGGGGGAAGACCCTCTGTTGGCCTATGAGGACACCTTTGACCAGCCCTGGGGCGGGGATTTGGGCATCCGGGGCGCGGTGCGCAAGGTTGCTGTCGAGGAGGCCGAGGAGCAGTTGGCCAAGACCGCGGGGCTGTACGCGGCGCTCAAGGAAATGGCGGAGGACATCGAGGGCGTGCTTGCCTGCGGCGTGGCGGGCCTGGACGGAGTACATTTGGCGGAGTACAATCCCGCAGGGGCGGACACAGACGCTTTTGGGATGAAGTTCGCCATGGTGATGCGGCTGTTGGAGAAATCCGTGCAGGATTTGAAAATCGGGTGTTTTGAGGAGAATCTTGTGCAGACGGAGCAGGCCTGGGTGCTGACCCGTTTTCTCACGCCCAGGTATTATTTGGAAATCGCGGTGGACCGTGGGGCGACCCTTGGGACGGTGCGTCTTGTGGCCAACAAGTATTCGCGGCAGTTGGCGCAGTGGCTTTCCTGAGGTCCGGGGCGCGGGGCTTTTTGGGGAAAACCCTGAAACATTTGAAGAATTCATTTTGACAATTGGAACAAAAGGCGTTATAGGGATATATAGTCGCGATTCCTATGGCGGGGAAGGTTGAGGAATGAGGCGGGAATCCGGGCCTGCGGGCGGCAAGGCGTTTTTCCAAAGGGGGGGCGGCTGTCGGCGGTTTTAAGCGGGCGGCGCGGGGAAGGGACAGAGGCGGGACGTGGGAAGTGGTCTGAACAAGCTGCTTGAGGAGATGGCGGACAAGCTTCCCGGGTTCGTCGCGTCGGCTGTGGTGCTGGCGGATGATGGCCTCTCGGTCGCCGGCCTGAGCAAAGATCCCGAGGTGGACGCGGACGTGGCGTCGGCGTATCTGGCCACCATCGTCAAGTCGAATCTCAAGGCGGTGAAGCTGCTTGCGGGAGACCAGGAGACCGACGACATTCTGATCACCACGGGGACCAACTATTATCTTGTGCGTCATATATCCGGGATCCCCTGTTTTTTATTCGTTATGTCCCGTAAAAACGAGTGGCTTGGGCGGGCGCGGCTTCTGATGAAGGAGTACGAGCGCAAGGTGTACGAGATGCTCAAGCCGCGCGAGAGCAAGAGCTGATGGCGGGTGCGGGATCTCCGCCCCTTCCAGAGCACCGGGAGGAGCCGGGTTATGTGCGGGCCGGCTCGTTCGAGGGGGAAGACCAGTATCTTACCGCCCTGGAGCAGATATGTTCCGCGTTCCGGCATGACGTTGGCAACACCGTGAATTCACTGGGTGTCGCTCTTCAGGTTCTCAAGGCCAATTACCATAATTACAGTGACCAGAAGCGGCTGGAGTACATAAGCCGCGCCATGGAGCAGGTGGAGAGGCAACAGCGTTTTCTTGAGGCGTTGCGGCTGTATTCGAGGACCCGGGTGGGGGAGCTTGTGACCATTGCCGCCCCGCCCTTCCTCGAGGGGTTCGCGGAGGCTGTCAAGCGCAAACTGGCCGGACGGGGGATAGCCTTTGCATACCGGCCCAGGCTTCCGCCATGCCATGTCCGTGTGGACCAGATAGCCTTTGGCCGGGTGCTGGGGCATGTGGTGGGCAACGCGGCGGAGGCTCTGGAAGGACGCGAGGCTCCTAAGCTGGATATCACGGCCGCGGTCTCGGAGGGCTGGCTAAGGGTCGCCGTGCGGGACAATGGCCGGGGCATACCCCCTGAACATATCAAAAAGGTTTTCGTCCCGCTCTTCACGACAAAGAGCGGACGCCTGGGGCTGGGACTCGCTGTGGCGCGGTGCCTCATGCACGGAATGCGCGGTTCGATGGAAATAGGCAGTGTCTTGGACGTGGCGACCGAAGCGGTCGTCCGGGTCCAGACGGTAAAAGCCTGAAAACCGCCGCGGCGCCGGAAATCCAACGCAACAAAACCGCATAAAAGGATTGGGTTCTAATGGAATACGGGTTTGGACAAAAAGAACTCGACAGGGTCGAAAGCATTCTTGAGGAAGAGCTCATCGAGATCGGAGTGCATTGCTGCCTGCTCATTGACATGGCCGGCAACGTCATCGCCCGCTGTGACAACGGCAATTGCCCGCACGACCTGTATTCCCTGGCCGCCCTGGCTGCGGGCAACTTCGGCGCGGTGAGCGCCATGGCCCAGATGGTGGGCGAGGACAATTTCACCCTGCTTTTCCACAAAGGGGAAAACGAGAGCATCCACTTCAGCAAGGTGGATGACGGGTTCCTCCTCATAACCATCTTTGGCAACGATGTCACCTTGGGCTTCCTGCGCCTGCGGGTTGAGGAGGTGGCCAAAAAAATCAAAGAGTCCCTGCTTTACAAGACAATGCTTTTGAGAAACTTCATAGACTCGGACTCGGACGCGGATTAAGGCAGGGCGGGCCGGGAGACCCGCGGCGGAGAAAAACCGCCGCGGGCGCCCGGGGGCCCCTTAAGGCGCGGACCGCGGATGTCCATGGCACCATCGAACCAGCGAGGGATGTGACTTGGCTTTCATCAATCTAAAGAAAAAGGAAGTACAGGTTAAGATCGTATATTACGGTCCTGGACGAGGCGGCAAGACCAGCAACCTCGAGTACATTTTCAAGAAGTTCCGGGAGCGTATCAAATCCGACATGGTCAGCATCAAAACCCACGGAGACCGTACCCTTTACTTCGATTTTTTCCCCTTTGACATCGGCCAGATCAAGGGGTACGACATCAAGGTGAACCTGTACACGGTTCCGGGCCAGGTCAAGTACAACGCGACCCGGCGGCTTGTGCTCCAGGGAGTGGACGGCGTGGTCTTTGTCGCCGACTCGATGACCCTGCGCCGGGAGCACAACCTGCATTCCTTAAAGAACCTTCAGGAAAACCTCGCAAGCTACAATAAAAACATCTTCAAGATTCCGCTCGTCATGCAGTACAACAAACGGGACCTTGAGCAGCAGGGCGTTTCCCTTTTGCCCCTGGAAGTCATGGAAAAGGACCTGAACAGCAAACTCAAGGTTCCAAGCCTCCCCGGAAGCGCCGTGACCGGGGACAATGTTGTCCCGACCCTGAAAAAAATCATCTCCCTTACCGTCGCGTCCTTGCACAAGGAGCTCAAATAAAAGCCTGTCGAAAAAAACAGACACCCAGAGGCATATCAGCCAGAAACAGGCGTTGACAGGCCCGTGAACGGCAGGATGCGCGGCGGACGGGGATTTGGACAGGGTGCCTTTGCCCCCCCTGCCGCCGCGAGCGCTGACCGTTTATCACGCGGCCTGATAGGAGACCGGGCAATTGGGCAGCAACGAACGTGAGCATGTTTCAACGGAAGCGGACAACCGCCTCGATGATTTTTTCGGGGACGACGACTGGGGCGAGGACGAGGGCGGCCCTGACAACCTCAAAACGCGGGATGTCCCGGAAATCAAGGACCTTAAGGTTCTTGTCCTGTCCCTTGACTGGGAAATCACCGACCAGATCATGGACAAGCTCGCGAGCGAGATCGTCAAGCTCAAAACAATCTGGAAAAACGACCAGGTGCTTGTGACCTTCGTGTCCCTCATGGACACTCTGGGCAAATATATCCAGAAACGCAAAGCGGAGGCCCACCCGGAATCCGTCTCGCTTCTGCGCTCGGCCTACGACGGCCTGGAAAAGGTGCTCTCCAGCACCAAGATGGACGACAAGGCAAAGAAAAAACTTCTGGGCGACGAGGTCGCCAAGTTCAACAAGCTCAAACAAGTCATCGCCACCGCGAAACCCAGAGGAGGAGACAAGCCCCAGGCCAAAGCGGCTCCGCCCACGCCCCCCAAAAAGCCGGAGGTAAAAGCCAGGCCCGTGGCTCCTCCGCCCCCGCCTCCGCCGGCGAAAGAGTCTCTCTTTGACGAATCCGTCATTGACGAGGCTTTCTCCGGCATGGATAAAACCCAACTGGTTCCCAGGGCCCCTGCCGCCCCGCCGCACAAAAAAGAGGCCGCCCTTGATGAGGCCGCCCTGGACGCGGCGTTCGCCGAAATGGAAGTCCCGAAACCGCCGGTAAAACCTGTCACGCCGCCCGCTCCGCCTGTTGAAAAACCGGCGCCCGCGGCTAAGGCCGCGGAAGCGCCGCCCGCCGCGG
>JAGVGH010000079.1 GCA_020057225.1 Desulfobacterales bacterium | reverse complement strand
GTGGTAAGCGATAACGGCCGTCACATAACCGTAGGGGCGCACGGCGTGCGCCCGCGATGAAAAAGTGCCCCTAAAATCCTCCTCAGAAGTATTTAGGGATAAGCACTTAATAACGTGCCCGACACTTTCATCAACCAAAACGGAATGTTGAAAAAGGTCTTACCACCCAAAACAGCCGGATGTGTCCCGTGAAAGCCAAACTCCTTTGCCTGACCTTGGCCATTCTCTTTCTTTCCGCGTTTCTCCTTGTTTCCGGAGGCCCCGCCGGGGCGAAAGACGACGCGCCCCCCAAAGACCAGGCCGCTCAAAACGGCCAGTCCGCTGACAAAGCGCTTTTTGAAAAACGCTGCTCCAAATGCCACGGACTCGACAAGGTGACGGCTAAAAAGGAAACCCCGGAAGCATGGAACGCGACCGTCCAAAAAATGGCGGCCAAGTGGTTCTCGGGCATCTCCGCCGAGGAGGCCAAGGCAATCGCCGCCTATCTTGCCAAAACACAGGGCAAATGACCCTGCGCCGGACGCTTTCCGTCCGGGAGAGGATGGGGATTTCCGGAGTACACGGCCTGGGAGAGTTCCACCGGGCTGTCTGGTGACCCTGTGTTTTCCGCGAAACGCCGGAGGCCGGGCTTCGGTTTCACACAAAAAAGTTTTGCGGAACCCTGAAAGACAACGTATAATAACCCCCTTCCAGTACGCGGACAGGATGCGGAAAAACCGCGCTGTTTTGAGACCTGCGGCAAAGACCCGGTGACGCCATGGCCGCCAAGCAAAAAATTCTGGTCGCGGACGATGACTCCGCAAGCAGGCGTTTTCTCCAGTTCAACCTGGAAAAACTCGGCTTCGAGGTGTTTCTGGCCAAGGACGGGGGCGAGGCCAAGGCGTTTCTGGACACCACCCAGGTGGACGCGGTGGTGGCCGACTACATGATGCCGCGTTTAAACGGCCTCGAGCTTCTGGAGGCTGTGAAAAAAGAAGGCCGCGAAATCCCCTTCATCATCCTCACCGGCCACGCCAGCCTCGACACCACCATGGAGGCCGCCCGCCTGGGAGCGGTCGAGTTCCTCACCAAGACCTACGATCCCCGTGAAATCATGGAGGCCGTGTCCAAGGTGCTCAAAATCAGGGTGCCGGACCCGGAAATCATGGACGCGGAGGAGCGCGCCAAGTACAGCTTCGACAACCTCATCGGCGACAGCCCCGCCATGCGGGAGGTTTTCGAAAAAATCCACAAGGCCGCACAGACCCCGGCAAAGGTGCTCATCACGGGCGAAAGCGGGACAGGCAAAGAGCTTGCGGCCCGGGCAATCCATTACAACGGCCCTCTTAAAAAAGGGCCGTTTGTGGCCATGAACTGCTCGGCCTTTGCCGAGGGCACCCTGGAGAGCGAGCTCTTCGGCCACGTCAAGGGCGCCTTCACCGACGCCCACCGGGACACCAAGGGCCGGTTCGAGCTGGCGGACGGGGGCACCCTGTTTTTAGACGAGGTGGGGGACATTCCCGCGGGAACCCAGGTCAAGCTCCTGCGCGTGCTCCAGGAGCGCCAGTTTGAGCGCGTGGGAGGGGGCGAGGTCCTCACCAGCGATTTCCGCCTCATCGCGGCAACCAACCAGGACTTGAAGGCCCTGGTGCGGGCGGGCCGGTTCCGGGAAGACCTCTACTACCGCACCAGCGTGTTCAACATCTACATTCCCCCGCTCCGGGAGCATCCCGAAGACATTCCTCTGCTCATCAAGCATTTTTTGAAGACGTACAACCGGACAACGGGACGGAACATCCAGACCCTTTCCATGGACGCTTTGGCTGTCATGCGGGCCTATGCCTGGCCGGGGAACGTGCGCCAGCTTGAGCACGCCATCGAGAGCGCGGTGGCGATGTGTTCGGGGAACATGATCAAGGCGCAAGACCTTCCCGCGGAAATTCTGGCCGCCACGCCCAGGGCGGAGGAGGACCAGGAGCAGGAGCTTTTAACAGGGAGCCTTCCGGAGGTGGTGGAGCGGGTGGAGCGGAAGATGATTGTCCGGGCGCTGGAGGAGCATGACTGGGTGAAGGCCCGTGCGGCCAAGGCATTGGGGCTTTCGGAGCGTATTTTGTCGTACAAGATGCAGAAGTATGAGATAGCGAGAGCGTAAACCGGTTCTCAGCCCGGTTTTGGGAAACATTGCGCGCCGATGGTGGTTTCGCGCTTAAAATACCTATGAAAGCAATTGGTTATATTTGTCCTTCGATAGCCTTATTTCATAATTCAATTCCAACCCGCCCGCCTCGGAACCCCGGCCTTCGCCGGGGAGACGGCCGCAGGAATGGGCGGGACCGTTAAACCAATCGGCAGGGAATTCTGACAAACGCTTTAACCCCTGACACTCCCGGCGTTGCCGGTTATACCAAGGTGCAATTAGACAAGGTATGCCCTCACCCCGGCCCTCTCCCACAGGGAGAGGGAGATTGAGCGGGAGCTTTCAGCAGGTGGTACGGATTGGACCGCATTTTGGTATTACATCCCATGGACGGATTCCCCGCGTCTTTCAACCTCTTTCCTCGGATTCTGTGACAAGGAGCGCCCCCTTGCCTCTCTCCAACAAAAAAAGCAAAGCTGTCCGGCGCCACGCCGGAAAAAAAACAGCACGGCAGATCGCGGACGAGCTCAAAATCTCTGTCCGGGACGTGGAAAAAGTATTGGCGAAATCCGGCGCGGCGGCCACCCGAAGCGGGGCCGACACGGTGTTTTTAACCCCCGCCAATGTGGACGCGGTGTTTTTCCGGGCAGTGGCTCTCTTCGCCGCCATTGCCCCCTTTGTCCACAAAGAGGCGACCTATGACTTTGCCAACCTGCCCCAGTCCATCTGGATTCAGTGCGGCGTCCTCTTTTTCGCTGTTGTCTGGTTCGCCAAAAGCACAGCCCGGGAGCGCGCGGAGTTCCTGCCCACCCCGTTTTTCCTCCCTCTGGCCGTGTTTCTTGGATGGGCCGCCCTTTCTCTTTTCTGGGCTGAAAACCGGTTTGAAGGCGCCACCGCGCTCCTGCACTGGGTAGCCTGCGCCCTGGGAGGCCTTGTGGTGGCCAACGCGCTGCGGGACAAGGAGGATCCTGTCCGCTTTTTACGAATGCTGCTCCTGTCCGGGCTTTTTGTGGCTCTCCTTGGAATCGGCCAGCATCTTCTGAATGTCCAATGGGTGCCCCAGGTGGTTCCGCCCTCGGCGACTTTTGCCAACCGCAACATGGCGGTCCACTACATGGTGCTCACCGCGCCTTTGGGGGCCGCGTTTTTCCTCCGAGCGAAAAATCCCGTTGCGGCCTGGGGATACGCGCTTTTGTCGGGCACACTTCTGCTATATCTTCTCTACATGGACAACAGGACAGGACTTCTGGCCTTTACCCTCATGCTCCTCCTGATGGGCGGACTCACGCTTTGGCTGACGCTCAAGCAAGGACTTGGCCTTTCCTGGAACCCGCATAAAACGCTGGCCGCCATCACCACCCTTGTTCTTGTGTTCATCCTTTTCAACCTTACCCCCAACGGATTTGAATGGAAGGCGGGGGACATGTACCACCGGGTCTATGACGCGGCCCACACGTTCCTTGCCGTGGAGGAGCAGACACCCGAACAATTGGAAAAGGAGGTTGCCAAGGCCAAGCAGGAGGCCGAGGCAAAGGATCCCGCTCCCGAGGAGGCTCCCAAAGGGGAGACAGGGGCCGTGGACACCTCCGCCAAGCTCCGGCGCGCCATTTTCCTAAACACCATTGAGATGATCAAGGACCGCCCGCTTTTTGGATTTGGACTTGGCAACCACAAAGTCTGGTATCCGCTCTATGTGCGGAAAAAGGTGGTCGAGGAGGTTTTCAGCGAGGACGCCCAGCTCAACAATGTGCATAACGACCATTTGCAGGCCGCCTCGGAAACAGGACTTATCGGTTACGCCATGCTGGTCTGGCTGGCGGTGGTGGCGGGTCTCGCCGCCTACAGGCTTTTCAAATCCGCCGCGCTGGGACAGGACCGGCATTTTGTAGTCGGAATGATTACCGCCCTGGTTGGAATCAACATCAACTCGCTCTTTTGCTTTCCGTTCCAGAGAGCCGTGCCTCCCCTTGTGGTCATGAGCTTTCTGGGACTGCTCGGTTTTTGGCTTTTGCAGGAAGGCAAAACCAAAACCAGGGTGTTTCCGCGAAACGCGGGCCCTGTGTTTGCCATCTTTACCCTTGGCGCGCTCATCTATCTCGCCCAGACCAACCGAAGCTGGCTCGAATCGGACGCGCACTATCTGCGCATGACATCCGCGGAAAAAGGCGGATACTGGGGCACTGTCATCCGGGAGGGCCAGGAGGCCATCCGCCACAACCCCAACCGTTCGAAAATCTACTCCTATTTAGGCCGGGCCTATGTGGAATCCAACCAGCCTGAAAAAGGCGTGGAGGCGCTCCAAAAGGTTATCGAGGCGTATCCCAACCACATGAACGCGCTGCTCAACCTGGGCGTGGCCTACGGCAATATGAACAACTATGAAAAGGCGCTGGAGACCTACGCCAAGGTGGTGGAAATCAAGCCGGACTACGGCAAGGTACACAACAACATCGCCAATGTGCTGATGCGCCAGGACAAACTCAAAGAGGCCCTGGGCGAGTTCGCCATCGCGGCCAAGTATGACCCCAAAAACGCCGTGGTGCATTTCAACGCGGGCATTGTGGCCCTGCGCCTGCAGGATTATCCGGAAGCGGAGAAACGTTTCAGGCGCGCGGTGGATCTCAAGCCCTCCTGGGCCGCCGCCCAGAGAAACCTGGGAATCGTGCTTGTCCGGTATCTGAAAAAACCTGACGAGGGGGCAAAGCACTTGGCCGAGGCGGAAAAGCTGGAGAAGGCGGAACAGGAGATGAAAGAGCGGACGCAGGGCACGGCAAGGCCGCAGGCCAGACCCTGGACGCCCGGGAAAGCCGGAACAGCCCTGCCGGTGCGTCCGGCGACCCCGGCGCCCTGACAACGGAAAAACCAGAAGGACACCGAGGCGCGTGTGCGGGAGAACCTCAACAAGCAGGAAAGCGCGGAGCGCGCGCTTGCGCCCCGTGCGCGCGCCGGGGCGCGTCAATGCCCGGCCTGCGGAACCCGGGAAGGACTTGGCCGCGCCAAATACTGCTCCCTGGAGTGCCGTCAGCGCCTTCTGCAAAAACTTGCGGTGCTTTCCGGGCTGTTGAGGGCCATTCACGCCCGGCGGGCCACGTTTTCCTTCAGCGAAACCCATCTTGTCCTCCACGTGCTCGCCAACGGGGGCAAGGAAGTGTACTCTTTTTTCTGGGCAAGGACACCGGGGGAAAAGCCGTTTGCGGACCTCGCCGGAATGTGCGAGGAACTCGGGCGCGCCTGGTGGCGCGCCGCGCGCCACAGCGGGTCCAGGCGCCAGGCGGCGTTGTCCGTTCTGGGCCATGCGGTGCAGGGCCAAGTGTCACCGTGCAGTGTGACTCCCTGGACCAGCAGGGACCCCCTGCTCAAAACGCGCCACCTTTCCGTGCTCAAACTGGGCGCGGAGGAGCTTTTAGGCGCCTGCGCCGAACAGCGCCTGAAATCCGCGTACCGGCGCCAGGCCATGGCCCATCATCCGGACAAAAACGGCGACGCGCGCATGTTTTGCAGGATCCAGGGCGCTTACAAGGATCTTCTTGCCTGGGTCCGCGCCCCGGTTCCGCGGGAGAAAAAGGGCCTCCCCGGGTGCTGGTGTTTTGACGGAGCCCGCTGGAAACCGCCGCTCACCCAGCTAGCGGGCGGGCGGCGCGGTTCGGATTTGTAATACCCTCTGACATGGAGGCGCCCATGTTCCGCCCTCTCAAATACGCCTTTCTGTGCGCGGCGGTTCTTTTCCTTTTCGGATGCTTTGGCCGCCAGGTCCAGGTAAACGGATACCTCGACCCGGACCGGGGATTTACAATGGCTGCCGGCTCTCCGGTGTGCGTGGAGCCACCCGTATATGCTGAAAACCCCCTTCTTTCCCGGGAAATCGCGGCCAAAATCCGAACCCTTCTGGCAGGGCGCGGCTACAGAATCGCCGCGCGCCAGGGGGCAAAATACACCCTGGGTTTTGACTTCGGCATCGGAGAGGGCCGGACCGTCGAGGAAGTGACCAGCGTTTCCCAGCCTTCCCGGACCGTTCCCGTTGTCCGGCGCCACAGGGACGGGGACGAGACGGTCTATGTGCATGTTCCCGGCGAGACTGTGTATGTGCCGGTTCAAAAGACGGTGTATGACCTGTGGGTGCGGCTTGATCTCATGGAGACCCGCCCCAGGGTTCCTGGCGGGGAAAAGCGGGAAATCTGGATTGGAGAGGCCACCATGGCGGCCCAGGGCACGGACATCCGCGAGGCGGTGGACTACCTTCTGCCCGCGGCCTTTGACTTTTTTGGCAGAAACACCGGCAGCCTTGTTCCTGTGAGTATTTCGGATTCCGACCCCCGTGTTGTCCGGCTCCGGGCGATCTCACGGACGCCGCGCTGAGGCGTGATACCAACCCGCCATTCTTCCAGCGCTGCCCAAAAACCGGTCAAATCCTTGCCTATCTGTTGACCTAAAAGTCAACAAAAAATTGACTATATGGTCAACAACCCCGCCTCCGCCATGTCCTCCCACGCCGCGTCGTGAAATTCCGGACGAAAAACCCTGATCTCCCCGTTCTCCGCCCCCAAATGCACCCGGTTGGTCAAAAGCGCCATCACCACCTCCCGCTCCGGATCTATCCACAGACTCGTCCCCGTGAACCCCAGGTGCCCGACGCTCCCGTCACTGAAATACCGCCCGGAACTTGATCCCGGCCGCGTGGGCGTGTCAAATCCCAAGACATGGCTTCCCGGACCGGGCCGGGATGTCCAAAACATCCGGACGGTTTCCGCGGAAAACGGCCCCGCCGCCCTTCCATGGGCCGCAGCCAACAGCGCCCGCGCCAACCGCCCTACACCCCGCGCCGTGCCGAACAGCCCCGCGTGCCCGCACACCCCGCCCAGGGCGTGGCAGTTGAGGTCGTGGACCTTCCCTTCCACAACCCGTCCGCGAACCGGGCAGTTCTCCGTAGCGGCGCTTATCCTGCCGGGAGGAGCGCCCGGGCCTTTTTCCGGCGGAAAAAACACATCCCGGGCTCCCAGGGGACCGAACACCCGGGAGCGGACAAAACGGTCGAAGGGAACCCCTGTCAGGGCTTCGATGCCTAGCCAAAGCGCCATGTAGCCCAAATCGCTGTACACGGTGGCGGTTCCAGGCGCGTATTCCAGGGGTTCCCGGACCAGAAGCTCCCCAAGGCGGGCTTTGCGCGCCTCCAGGGGCAGAAGGACCAGTTCCCGGTAATACGGGCGCCACGCCGGGAAGCCTGCGGAGTGGCCAAGAAGCCGGGCAACGGTCAGGGGGGCTTTGTCCGTTCCGGAGAACACAGGGGCAAGGGAGCCAAGGGGAGTATCGGGGCCAAGCGCGCCCTCGTCCGTGAGGGTCATGCAGGCCATGGCTGTCGCAAGGGGCTTGGTAAGGGAGGCAAGATCAAAAAGGGTGTCCGGGGTGACAGGGGGACCGTCGGGAAGGCGGGCGCGGCCAAAACCCTCCTCGAAAACCACGGCGCCCCTGCAGGCCGCCAAGGCAACGCCGCCAGGAAACACGCCCCGGGCCGCGGCTCCGGCCATGGCCTCCCGGACGCGGCGGAACATCATGGCAAAAGGGCGCTTTCCAGATACCGGAGCGTTCCGGCCTCCGCGTCCAGGCGGGCCGGAATTCCCAGGGGAAGGGTCCGGTTTTCGGTTCCGTGGCCAGCGGGAAAGCCCGCGCATACAGGAATCCCGGTTTTGGAAAACGCGTCCAGAAGAACGGGATGGAGGACTTCCGTCCGTCCGCAGTCTGTGAAGGAGCCAAGCGCCACGCCCCGGACACCGTTAAAGACTCCGGCAAGGCGCAGGTGGCTGAGCATCCTGTCTATACGGTACGGGGCTTCCCCCCGGTCTTCGAGAAACAACAGGCAGCCATCCAGATCCGGTTGCCACGGGGTTCCCGCAAGGTGGCACAAGGTGGTGAGGTTGCCGCCCAGAACCTTCCCTTCGGCCCTGCCCGGGGCCAGGGTCACAGGCCGCGGGGCCTTGAGGGTGACGGGGGCGGCGCAGGTGAAGGCGGCCGCAAGGTCCGCCGCGTCCTCGGGCGTTCCCGGGCCCAGGGAGGTCACAACCGGGCCGTGGAAGGTAACCAGTCCGGCCTGGGAGGAAAGGGCGATGAGAAGGGCGGTGGCATCGGAGAAGCCCGCAAAAATTTTAGGGCGGGCGGCCATGGCCTTTAAGTCCAGAAAAGGGAGAATCCGCAGGGAGCCGTAGCCGCCCCGGGCGCAGACAATGGCCCCTGTTTCCGGATCGTCCCAAAGGTCTGTGAGGGCCTTTGCGCGCTCCGCGTCAGAGCCCGCGAAAAGCCCGCCTGTGGCCCGCGCTGTGCCGGAAACCTTGAGCGGGTGGCCCAGGGAGGCAAGGACGGCGAGTCCGCGCCCAAGGTCTTCCTGGGGAGGCGGGGAGGCCGGAGCGCACACGCCGATGGCCTGGCCGGAGGCGAGCGCGGGGGGTTTCATGGAAATGGGCGGCATGGGGGCCTTTGCTAAGAGCTTATCCATAAATAATTTTATTGCAAGGGATTCCCCTGTTCGGGCGCACGCCGTGCGCCCCTACGGCAATGGAACCCGAGCCATCGGAGCGCC
>JAGVGH010000188.1 GCA_020057225.1 Desulfobacterales bacterium | reverse complement strand
GACAAGGTATGCCCTCACCCCGGCCCTCTCCCACAGGGAGAGGGAGATTGAGCGGGAGCTTTCAGCAGGTGTTACGGATTGGGCCGCATTTTGGTATCAGGAGTTAGAATACAAATCATCTTTTGTTGTTTTTTTAGTTATAGAGGCAATTGCATAAGTGGCGCAGGTTGGGTGGTTCCGGGCCGCAAGGCCCGGGTGTACCCAACATTTCTAAATGATTCATATCTGTTGGGTGAACCTGCCCTGCGGGCGGAGCCACCCGGCCTACATCAAATTTGTCGTTTCTAAGAGTTTTGCAATTACCTCTATAAAATAGGCATTTCTCCTTACAGCAGCCGCGGTGCGGCAAGGTTTTTGAGATAGCCTGGGGTTTCAACCCCAGGACTCAGACATTATCTACGCAAAAAACGCGGATAATCCGGACATAGAATCTAAACAAGGAGCATCCCAACATGACGCAACCCCGCGCCAAGCACAGCGTCCTGTCCGGCCAGATTGTCCAGTCCGAAATCCGCAACATGTCCATCGAATGCGACAGGGCGGGAGGCATCAACCTTGCCCAGGGCATCTGCGACCTGCCCCTGCCCAAAGAGGCGCGCGACGGCGCCGTGGAAGCCATGGACGCGGGAATCAACACCTACACCCGCTATGACGGACTCCCCGAACTCCGGGCCGCCATAGCGGAAAAGTCGCGGAAATACAACGGACTCGAATACGACCCCGAAACCGAGATCGTCGCCTCCTGCGGCGCCACCGGCGCCTTTTACTGCGCCTGTCTCGCCATGCTAAACCCCGGAGACGAGGTCATCGTGTTCGAGCCCTACTACGGCTACCACGTGAACACGCTCCTGGCCGTTCGGGCCGTCCCCCGATACTGCCGCATGGCCCCCCCGGATTTCAAGGTGGATTTCGACGCCTTGGCGCGGCTCGTCAATCCAAAAACCCGGGCCGTTCTCATCAACACCCCCGCCAATCCCTCGGGAAAGGTGTTCCCCAGAACAGAACTGGAAATGTTCGCGGACTTCTGCGAACACCATGGCCTTCTGGTTTTCACCGACGAGATTTACGAGTATTTTGTCTATAACGGAAAAAAGCACCTGAGTCCCGCGGCCGTGCCCGGCCTCAAGGACAGAACCCTGACCATTTCAGGATATTCCAAAACCTTCAGCATCACAGGCTGGAGAATCGGGTATCTCTTGTGCCATGCGAACTACGCGAAAATGATAGGGCACGTGAACGACCTTATTTACGTGTGCGCGCCCGCTCCCCTTCAGATCGGCGCGGCCCGGGGAATCACGCGGCTTCCTGACACGTTTTACACGAACCTGTGCGCGGAGTATCTCAAAAAGCGCGACCTCATCTGCAAGACCCTCGCGGATATCGGCCTTCCCCCCTGTGTTCCCGAAGGGGCGTATTACGTGCTCGCGGACATTGGCAGGCTTCCCGGCGCCACCGCCAAGGAAAAAGCCATGCATCTTTTGAAAACCACAGGAGTCGCGGGAGTTCCGGGCGGCGCGTTCTACCATGACGACGCCGGAGAGAGCCTCATCCGCTTCTGTTTTGCCAAGGGCGTGGAGGAGCTGGAAAGGGCCTGCGGGCGGCTCAGAAAACTCCCCGGATAGATCCTGTTTCAACCCGCGCGCGCCCGGTCCCGGCGCCGGATTTTCCCGCGCTATGAGGCGGCCCCATGCTCCGGCTCTACAGATATCTTGATTCGGGCATCTGGCTTTTACGCGCCCGCGACCTTCCGCCCGCGCGCCGCCTCGCCCTGCGCCTTCTCCGGGTGGCTGTCCTCACTCTTCGAGGCTTTTACCACGACCAGTGCTTCCTCCGCGCCGCCGCCCTTACCTTCAACATGCTCCTTTCGGTTGCCCCCATCCTCGCCGTGGTTATCGGTGTGGCCAAGGGACTTGGGCTGGAGCGCTTCATCGAGCAAACCCTCCTGGACGAGTTCCCCAGCCAGGAAACCGTTGTCCGGCATCTTCTGGAAATAACCACCAAGGTCCTGGACCAGATGCGCGGGGACGTGGTGGCGGGCCTCGGTCTGGCTCTCATCATTTGGAGCGTGGTCCGCATCTGGATGCAGATGGAGGACGCCTTCAACACCATCTGGGGGGTGAAAGAGGGCCGCTCCATCACCCGGTGCGCCGTGGACTACACGGCGGCGAGCATTTTATGCCCGGTGCTCTGGCTTGCGGGAAGCGGAAGCGCGGTCTATATCGGCGCCACGGTCCGGGACGTGACCGCCAGGGTGGCCATGGCCGAGGAAATCAGCCCGCTGGTTTCCTCGGCTCTGGGCTGTCTCCCCTACGGCGTGTTCTGGGTGCTGCTTTCCTTCATCTACATTTTCATCCCCAACAGAAGAATCCACTGGGACGCGGGCATCATCGCAGGCATCGCCGCAGGCACCGCCTACCAGTTCTTTCAATGGACCTACATCACCTTTCAGATAGGGGTCTCCAAATACAACGCGGTGTACGGGAGTTTCGCGGCCCTGCCTCTCTTTCTCGTCTGGCTCAACTGGAGCTGGATGATTGTCCTGCTCGGGGCGGAGCTCGCCTATGCGTGCCAGAACGTGGATGTCCACGAGTTTGAGCCCAACACGCGGAACATGAGCCACGGAATCAGGATGACCCTTGCCCTGTGGGTGGCCCGGCACGTGGTTTTGTGCTTCCGGGAGGGGAAAAAGCCGCCGGTGGCAAAGGACATCGCCCGTGAGCTGGACCTGCCGCTTATGATGGCGGAGAGGCTTTTGGAGGATTTGGCGGGAGCGGGCGTTTTGGTGCGCGCCGCCGGAAACCATGGCCTTGAGGGGTATCATCCCGCGCGCCCGGAAAAGGATCTTACCCTCCTGTATATTGTCAAAAGCCTGGAGCTTGCGGGAGGAAACACGGCGGGCTTTGCGGACTCGGAGGTTTACAGGCGGGTGGTCGAGAGGCTTAACCGGTTTGGAGCGGCTTTGGAGGCGTCTCCGGAGAACGCGCCCATTGGGGACGTGTAGGGAATTCCGCCAACTGCTATAGCGTTTTCATAAACCCGTTCCGATGACATGCGTCCCGTGGCAAGTTTAGGCCCGTGCGCAACCAAGCGTCACTCCGGTGAAAACCGGGATCCAGACTTTATTTTCAGACCCTGGACCCCGGTTTTCACCGGAGCGACATCAGGCTGTCGGCCAAGCAGGGCGTTCAACCCAATCGGAAAATTATTCTGACAGCCGCTATATAAGGCCGCGCTTATAAAACGGACCGCCTGTTCCATCCCGTTTCGGAGCCACAGATCAGTCCAAATCCAGCTCGTCCTCCACCGCGAGAATCTCCTCCTCCATAGCCGCCTCCCGGAGGCCGTCCAGGGCCATGAATTCCGGAGGCGGGGCTTCCCGGGCCTGACTCTCCAACAGGTTGAGGCCGATCTTTAAAAGGTCAAGAAGGGTCTCGGTGCCATACACGCCATGAAGGCGCCGGATAAGCTCCTGCGCTTCGGAATCCAGCGGCAGACGGACAAACACCCCGCCGCGCCCGCGAAAGGCGTCGCGCCATTCCTTGGTCTGCTTCACATGCACTGTCTTCATCCCCCCCCCTGCCGCGCGGCCTGCGGACCTCCCAGGCCCGCGCCCCGCAAGGATTCCGTGAAAACACGCCGGCCCCGGGTCCCCAAAAACGACGGCCAAGGACAGTTAACGCCTTAAAGCCCGCCTGGAAACAGCCGCGCCCTCGCCGCCCGCCATGACGCGGCTTTGAGGCGGTCCCAAGAGCCTTTTTCAGAAAAACGGTCACTCCAACATACACAACACATACCCTTCCGTCAACAAATTGCGCGGTTGCGCGGCAATTCCCGGCGGAAGACCTTGCGGGTTCTGGATGCGCCAAAGGATGTGTTCCCTCGGATTACAGCGTTTTTCAGAATAGCCTTCTGATTGGCTTGATCGTTTTGCTTGGCCCGCGCGGCCCGCCCGCGCCACATCTCCCGGGAACGCCGGGCTAAAATGTGCCAAACTCCAGGCCCTCTCCCACAGGGAGAGGGAGATTGAGCGGGAGCTTTCAGCAGGTGGTACGGATTGGACCGCGTTTTGGTATTAGGGGTGCTGCGGGCGCGTTACATCGGAGCGGATTTATGGCAAACGCTATAAGCGGTAACAAGGGCGGCGGGGTGAGGCGGGTTCGGGAATCCAGGGCGTGACGGGAACCTGTCAGGGCGGAGCATTTGATAAAGACGGCGGTGGAGGCCGGAGGGTTTGAAGAAAAAACAGGATCGCCAATCCGGCGGCAGGCGCTTCTCAACCCAGCGTAAAACAAAAAACAGCCCCTTTGCCCGGCCCCTCGGATTCCGCCCAAATCTCGCCTCCATGGGCCTCCACGATGCGGCGGACAATGGCCAGTCCCAAACCTGTCCCCTGAATCCGGGGAGCAAGCCTGGTAAACATTTTGAATATCTTTTCCCGGTCCCGGGGATCCATCCCCGTCCCGTTGTCCTTGACATAATACACAACGCGCCATCCCTCCGCGCGCGCCCCCGCCTCGATCCTGGGGCGCGGCTGGCTTCCCATGAATTTCGCCGCGTTGGATATAAGGTTTTCGTACACCTGTCTCAGCCGCGCCCGGTTGCCCGTGACAACGGGCATGTCCTCCTGAATCACAACCTCTATCCCCCGGGGAGCGATATACCCTTCCACCATGTCCAGCGCCTCCTTCGCCGCCCCGCTCATGGGAACGGCAGTGAAAACGCCCGGCGCATGGCCTATGCCCGACAGGTCGAGGATCTCGTCCAAAAGCACCCCCATGTTGCCGGCCGCGGCGGCTATCCGGGCCAAATCGTCCCGCGCATGGGCATAGTTGCCCTGACCGATGTCCTTTAAGAGATTGGCAACAAACCCGTTGATGGTCACAAGGGGCGCTTTGAGGTCATGGGAGACCATGTAGGCGAAACCGCTCAGTTCCTCGTTTTTGGCCTCCAGCTTTTCAATCAGCATGTCGCGTTCAAGTTCCACACGCTTTCGGGGTGTTATGTCCCGGGCAAAGACCCACATGCGAGCGCTGCCGCCGCCTTTTTCCTGGTGCAGAAAGACACGGGTCTCCACAGGCGCCAGACTGTAATCCGCCCGGATAAACTCTTTTTCATAGGTTTCCGAATACCCGCGCGACAACACATGCTCCTTGATAATATGCTCATCCATGCCGCGCCATTTATCCGGCGTTATTTGCTGATGGTTCTTCCCAATCAGCGAGGTTCTCGGATATCCCAAAAGCTCTTCCGCCGCCTTGTTGCACTCGAGGATTTCTCCCTCCAGCGAGCAGAAAAACAGGGCGTCCGGGCTGCTCTCATACAGATGGCTGAACCGCGCCTCGCTTTCCGCCAATTCCTGGTTCGCCCGCATCCTTTCTGTAACATCATTGAAAATACAGGCGAATTGTCCTGGTTTGGGGCAGTAGGCAACCCCCTCGAACCACGCGCCCAGTTCCGCGCACCTGTCCGTAAACGTTATGGGCTCGCCTGTAAGCGCCACCTTGCCGTAGCGCTCTATCCAGTAATACTCGGTGCCGGGGAGGACATCGAGGAGGGTTTTTCCCACAACCTGGCTTGCCGGAATACCCAGCAGATATTCAAAGGCCGGATTGACATCCAAAAACCGGCAGTTCACAGGGTTTCCGGACTCATCGAGGAGTATCTCATGCAATGCGAAAGCGCTTTGCATTTTCTCAAAAAGCAGGCGAAACCGCTCTTCGCTTTCGGAAAGAGCCTTCTGGGCCACGCGGCGGGCTGTGGCGTCCACAGCGCGGTTGAAAACAAGCGGATCGCCGGTTTCCGGGTACCGGACCACCGCCCGGTATGTCTCGTAAAATTTTCCTCCCGGCCTGCCGCTCCAGTCCTCTTCGTGGATGATAGGAGCCTTGGACTGAAGGGCGGCCCGGTCATTGTCCGCCATGACAACGGCACGCTCGGGGGAAAAAAGTTCCGAGAGGTTTTTTCCTAAAATTTCAGGGACAGAGAGGATCACGCGCTCCGCGAAAGCTCTGTTGGCGGCCAGCACCCTTCCTTCCGCATCCCGGACCGATACGGCCGAGGGAATCGCATCCAGCATTTCCTGGAAGAATGGGGAAAGCCGCAAGATGCGCGGTTCCCAAGGTGTTCCCTGTCCATTGGGGTATCTGTCCATGGCGCGTCCACAAGGGCTTTTAGGGTGCGCGAAAAGCCGCGACACGCCGGGAAAGGACACTCCCGGCAACACAATGTAACATTTGCAACAACAATACCGTTTTTTAGCGGAAAGGCAAAATACAACCTCGCGCGGGGCGCGTCCCATTAAAAAAAACGCCGGCCGGATATGTTGTTTTCCGGCCGGCTCTCCCTGCGTGTGGCGGAGGGGTGTTCCCCTTCTATTCCGCTGTCACCGCTATTTTCCTGGGCTGGGCTTTTTCCATCTTGGGAAGCGTTAAAATCATCACCCCGTTCTTGAGCCGGGCCTGTATCCGCGCCTGGTCAATGGTGTCGGCAAGTGTGAACTGCCTGTAAAAACGCCCTGTGTCGTATTCCCTGAGCACAGCCGTCTCGCCCGGGTTCTCCGGGTGCTCCGCGTCCCCTGTGATGGTGAGAACGCTGTCCTCAAGATGGATGGAAAGACCCTCCGCGCTCACGCCGGGCATGTCGGCGAGCAGCACGATTTCATGTTCCTTTTCGTAAATGTCCACCTCGGGGGTGAACACCCGCCCCGGTTTGGTTTGCTCGGCCTGGGCGGAGACTTCCTGTTTTTCCTTGGCGACAAGGCTGTCTTTCGCGCTCATGGCGGCATCCTCCTGCGTCAAATTTCCGGCCTCCCGTTTTGGCCGTGTCATTCCGTTATGGATATCTGACGGGGCTTGGCGGCCTCGGACTTGGGCAGCGTGATGGTGAGGACGCCGTTTTTGGCCTTGGCCAGGATCTTTTGAAAGTCAATCTCGGTGGGCAGGGTGATGGTCCTGGAAAATGTTCCCGCCCTGCGCTCGCGCCGATGGTAGCTTCCGCCCTCCTCCGTGGGAATTTTCCTTTCTCCCGAGAGGGAAAGGGTTTTGCCGGTCACGGAAATCTCCACCGCGGAGGGTTCAATGCCCGGAAGCTCCGCGCGCACATAGTAATGGTCTTTGTCCTCGGTCATGTTGGAGAGGGGAAAAACACCGGCTGCCGGGGTGAAAAAGCCCTCGCGCGGAACGCCCCGCATGACTTGGTCCATCTGACGGCGCAGACGGTCGGCCTCCTCAAAAGTAACCCGCCATCCTCCCCAGGGCCAGTTGGCAAAAGGCTTCGCAAACATGGTGTCTCCTCCTTGATGGTTGCATGGACACACCGCCGGAAACAAAACCGGCTGTCAGGCATGGTTCAAGTTTTTGCCCTTGTTTTCACTCACCCGGGTGCTTTTTTACTAAACATAATGCGCGGCGCGGACTTGTCAACAGGACCAGGCGCGGCGGCCCTCAAGAACCGGGCGCGGCGCTTTTCTTGACAAGCGCCCGCCCGCTCTTATGTTCAGAGGATTACAGCAGGATTGCTTTTCCATTTCGCGGTGGAGCAGGCGCGTGGACGGACAGGACCAGTATAAAAAAGATGGAATCGTAAACACGTTCCCCATCGAAGAGGATGAGGAGGCCGGTTTCCGCGCGGTCATCGAAAACGCCCTTGCGCGTCCCGCCTGGGAGGCCCAGGATATTCTTATCAGCCATCCAAGGGCCTATGACATTGTGCGCTCCATCGCGCCCCAGGACATCCACCTCCTCGTCAAGGAAACCGGCCCGGAGGATTCCCTTCCCCTTCTTTCCCTTGCCTCGGACGCCCAGTGGCGTCATCTTCTTGACATGGAAACCTGGCGCGGGGACCGCTTTGATTCCCTGGCCCACGCGCGCTGGGGAGAATATCTTTTTGAGGCGGACCCGGCGCGCGCTGTTCGCTGGCTCGCCAAAGAGGAGCTTTTCACCACCGAGCTGTGGCTCCAAAAAACCATCGAGGTGGCGGCGCTCACAGAGCATGACGACCCTGCCCTGCTGCCCGAGGGTTTTTTCTCCGCGGACGGGGTCTTCTATGTCCGGGTTCTGGACCGCCCCCGGGACACCGCGCCGGAATGGGAGGCCCAGGCCGCGGAAGCAGGGTCCTTTGCCGAAAAATTTCTGCAGAAACTCGCGGAGCTGGATTACTCCTATTTCCAAAAAATGCTCCTTGAGCTGGGAGGCGTCATTCCCGCGGAACTGGAGGAGGAGGAATACCGCCTCCGCTGCGTGCGTCTGGCCGAGCAGGGCCACGCGCCTGTCCACGAGGCGGTGGCCGTGTACCAGCCCCTTCTGCCCAAAGACCTTCCCAGGCTCCCCCGGACTTTCAGGAAATCCCTGGACCGCTCCGCGCCCTTCCTGCCTGTAAGCCTTTTATCCGGGGAGAACCTGTTCACCCGCGCCCTGGCCCAGGTCCAGGACTCCGCCGCGCTGGAGCAGATCCAGTCCGAGTTCGCCGGGCTTGCCAATCAGGTTTTGACAGCGGACAGAACCCCTGTCGAGGGAAGGGAGACCCTTGCCCGGGCGGTCGCCAAATGCGCGGGATACGCGGGTCTGGGCATGGAGCGGCTCACCGGGATTCCGGAAACCTCCGGCATGGCCCCCCTGGACATGGTGCTCCGTTTCCCGGCAAACACCCTCTTCCGTCTGGGCTACAGTCTGGCCCTGGAACTCAAATGGCGGGCCTCCCGCTGGATGAAAACCGCCTGGTTCGCGAAGTCCGGGCTTGGACTGGGCTTTTGGGGGGAAGCCTGGCTGGGTGTTTTGGGCGGTGTCCTTGCCCCCCGGCCCCGGTATTTCGACAACTACGCCTCTTCCAAAGAGATGTACCGCGAATTCGCCGCAATGGAGGACATCCGCAAAACCTCGGCGGTTCTGGATCAAATCGCCGCCGTGGACACGCTTCTTGGGAAAATGGCATTTTCCGGCGACGAACAGCGGTTTCCAAACCTCACGTGGAAAAATCTCCTCCTCACCGCGCGGGCAAGGGACGCGGCGGGCGAAGGCCCGGGCGGCACCCAGGACATGGAAACGTTCCGGCGTTTTTTTCAAACTCTTTGGGAACAGGGGGCGCCGCCGCGCCGGGTTTCCCTGGAGGCGAAATCCGCTTTCCTCGCCTGGGTCTGCCGCCGCTCGGGCCTTTCCGGGGAAGACGCCCGGCCGCTCCTGGGCGCGGTGTTTGAGGCCCTTTTTTCTGAAATAGAGGCGGAGCTTGGGAGCGTGGAGCCGGAGCATTTGGACCACCGGTTTCTCACGCTCTTTTCTGTTGGCCGGAAGCGGGCCGTAAAACAGGGAGAGTCCCCCCTTGACAAGCCGGAAAGCGGCATTAAATTAGACTCGCTTTCGTCATAACTCGTTGATTTGATAAAAATATCGCCGCTCCCACCACGGAGCGGGACAGGCGGGCCGCCATGCCGGTGTATGAATACGAACATTTGGAGGAACCCTGCGCCTTCGGACTTGTGTTCGAGTATCCCCAGTCCATGCGGGACGAGCCGCTCACGGTGTGCCCCAAGTGCGACGGGCCGGTTAAGCGCATCATTTCGAGGCCCAACATCAACACCCCTAAAACCAACAGTGATTTGAAGGAGTTGGGTTTCACCAAGCTGGTAAAACGGGATGACGGGGTGTACGAGAACGTGACGCGGCGCGGAGGGGAATCCCGGTACATGGAGGCGGGCAAGCCGGAGACCATGCCGCATCTGCACAAGACGATCACCGATTAGGCAAAACCGGCCGTTTCAACCGGCCGCCACGCATACAGGGCAATCAACGGAACCAGGAGGAAAGGAACCCATGAAAATCAGGCCACTCAACGACCGCGTGCTGCTCAAGCGCATGGAAGCCGAGCAAAAAAGCCCCGGCGGCATCATCATCCCCGACACGGCCAAGGAAAAGCCCCAGAAGGGCAAGGTTGTGGCTGTCGGACCCGGCAGGATGGACAAGGACGGCAAGCGCAATCCCCTGACCGTGAAGGAAGGGGACGAGGTGCTGTTCTCCAAATACGCCGGGACCGACATCAAGTTGGATGGCGAGGAGCATGTGTTTTTGCGCGAAGAGGACATTCTCGCAATCTTCTAACTGACAGGAAGGGGAGTTTACGATGGCCGCAAAGATGATCGTTTACGGAGACAGAGCCAGGCAAAAGATGCTCAAGGGCGTCAACACCATGGCTGACGCGGTGAAGGTGACCCTGGGCCCCAAGGGGCGCAACGTGGTTATCGAGAAAAGCTTCGGTTCCCCCACGGTGACCAAGGACGGCGTGACCGTGGCCAAGGAAATCGAGGTGAAGGACAAATGCGAGAACATGGGCGCCCAGATGGTGCGGGAAGTCGCCAGCAAAACCAGCGACGTGGCGGGCGACGGCACCACCACGGCCACGGTGCTGGCCCAGGCCATTTACCGCGAGGGGCAGAAGCTGGTGTCCGCGGGCGTCAATCCCATGGCGATCAAGCGGGGCATTGACAAGGCTGTGGGCGCGGTGTGCGCGGAGCTTTCCGCCATGGCCAAGCCCACCAAGGACAAAACGGAAATCGCCCAGGTGGGTGCCATTTCGGCCAACAACGACGCGGCCATTGGCGCGCTCATCTCCGACGCCATGGAGAAAGTGGGCAAGGAAGGCGTCATCACCGTCGAGGAGGCCAAGGGCATGGAGACCTCCCTCGAGGTGGTCGAGGGCATGCAGTTTGACCGCGGCTACATTTCGCCCTACATGGTGACGGACGCGGAAAAGATGGAGACGGTGCTCGAGGAGCCGTACATCCTGTGCTACGAGAAAAAGATCTCCGTGCTCAAGGACATGCTTCCCATGCTGGAGCAGACGGCGCGCTCGGGCAGGCCCCTTCTCATCATCGCCGAGGACATCGAGGCCGAGGCCCTGGCCACCCTGGTGGTGAACAAGCTGCGCGGAACCCTCAAGGTTTCGGCGGTGAAGGCGCCCGGATTTGGCGACCGCAGGAAGGCCATGCTCCAGGACATCGCCATTTTGACCGGCGGCACCGTGATTTCCGAGGACACGGGCATGAAGCTCGAGAACGTGCGCCTGGCGGACCTTGGCACAGCCAAGACCGTGCGCAGCAACAAGGACAACACCACCATCATTGACGGACGGGGCAGCCGGGCCGACATCGAGGCGCGCCTCAAGCAAATCCGCGCCCAGATTGACGAGACCACCAGCGACTACGACAGGGAAAAACTCCAGGAGCGCCTTGCCAAGCTGGTGGGCGGTGTCGCGGTCATCAACATTGGCGCGGCCACCGAGACCGAGATGAAGGAGAAGAAGGCCCGGGTCGAGGACGCCTTGAACGCCACGCGGGCGGCTGTCGAGGAAGGCGTGGTGCCGGGCGGCGGAGTGGCTTTGGTGCGGGCGATTCCGGCCCTGGACGGGTTGAAGGTGAAGGGCGAGGAGCGGGAAGGCGTGGCGATTATCCGCCGGGCCATCGAGGAGCCGCTTCGGATGATCGCCGAGAACGCGGGCGAGGAAGGCTCCGTGGTGTTGGCGAAGGTCAAGGAAGGCGCCGGGGATTACGGGTACAACGCGGCCACGGGCGAATATCAGGATCTGGTTGCCGCGGGCGTGATTGATCCCAAGAAGGTGGTGCGCTTTGCGCTGCAGAACGCGGCGTCTGTGGCGGGTCTTATGCTGACCACCGAGGCGATGATCGCCGAAAAGCCTGCCAAGAAAAAAGGTCCGATTGGCGGCGGCGACATGCCGGACATGGATGACGACATGTATTAGAACGGAAGCTGGAGAGGTAATTGCAAAATTATGCGTAGGTTGGGTGGTTCCGGGCCGCAAGGCCCG
>JAGVGH010000225.1 GCA_020057225.1 Desulfobacterales bacterium | reverse complement strand
CGGTACGACGAGACGATGAGGGACGCCCAGAAGGGGGCGTACACGAGGGCCGGCATGGCGAACCAGACGTTCACGGGCAGAAGGGCGACGCCGGCGGCACCCCCGCCGAGGGTAACGAAAACAGGTCCGCTTCGCCCTCTGTCCAGCCTCCCCCCAAATCCCTGCATGAAACCCTCATCGAGTACAAACCCGTATTCGAAAAAGAACTTGGCATGGAGGTTTCCGACGGAGCCTATGGCATCCTCGAAAAAGAAAACTTTTCCGCGCGCATTCCCGAGCGGATTTCGCGGATACTGAAAGAGATTCTTGAAAACGGGGTGGTGGGCAGCAAGGAACTTCTGCTGGAGGAAACGGACAAAGGCATTGTGCTTCGGGGAATAAGCTCCGGGGAGGAGCGCGCGGTCCAGAGCCTTCGCAGATATTACGGCCTGGACCAGGGCAAATCCATGGTCCGCGTGGTGGGAGAGCCGCTTCTCCAAGGCTGGAACTACAATCTGGCCAATCTGGTGGTGGATTTTTCCCAGCGCCTTGTCCGGCCCAATATAACCCTTAACCGGAGCGAGACCGAGCACCGGAAACAGCTTGCCGCGGCGCGCGTGAAGCCGGTTCTCTTTAAAATCAAGGCGGGCGAGATGCTGCTCCGGGAAGGCGAGCGGGTGACCCCGGAGCATCTGGTCAAACTCGAGAGGCTGCGCGCCCAGGAGCCAGGGGAGCAGGTGGCGCTTAAAAGCACGGGCATGGGACTTTTGGTCTTCGCCTTTCTTCTCACCTTTCACGTTGTCTTTTTGGCGCGTCCCGGGGGGGCCTGCAGCGCCGGGAAAAAAGACGTGCTCCTCATCTGCCTCGTGTTGTTGGGCTTTTTCATCATGGCCAAGGTGACCGACGCGTTCGTGACCGGCGCCGCCAATGAAAGCCCGGCCTCCCTGTATCCTTCGTCGGTGGTCTTTTTTATGCCCCTTTCGGCCTCTTCCATGATTATCTGCATGTTCATGGGCATGGAGGCGGCCCTTCCCTTCTCAGTCATCTCAACACTTTGCGCCGCCGCTCTTTTTGACAACCCCTTCGAGGTGTTCGCCTATTTCATGCTTAACTCCATGCTGGGCGCGTTCTGGGTCCGGCAGGCCAAGGCGCATTTCGTGTTCATCCGCGCGGGCGCGCGCGTGGCCGTGCTCGATCTCCTGCTCGTGTGCGCCATCCACCTCCACCGGGGAACAGCGCCGGACCAGCAGATCCTCTGGGACATGTTGTCCGGCTTCCTGGGAGGCATGTTCACAGGCGTTCTCACCTCGGGCATCGTTCCCTTGATCGAGCTGGGTTTCGGCTACACTACCAACATGACCCTGTTGGAACTGTCGAACCTCGACCGGCCCCTGTTGCGAAGGCTGATGATCGAGGCGCCGGGCACGTACCACCACTCGGTGATTGTGGGGAGCCTGGTGGAGGCGGCGGCGGCGCAAATCGGGGCGAATCCTCTCTTGGCCAAGGTTTGCGGGTATTACCACGACATTGGGAAGATCAAAAAGCCGCTCTATTTTGTGGAAAACCAGATGGGGGGGAAAAACCGTCACGACAAGCTGGCACCCTCCATGTCCGCCCTGATTCTTATGGGGCATGTGCGCGACGGGGTGGATATCGCCCGGAAGAACCGGCTCAGGGGCGCCATTGTGGACGCCATTCAGCAGCACCACGGGACAAGCCTTATCGCGTTTTTTTATGAAAAGGCCAAGCAGTTGCGGGGCGAAGAGAACGTGGTGGAGGGGGATTTCCGGTATCCGGGTCCCAAGCCCCAGACCAAAGAGGCCGGACTTGTGATGCTGGCGGACGTGGTGGAGGCGGCGAGCCGGACTCTCGAAGATCCCACGGCGGCGCGCATCCAGGGCCTTGTACAAAAACTGGTGAACAAGATATTTACGGACGGCCAGTTGGACGACTGCGAGCTGACTTTGAAGGATCTTCACCAGATCGCGAAGAGTTTCAATAAGATATTGACTGGAATCCACCACCACCGGGTCGAGTACCCGGAAACGCCCCCCCGGGGGGTGCAGAAAGGAAAGAAGCCGGGTGCCGGTCCTGACAAGAAACCAGCAAAGGAAAAGGATACAGACGGCCAGGGCGAGGACGAGGGCGAAGGCCGTCTTAAGCGCCTTGGGCTGTCCCAGGGCTGAACTGTCCGTGCTGTTTGTGGACGACGCCCAGATGGCGGAGCTTGCCCTGAAGTACCTGGGCAAGGACGGGCCGACCAACGTGCTGGCGTTTCCACAAATGGACGGGCCGGTGCCGGAGGGAGTCCGTGGTCCCTTGGGGGATGTGGTCATCAGCGTGGACACGGCCAAGACCGAGGCCGAGGCGCTGGGCCTTGCCCTGGACCGGTGGATTTTCGCGCTTCTCGCCCACGGGATACTGCATCTTCTGGGGTATGACCACGGAGGCCCGGAAGAGGCGGCGGAAATGGAGGCAAAGGAACAGGAACTGGCCGGGCTGTATGAGGCGGCGTAAGCCTCACCGAAGTCCGCTTCCCCTGGATCCCCCCCAAAAAATCCCCCTTGACAAATCCCGGGGTTTGGTTAAAATCCGCTTTGAATACGGTCTGGCATCCCGGAACACGGTGAAAATCCGTGGCGGTCCCGCCGCTGTAATCGGGGACGGACTCCGCAGGGCCTCACGCGCGCCACTGCCAGGGCACACCCTGACGGGAAGGCTTGCGGTTTCCGGTTGAGCCGAAAGCCAGAAGACCTGCCCGACCGTTACAATCCACGGAAACCGATGGCAAAGGGTTCCCGCGCGCGGCGTCACGCCGCGTGCCGGAACCCTTTTTTATTTGGCGCGCCGCGCCAATCCACAACACTCTAAGTGAAAGGCAAAACCCATGAACAACGAGACCGCGAAAACCACCACGAAAAAAGGCGTCATCTCCATCCGGAAATCCTGCGGCGCAAACGGCGCCGGACTCTCCCACTACATCCTCATGGACGGAAAGGCCACCGGCAAATGAGCCAGGCAGTCCATCCCGCGGCTTCCAGCGAGACGGCCTTTCCCGCGTTCCGCGTCAATTCCGGGGACGGCCCCTCCCTGGTTCCCCTGGACATCGGCCACGCCTCCCATCTCGCCGTGATTGACCCGGACTCCGCCTTCTGGGCGCTGGTCCCCAGGGAAGACCTTGCCGAAACGCTCGAAGGCCGGGGACTCGCCGCCGCCTACCAGACCCGGGCCGCGCGCTTCAAAGACGAGATGCGCGCCCTGCGCTTTGGCCTGGGGCTTTCCGCCGTCTATGTGAACCCCACGGAACGCTGCAATCTCAACTGCGCGTACTGCTACATTCCGGAACGCATGCGCCGGGACGGGGAACACATGTCCGCGGAGCGGCTTCTTTCCGCCCTGGAGATTCTGCGGGGGTACTTCAAAGAGCGCATGCCTGAAGGCCGCCTGCCGCAAATCATCTTCCACGGGGCAGAGCCGCTTCTCAACAAGGAAGCCGTGTTCGAAGCCATCTCCGCGTTCCACGGTGTTTACCGGTTCGGAGTTCAAACCAACGGCACGCTGTTGGACGAGGAGGGCGCGCGGTTTCTCATGGACCACGGCGCGGGAGTGGGGCTGTCCCTGGACGGGCCGGAGCCGAAGGTCGCGGACCGGACACGCAAGACATGGGCGGGCAACGGCGTCCATGCCAGCGTGCTCCGGGCCATGGACCTCTTGGCCGGATACCCGGGACACAACGTCATCTGCACCGTGACCCGGGAAAATCTCGAAAGCCTCACGGCCATGGTGGAGTTTTTCCACGCCCGAAAAGCGCCCTCGGCCATGCTCAACATGGTGCGCTGCACGCTTCCAGGCGCGCGGGATATTAAACCCGGGGACGCGGAGGCGGCCCGTGCCTTTATTCCGGCTTTGGAACGCTCCCACCGCTTGTATCTGGAAACCGGGCGCAAGCTCGTCATCGCCAACTTCGCCAACATTCTGGCCGCCATTTACGCGCCCACGGCGCGGCGCCTCATGTGCGACATCTCGCCCTGCGGCGGGGGACGGGTGTTTTTCGCCCTTGCTCCGGACGGCGGCATGTATCCCTGCGGCGAGTTCGTGGGCCTGCCGGGTTTTCGAGGCGGAAACCTCTTTACAGACCCTGTGGACGCGGTTCTCGCCTCCAAGGCGTTTTCACAGGTGACAGGCCGGAAGGTGGAGGACATCGAGCCGTGCCGCCGCTGCGCCATCCGGCATTTCTGCGGATCCCCGTGTCCCGCGGAGGCCCACGAGATGCGCGGGGGCATGGACAAAACAGGAGCGTTCTGCGCGTTTTACGGGGAGCAGGTCCGGTTCGCCTTCCGGCTTATCGCCGACGGGCGGGCCGGGGATTTCCTCTGGGACGGGTGGGACGCGGGGACCGAGACGCTGTTTGACGCGGCAACAGAGCCGGGTCTGGGCGGAGAGGCCAGGAGTTAGAAGTCAGGAGTTAGGAGTTAGGAGTTAGGAGTTAGGAGAGGTAATTGCAAAACTCTACAGGTAATTGCAAAATGAGGCGTAGGTTGGGTGGTTCCGGGCCGCAAGGCCCGGGTTCACCCAACAATTATACCATTATTCCAAGATGTTGGG
>JAGVGH010000030.1 GCA_020057225.1 Desulfobacterales bacterium | reverse complement strand
CGGCCCGGAACCACCCAGCCAACGCCCAATTTTACAATTGCCTCTATAACTAAAAAACACAACAAAAGATGATTTTTTATTTTAACTCCTAACCCTAACTCCTGACTCCTGACTCCTGACTTCTAACTCCTGACCTCTAACTCCAACACCCTGGCCCCGCGCGGACGGACGCCTCCCGGTGCCGCCCGCCATGAGGCCGGCGCTCCTATTTAACGCCGGTGGCTTGTTCTGGAGGAACAACATGCCTTGGAGAACATGCGTAAGGTTCCTTGCGGGCATCGCGCTCGCCGCCCTGATATTCCCGTCCGCCGCGCGGGCGCTTCCCGGGGACCTCAACGGGTCCGGAAGGGTGGACGGCCACGACCTCGTGACGTTTGGCCGCGCCAACGGAACAACCACGGGGGGCGAGAGGTGGAATCCGGACGCCGACCTGACAAAGGACGGCGCGGTGAGCGCCGCGGACCTGGCTGTCCTCTCCGCCCATTTCGGAAGAACAGGCGTGTCCTTTGGCCTGTGGGTCGGCACCGCCCTTGGAGACAAACGCGTCCATAAGCTCTCCGCGACGGGAAACCTGCTCCGGAGCACAGGGGGAATTGATTACGCCTCTTGGATAGCCTCCAACCCTGTCACGGGCGAGGTCTGGGTCACGGATTCCTCGGCGGACGAGGTCTATCTCCTTGACGGGTTTACCGGGCAGATTAAAAAAACGGTCCTGGGGCTTTCAGCCAGGGGCCTTTCCGTCAACCCTCTGGACGGCTCCGTCTGGGTCGCGGACACCTACAACAACCGCGTTGTCCGCCTTGCCTCCACGGTGCCTGACGGCTACAACGCCACAACGGGAACCGGCCACCACATCGCCGTGACGGGTTTTTCCTCGCCCCAATCCATTTCCGTGGACGCGGCCTCCAATGCCGTCTGGGCCGCCGACACCAACAGCGGCAGAATTGTCCGCCTCTCGCTGCCTGTGCCCGACGGATACAACCTTGCCTCCGGCACCGGCAAACATACCGCCCGGGGAGGCTTCTCTAACCCCCAGTGTGTCGCCGTCAACACATCCGACGGCTCCGCCTGGGTGGCAGACACCGGAAACAACGCGGCGGTAAAGCTCTCCGCAGGCAACACCTCGGAAATTGTCCGGGTGACAGGCATCTCCTCCCCGCGTTACCTTGCGGTCAACTACATGGACGGCTCTGTCTGGGTATCCGCCCAGGGGACCAAGGAAGTCCTCCGTCTCCAGGGGGACGGGAAGATCGTTTTCCGGAAAACAGGGTTTAGCGCCAACGAACAGGTGGATGTTGACCCGCTTACCGGCAACGGATGGGTCGCGGACCAGACCGGCTCCTGTGTCATCCGTCTTTCCCCCGCGGGCGCGGAAATCAGCCGTGTCACGGGATTAACCGGGCCCGTGACCCTGGCTGTGGTCCCGGACCAGACCACCGCCACGCGGTATCCCAAGGCCGTGGCCGCGGTAACCCCCCTCAACACGGACCCTGGCGTGAATGTGGATTTCATCGGCGCCGCCACCGACCCTGACGGCCAAATCGTCAAATACGAGTGGGACTTCGAGGGTGACGGCGTCTTTGACTATGTGAGCGCAACCTCGGGAAGCGCAGCCCACGCCTACACCGCCATCGGCGTGTACGCCCCTGTCTTCCGGGTGACCGACAACGACTGGCTCACCGCAACGGACACGTCCTGGGTGGTCCGCGCGGGCAGCCTCACCGCCATCGCGGGCGCAAACCCCGTTACCGGCACAGCCCCCTTGAACGTGACCTTCACCGGCTCCTTCGCGGATCCCATTGACGGCAAGGTGCAGAGCTACCAGTGGGATTTCGACGGGGACAACATTTACGACTACTACAGCGAGACCACGGGCAACACAGGGCATGTTTATCCCAACGCGGGCCAATACACCGCGACCCTCAAGGTGACGGACCCGCCCCACAGCGCCACCGCCAGGGTCACCATCACCGTTTACCAGTCTCCGCCCACCGTCAACGCCAGCGCCAATCCCGCCATGGGCCTGCCCCCCCTTGCGGTGACCTTCACAGGCTCCGGCGCGGACGCGGACGGACAAATCGTGCTCCACGAGTGGGACTTCACCGGCGACGGAACCTACGACTGGTTCGCCACCCAGAACGGCAACACCCAGACCACGTATTCCAATTCCGGTGACTACACCGCGGTCTTCCGGGTGACAGACAACGACGGCAACAAGGCCACCCGCCAGATTCCCATAAACGTTGGCAGCGCTCCCATGACCGTTGTGGCCAACGGCGCGCCCGTAAACGGGCATGCTCCGCTTGTGGTTAATTTCAACGCCAACGGCACGGTCTCCCCGGGAAACACCATCACCAAATACGAGTGGAACTTTGACGGGGAAGTGGCGGGCGACTCTGTGGTGTTCCAGGACGACATGGAAAGCGGCGCCGGAAAGTGGACGGCCGCGGGATCCTGGGCCCTTTCCGGGGAAAACGTCCTCAGCGGGACAAACGCCTGGTCGGACAGCCCGGGCGGCGACTACAACAACAACGTCAATATGGCTGTCACCAGCCAGTCCATGGATCTTTCCGGGTTCAACGACGCGTTCCTGAGTTTTTGGCATATTTACAACACGGAGTCCTGCTGCGACAGGTGCAGGGTGGAAATCTCCACCAACGGCGGAACAAGCTGGACAGAGCTTGCCTCCTGGAGCGGCCTGCAGGCAAGCTGGGTGAAACAAGAGATTGACATTTCCGATTATGTGCCCAACGCGGACGTGCGCGTGCGGTTCCGTTTAACGGCGGATTATTCCGTGATCCGTGACGGCTGGCATTTTGACGATGTGGCCATCGGCGCGCCGAGACTGATGTGGACCGAAACCGCCAACGGGACCGCCCAGCACACCTACACGGTGACGGGCCTGCACACCGCGACGCTCAGGGCAACGGACAGCCGGGGAATGGAAGGGACAGCCACGGTCCAGGTGACCGTGGTGCCTGACAACCTGCCCATTGCCCAGGCGGGCGCCGATGTTGCCTCCGGCACTGCCCCTCTGACTGTGAATTTCACGGGCTCCGGCCAGGATTTGGACGGACCCATTGTCAGCTACGCCTGGGATTTTGGCGAGGACAGCGTCTGGGCCGCGGACCGGAGCAACGACAAGGCCGTGAGAATCCGGGGGGACGGAAAGGCGGAGCTTGCCCGCGTCCCCGCCGGAACCGACACCTACTGGACAGCGGTGAACCCTGCGGACGGCTCCGTGTGGGTGGCAAGCTACTACGACAGCAAAGTGTTTCACTACTCCTCGGACGGGGGCGGCCTCATCAAGACCCTTACCGGTTTTTCCTATCCCTATGGAATCGCGGTTGACCCCTCGGACAGCAGTGTATGGGTCACGGAATACTACGGCCACACGGTCTCCCGTTTTGACAAAAACGGGGCGCTTCTCTCCGAAACCACAGGTATGAACTATTCCACCGGTATCGCTTTGGATCCCTCGGACGGGAGCGTGTGGGTGGTTCTTAGCCAGAACAGCCAAATCGTGAATCTGTCACGGGACGGCGTGGAGCAGGTCCGGGTGAGCGGGTTCTATCACCCCTCACGGGTGGCCGTAAACCCGACGGACGGAACCGTGTGGGTGGCGGACACGGACAACAACCGGATTGTCCGGCTCGCGGCCACGGTTCCCAACGGATACAACCTGACAAACGACACCGGCCACCATGGTATCAAGAGCGGCTTCTCCTCGCCCCAGGACGTGGCGGTCAATCCCCTGGACGGGACAGTCTGGGTTGCGGACTACAGCGCTTCGGACATGGCGCGGCTCACGGCGGACGGGGCCACGGAGCTTACCCGGATCACGAATTTCTACTATCCCACGAAAGTCGCGGTGAATCCGATAAACGGCGAGGTCTGGGTGGCCAACACATCCAGCCACCAAATCGTAAAACTCGCCCCGGACGGGCGGGAACTGGCGCGTCTTGGCGGTTTCAGCAACCCATCGGGCATCTCGGCCATATCCCGGGCAGGCGGGGTGTACACCTCCGCATCCGGCGGCGACACCAGCCACACCTTCAACCTTCCCGGCACCTATTACGCGCGCTTCACCGTGACAGACGCAACCGGCAACACGGATGTGAAAGAGATTGTCATCACCGTCAAGGGACGGCCCGCCGTGAGCCTCTCAAGCAGCGCGCCGGGCGGCTCCGCCCCCCTGGAGGTCTTCTTCACGGCGGCGGCCACGGATCTGGACAGCGCCATCGCCGGGTACAAGTGGGACTTTAACGGCGACGGCGCGTGGGATCTCGCCTCCCCGACAGCCGCCAACGCCCGGCATGTTTATCCTGTCCACGGCAATTACACCGCAAAGGTGGAGGTGGCCGACGCGGACGGATACACGGCGACCGCCACCAAGACCATCGCCGTCACCCCGGTTGCGCCGGCG
>JAGVGH010000081.1 GCA_020057225.1 Desulfobacterales bacterium | reverse complement strand
CCAATCCGTAACACCTGCTGAAAGCTCCCGCTCAATCTCCCTCTCCCTGTGGGAGAGGGCCGGGGTGAGGGCATTACTTGTCTGATTGCAACTCGGTATAAGACACTGTTTCCTGGTCCGCGCCCGTCCGCATGACCGGGGTGGGGAATTCCTGGACAGCGGCCCGTGTGGCGGAGGCCCTTGAGAAAAAACCACGGGCTGCCGCCGGTTCCGTCCGCGCCCTGAAAGAGACAAAGGAAGCCACAACATGGAACTGTATCTCGTGCGCCACACCTCGGTGGCCGTGCCCATGGGAACCTTTTACGGCCGCTCCGATGTGGTCCTTGCGGAATCCTTTGAGGAGGAGGCGGCGGCGGTTCTCGGCAAGCTCCCCCAAAACCCGGACGCGGTTTATACAAGCCCCTTGTCCCGGTGCCGAAAGCTGGCGGAAAAGATCGCGCCCAGCCTCTTGGAGGATGCGCGCCTTCTCGAACTGGGCTTTGGAGACTGGGAGATGCGCCACTGGAAGGACATTCCCAAAGAAGAGCTTTCGCCCTGGTTCGCCGACTACGTAAACCAAGCCTGCCCCGGGGGGGAAACCTACGGGGAGCTTATGGCCCGGGCGTCGGGGTTCTATGACCAGATCCGCTTAAATGGCCACAAAACCGCCGTTGTGGTCACCCACGGGGGCGTGGTCCGCGCGGTACTGGTCCATCTTCTGGGAATGCCGGGAAACCGGGCCTACACATTGAATGTGGATTTCGGGGGAGTGACCCGGGTGGCCTGCGGGAAAGACGGGGCCAGCGTGCGGTATGTGAACCGGTAAGGGGCCGGTCGGGTTCAGGCGAAAAACGCCTCTTCGTATCAGTTCCTCGCCTGGTTCACGCAAACCACCGCCACCCCGAAAAACACGGCCAGAAGAACGCCCAGAACCGCATACGGGAAAACAGGCGGCGCCTGTTCAAAGGCGGCGGCCCGGATTGCCCGTGCGGCGTGGGTGAGGGGCAGAAAGCTCAGAACAGCCTTGACTGCGGGGGGCATCCGGTCCAGAGGAAAAAAGGTGCCGCCCAGAAACGCCATGGGCGTGATGACAAAGCTCGTGATGAGGGACTGGTCCGCGTGGGATTTCACCAGCATGGCGCAAATCACCGCCACGGAGCCGAAAAGCGCCGCGTTGAGGATGACCGCCGCGAAGAAGAGCGGGCTGTAGCTGAGGGTGACGCCGAAGCACAGGGCAAGGAGCAGCATCACCGCCACCGCGAGCAGCGCCCGGGTCACCGCCGCCAGCACCTCGCCCAGCACATACTGCCAGTTGGCCAGGGGCGCGGCCTGGAACTCCTCGAAAATATGCCAGTAAAACCGGCTGATGTTGATTTCGCTGGCAATCCCGAACGCCTGGGTCATGCTGGCCATGGCCACAAGCCCCGGCGCCAGAAACTCCATATAGGGCCTTCCGTCCACCAGATGGTCCCGTCCCATGGCGTAGCCAAAGGCCGTGAGGAAGAGGAACGGGGACACGGCCATGGACGCGGCCTGCTTTAAAACCTTGCCTTTTAAAATCAACAGCTCCCGGTAATAGACAGCCAGAAATCCGGTCATTTCCTGTTCTCTTTTCCGCCTGCCCCGCGCATGCCTGTTCCCGCGCCGCCCGGTCCCGGAGCCACTTTTTTCCCTGTAAGCGCGATAAAGGCGTCCTCCAGGTTCACCCGCCGCACCGTAAACCCTCCCCGGTGGGCGGGGATGGCGGCCTCCGCGGATTCCCGTTCCGGGAAATACGAGGTCTCGATGGCTCCGTTGTCCAGGGAGTCCAGCGCCCAACCTCCCAGGGAGTCCATGAGGGCGCGCGGAGTCTCGATGGTGACGATTTTTCCGGAGTCCAGAAAGGCCACGCGGTCGGCCAGAAACTCCGCCTCCTCGATGTAATGGGTGGTGAGCAAAATGGTCGCGCCGTCCTGCTGGGCCTTTTTAATAAAACTCCAGATGCGCCGCCGTATTGTGGGGTCAAGCCCCACGGTGGGCTCGTCCAGAAACACGATCTTGGGCCGGTGCATGAGCGCCCTGGCAATCATCACCCTGCGTTTAAGACCCCCGGAAAGCTCTTTGACTTTGGTTTTTTTCCGGTCCGCCATTTCCACATATTCCAGATACTCGTCCATGGCTTTTGCCCGCGCCGGGCCGGACATGCCAAAGAGCATCCCGTGGATAGAAAGGTTTTCCTCCACGGTAAGCTCGTTATCCAGATTGATGTGCTGGGTCACAAGCCCGCACTGCATCTTGGCCGCGATGCGGTTTTTGGTGACGGAAAAGCCGTTTAAGAACCCCTCTCCGGCCGAGGGGTTGGTAAGGTTTGTAAGAATGCGGATGGTGGTGGTTTTGCCGGAGCCGTTGGGCCCGAGATAGGCGAAGAGTTCGCCCTCCCCCACTTCGAAGCTGACGCCCTTTAGGGCCTCTGTTTTGCCGAAGCGTTTCACAAGGCCCGCCGCCCGTATCATGTCCGGCCTCATGCCTTGCGCCCCCGGGCGGTCTTGATATCGGTCACCACGTCCTGCAGGGGCGCGCGGCGCGCGCGGTGCGGAAGCGCCAGCTCCGCGGCGGCCTCGATCTCCGCGCTTCCCGCCTCGGTTTTTCCGTTGTAGGCGGCAAGGGTCTTGGCGGTTTTGAGGATGATGATGTCCGCCCGGTGGCCGTCCACGCCCACTTCAAGACAGAAACGCGCGATTTCCGCGTACAGCGTGTCAGGAACCGAGACCCTGGGATAAAGCGCCTTGGCCGCGGTGACGCGCCCGGCCAGTTCCCGGGACTCCGCCTCGAAGTCTTTGGCAAAGGCCACCGGATTTTCGTCAAAAGCCGCCCTGCGGCGCATGATGAGCACGCGGTCCTCGACCGTCCTGATGCCCTCGACGTGGACGCACAGGCCAAAGCGGTCCAAAAGCTGGGGCCGGAGCTCCCCTTCCTCGGGATTCATGGTTCCCACCAGCGTAAAGCGCGCCGGATGGGAGAAGCTCACGCCCTCGCGCTCGATGGTGTTGACGCCCATGGCGGCGGAATCAAGCAGCACGTCCACGATGTGGTCATCCAGAAGATTCACCTCGTCCACGTACAAAATGCCCCGGTGCGCCGCGGCGAGAAGTCCCGGCTCCACCCGTTTCTGGCCGTGCCGGAGCGCGTGCTCCAGGTCCAGGGCGCCCGCCACGCGGTCCTCGGTGGCGCCGACCGGAAGCTCGACCACGCGGACCTTGCGGGAAACCGGCGCGCCGCGGGGCGCCTGGGGAGGAAGGCCGGAGAGGGCCTCCACGCATTCGGCCCAGGCCTCCTCCTCCCCGTCCGGGGCAAGCTCGAAAGGGCAGTCCGGAATCACTTCGATTTCCGGCAGAATGTCGGCCAGGGCGCGCACCGCCGTGGACTTGCCTGTTCCTTTTTCCCCCCGGATGAGCACGCCGGAAAGAGTGGGGTTGATGACGTTGAGAACAAGGGCCAGTTTCATTTTCTCCTGGCCCACAATGGCGGCGAAGGGATAGACGGTGTTTTTTTTCATTCAACATTCCTTTACTGCCGGGCCTCCCGGGTGATTTCCACCAGATTGTCCGCCTTGAGGTCCTCGATTTTAAAATACCGGGCGCCCAGCCGGGCGGCCAGTCCCTGGGCCAGGCCAAAGGAAACCAGCCCCCTGCTTTCCGTGTCCACCACGATATACGTCACCCGCTGGTCCAAGGCAAGCCGGGAGGCCAGTTCCATGGCCTCGGGAACCGGACGCTCCCCGTTCAGGCCCTGGTTGGCCCGTCCGTCCGTGACAAAGAGCACGATGGGCCGGGCCGCAGGGTCCTTGACCAGCATGTTCCTCAGCATCTCCGCGCATTTGACCAAGCCGGCGGAAAGGGGGGTTTTCCCTCCCACGGGCATCTCGGCCAAAAGCCGCGCCGCCAGCTCCACGCTGGACGTGGGCGGCAGGTTGACCTCGGCGCCGTCCTTGCGGAAGGAGACCATGGCCACCTTGTCCCGCTTTTGATAGGCGTCCAGCAAGAGCGACATGACCGCGCCCTTGGAGGCGATCATCCGGCCCCGCGCCCCCATGGACCCGCTGGCGTCCACCACAAACAACAAAAAATTGCCGGTTTTCCTTTCACGTATCCGTTCCTGTAAATCCTCCTTGCGCAGGATGACCGCGAGCCCGCCTCCTTCCCGCGCCTTTCTGCCCGGCTGATACGGCGCGGCGGCCCGCAGGGTCGCGTCCAGGGCGATGTCTCCGGATTTTTTGCGGGGACGCGCCGACACATACCTGCCCTGCTTTTGCGCCACCCGGGTCCGGGAGCGGCGGCCCGGGCCCCGGCGGAACACCCTGTCTTTTGGGGACTGGATGCGGCGAACCTTGAAGGTTTCGCCCACCTCGAAAATTTTCTCGGTGACGCTTTTGGGCTTTTTCTCCTGGCGCTCCTCCGGATCCTCCGGGGCCGCCGCGTCCTGCTCCTGCTCCTGCTCCTGCTCCTGCTTCTGCTTCTGCTCCCGCTCCCCCTGAGGAGGCGGCGTGTTTTCCGCCTGGTTTTCCTCTTCCGGCGGAGTGTCTTTGTTTTTCTCCTCCGGATGCTCATGGTCGTGGTCATGCTCGTGGTCATGCTCCGGCTCCGGCTCCGGCGGCGGAGGCGCCATGGTCCGGGTCCGGTGTAAGAGCGCCATGGGGGCCACGGTCTCCACGTCCGAGGCAAAGACCTCCGTTCTTCCGGAAAGAGCGGCAAGGGCGCGCGCGGCCTCGGCAATAACCAGTTCGGCCCGGTGTCCCGCGCAGTTTTTCTCCGCGCACATTTCAGAAATCATCCGCCGCAGGGAATCATCCAAAACGACATGGGAAAGCAGGGCCGCCGCCGACTGAATGGCCAGCGCCTGTTTGTTGTCCGTTTTCTCATAGCGCGCTCCGAATTCCCCGGGGTTAAGGTCAAACAACTCCCGCCGCCGCATGATTTCAGCCCGGACCCCCGGCTCCTTTTCCGAGACCACCTCGACGCACAGGCCGAACCGGTCCAGAAACTGGGGCCGGAGTTCCCCCTCCTCGGGATTCATGGTGCCCACCAGCATGAACCGGGAGGCGTGGGAGACGGAAAGGCCCTCGCGCTCGACCCGGTTTTCTCCGGAGCCCGCAGCGCCCAGCACAAGGTCCACGATGTGGTCGTCCAAAAGGTTGACCTCGTCCACATAGAGGATGCCCCGGTGGGCCTTTGCCAAAACGCCGGGCTGCAGCGCGCGGACGCCGGAGCGCACCGCGGTGTCGAAATCCAGCCCTCCGGCCACCCTGTCCTCGGTGGCGTTCAAGGGCAGGGTGACCACGGGCCTTTTGCGGAAAACAGTATTGCCCCGGATCAGCGTTGCGGCGCAGCGCGGACAGATTTCATCCTTTCGGTCCGGGTTGCAGTTGTACGGACAGCCAGCGACCGAGTGTACCCGGGGCAGCAGCCGGGCCAGGGCGCGCACCGCCGTGGATTTCGCGGTGCCTTTTTCGCCCCGGATGAGAACGCCGCCCGCGGCCGGGTTCACCGCGCACAGGGTGAGGGCGAGTTTGAGGGCGTCCTGGCCCACAATGGCGGAAAAGGGGTAGAGTTTATCACGCATAGGGTCCTCGTTTTGAAGCGTTATGGCCGGAAAAGGAAACGTCAAAAGACGGGAGGCCGGAGGCAATGCCTGTCCTCAATCGGACCCGAATTCGATACTCTGCTCACAAACGGCCCGCACAGCCTTGCCTTTGACTGTGGGCCGCTTGAAACGCCACGCGGAGACACAGGAAAGAACACTCTCCTCGAAAATCCCCGCGGGCTCCGCCCGGATTATTTTCACATCCGCGACTTCTCCCCTCTCGTTCACTGTGAAATGAACAAGCACGCTGCCTTCGATTCCCATTTTACGCGCGCGCCTGGGGTATTCCGGCTCCTTTTTTACAAGGGGTGTGATGGGGGCGTCCAGCTCCCCTGGACGAAAGGCCCCCCCGAGACCTCCTCCTCGTCCCCCTTCTCCTCCGCCGGTTCCGTTGCCTTCCCGGGCTCCGGGGATGCCTCCCCCGCCATTTCCGGCCACGCCGGGGGAACCGGAAACCAGACCGTGCTTCGCGCCGCCGGCGCCGGGGGCATTGCCCGCCGCGGGCGGGGCATCGGGCCTGGGCTTAAGGGTGGCGTGAGGGGACAGGGGGCGCGCCGCTGTTTTGGGCGGTGTTTTGGGCCTGGGCTTTTTTAAGCGGGCCTCCTTTTTAGGCGGAATCACCGCAGCCCTGGGCGGCTCTGGAGGGGGGATGGCGGCCTGTTCCGCGGTGGACGGCTCCGGAGCCGGCGTTACCGGCCCGGACTG
>JAGVGH010000083.1 GCA_020057225.1 Desulfobacterales bacterium | reverse complement strand
CCAATCGCAAATTCCGCGCGCCCAAACCTCTTATTGTCCGCTTTCCCGCAATACGGCATAAGATCATGCCGGCGCCCCGCCGTGTCGGAACGCAGACGCGCAGTTTCCACTCCAGGCGGAAGGCGCTCAAGAGCCTCCACGCAGTCTCCCCGGCCAGATGCAGCAGGATGAGCGGCAAAACGATCCCGCTGTCAGTCCAGCCCGGCCTTTTGACCGTATTTTAAGATGCCTGAGGCAATTGCGAAACTCTTAGAAACGACAAATTTGAGGTAGGCCGGGTGGTTCCGCCCGAAGGGCAGGTTCATCCAACACATAGAAATTATTTTAGAAATGTTGGGTGAACCCGGGCCTTGCGGCCCGGGACCACCCGGCCTACGCCTCATTTTGCAATTGCCTCGCCTGTCTATGGATTCGGAGAGACCCATCGCCTGGGACATGTCCAAATACACCGGCAGGCCGCCCGGCGCCGTCAGCCCGCTCCCCTTGAGCTCGTTTTTGTACTTGAACGGAAGTACTCCCTGTGGCATCTTGACCTCACCCCGCAGGTGACAGGTTTGTGTTCGACAAAACCATACTATCTGCTTGTTTCCACAAGCACAACGGGTTTTTTCCTTTTTTTGCCGGGGGATTCACGGGAATGTTTTCAGGCGCCAGGAAAAGTCTTCACGGGCGCCGGGGCAAAAAATCCGCGCAAGGCCCGCGCGCCTCAAAAAAATTTACCGGCTCCGGCCTGTCCGGCGCCTGAAAGGAAACCGCATGATTCAACCGGAACGTCTGGCCCGGGTTTTTATGGAACTCGTCCGCGTGGATTCTGTTTCCCGCGAAGAGGCCGCCATCGCCGCCCTGCTGGAGGAGCGTCTTGCCTCCCTGGGCGCCTCGGTTGTCCGGGACGGCTCCGCGCCCCTCACAGGAAGCACAACCGGCAATCTCATCGCCAAGGTTCCGGGCGCCGAAAACGCCCCGCCCCTGCTGCTGTGCGCCCACATGGACACCGTGGAGCCCGGCCGGGGCGTCAGGCCAAGGCTTGAAAACGGTGTCTTTTTCTCGGACGGCACAACCATTCTGGGCGCCGACGACAAAAGCGCCCTTGCCGTTATCCTGGAAGTGCTCGCGGTGCTCCGGGAAAACAGCCTGCCCCGCTGCCCGCTGGAAATCGTGTTCACAACCGCCGAGGAAATCGGGCTTCTGGGTGCCAAACACCTCGATTATTCCTTTCTTTCCGCCAAAATGGGCTATGCCCTGGACACCAGCGGAACCGGACGCCTCGTCACCCAGGCGCCGTCGGCCAACCGCCTGGAGTTCGTGGTCCACGGCAAGGACGCCCACGCGGGCACCGCCCCGGAGCAGGGCGCCAACGCCATTCTCATGGCGGCCCGGGCGCTTTCCCGCCTGACAACAGGGCGGATTGACGCGGAGACAACCTGCAACATTGGCGTGATCGAGGGGGGCGCCGCCACCAATATTGTTCCCGCCAGGGTTCGGGTGCTGGGCGAGGCGCGGAGCCACAGCGAGGAGAAGCTGGCACGGGTGACGGAGGCCATGGTCCGCGCTTTTTCAGAGGCTGTGGACGAGGCGCGGCGGGAATACGCGGACCGTTTCGCGCTTCCTCCGGCGGAGATCCGGGTCGAGCGGGACTTTGGCCTTATCCATATTCCCGCGGACCATCCTCTGGTGGGTTTGGCGTCCCGGGCCGCGGCGAACCTGGGCAGGGAGCTTGACCTTTACAGGAGCGGCGGGGGAGCGGACGCGAACGTGATGTGCGGTCACGGGATCATGGTGGGGGTGCTGGGCACGGGGATGCGGGACATGCACACGGTGCGGGAGTCTGTGGCGCTGTGCGACATGGTGGAGTGCGCGGAGCTGGTGCTGGAGGTTGTGAGGCTTGGAGCGGGGCCGCTGTAAAGGAGGCACGGGCCCGGGAGAGCGGGGATTGTCCGGGGGCGCGGCGCTGCCACGCGGGAGGCGGTTGCCCGTTTTGGTCAGCATCGTTTGGCGGGTGTTGACCAACATGCTTACCAAAAAGAAAAAGGGGCCGCGGTGTGACCCGCAACCCCTTGATTTGCTTGGTAGGCACGATTGGATTTGAACCAACGACCCCTACCGTGTCAGGGTAGTGCTCTCCCCCTGAGCTACGTGCCTGTGTAACTCCAAGAGGATATGCCTACCACCCCTTGCGGCGGATGTCAATCTTTAATTGCATGTTAGATAAATTCCGCCCGGGCCGTTTGGCGGGACAAAACAGGTGAAGGCAAATGACCATGATGAATGTTAATGCCTGGGACTGTGCCCGTTACGCCCGGGCTATACAAGCATTGAGCGCGCGTTGTAACAGGCGCGGGGCTGGCGAATGGCCTGAACCATTTTATTTTTCCGGCGCATCCGTTGCGCTGGCTGGCTCGCAAGCAAAAAGCAGAGGGAAGAGTCTTTCCGAGCTTTTTTCACAGTCTTCATGGATATTTTGGTTTGCGATTATTTTCCTTTATTCCGCTTGATTGCCGCGTAATGCTGTTTAATGTTTTGCTCCAATTTTTCAATTTGTGATTGCCTAATGTAGTTAAAAACAGCGTCATTCATGTTTAAAATAATGTTTTTTTTGTTTGATTCAGAATTTTTTTCCATGTTTGAATCTTGTGAAGTGGACATGATGGCTCCTTTAGTTATTTGTTTTTGTTTGGGACAACAGTTTTATTTATTTCAAGTTTTATAGAACAAGATTTAATTACTTCTTCGGCCTTAGCAAATGTTTTAGAAAGTTCTGTGTGCAGATAGACAGATATATTTTCAATATCCAGCCTGATTTGCTTATGCTTTTGGCTAAGGAAATATTCGAATTGGATATATCTTCCCTGATTTTCACAGAAAGCGCCACCTAAAATTTCTAGCAGATGGCGAACCTTCTTTTTCGCCCGTATCCCCGGCTGAACAGTGAACAGCTTTATGGAAAACGGACCTCCAATTAAACTTCCTCCAACAGCGGCCATATCAGTCATCTTGCCAACCTTCCTATAAGCAAAAAAGATGCCAATTATCAAGTCCGATTCGTGCCGAGTAGGATCTCCACAGCCCGCAACGCCTGGAGAAAAATCTGGATCCGTTTTAATGAGGATGATTTACTTGATATCCTTAAAAATCGCGTTTGTCAAACAGAAAACGATATTCCACAGTCCCGTTAATAGGATAACATGAATTGGCTTTGACGGTCCGGGTTGCTCTGCGGAAGGGCATTTTTACTCCATCACATGTTGAAATCATCCGAAACGCCCGGCGCTTTCCCGCGCCGGGCGCTGTTTCCCTAAAAACCCAAACACACGCCTCATACCAAGGCGCAATCCGACAAGCAATGCCCTCACCCCGGCCCTCTCCCACAGGGAGAGGGAGATTGAACGGGAGCTTTCAGCAGGTGGTACGGATTGGACCGCATTTTGGTATCAGCCCATCGGCGCGTTCTCCACCAAATCCCAAATCCCGCACGGACACACCCCGGCGCAGAACCCGCAGCCAATACACTTGTCCGCATCCGCCCGGCGCTCAAACCCGTCCTTGAGCGCAACCCGGGAAATCGCGCCCCTCGGACACACGGTCTCGCATATCCCGCAGTCCCGACACGCCCCGCATGAGGCGCACTGGGAGGCGCACGCGGAGATGTCCTCAAACTCCGTCACCCGGGGATCAAAATACTCCAGCGTCACCCGTCTCTTATCAATCATCTTGCGCTGGAACGTCTGCCTGCCCCGGTCCTCCAAAAGCGCCGCGATGACTCCCGCGGCCTTTCTTCCCGCCCCAATGGCGTCCGTCAAAAGCCCGGGCTTCACCGCGTCCCCCACCGCGAATATCCTGGGGTCCGTGGTTTTGTAATCCGCGTCCACCTTGACGTATCCGCGCCCGGTCTCGACGCTTTCCGGCAGATACGCCGTGTCCGGCACATCGCCGATGGATATCACAACCGTGTCCGCGGGCAGCGTCTCGCCGGTGGAGAGGACAACCCCTCCCTGGGTGATCTCCTTGGTGAACCGCGGCCAGAGGAATTTCGCCCCCGCGGCCTCGGCCTCCTTGCGCTCTTTCCCAAAGGAGGCGGGATCCTGCGCGTCAATCAACACAATGTTTTTGGCTCCAAACCGGTGGGCCTCGGCGGCCACGTCGCATCCCACGTTGCCCGCGCCGATGATGACAACCCGGGCGCCGGGTTTTAACGTCCCGGCCTTGGCGGATTTAAGGAAATCATTGGCCAGAACCGCCAGGGACGCCCCGGGAACATTCAGGGTTCTGCTTTTCCCCGCGCCCGAGGCCACCACCACATAGTCGTAGTCCGACTTGAGCCGCTGGACATCCGTCTTTTCGAGACGCTGCTTGAGATGTATATGGGGAAGCACGTCCCGCATCCGTTTAAGCTCCGCGTCCAGCACGTCCCCTGGAATCCGGGACTCGGGAATAAGCCCCGATATCTTTCCTCCCAGCCGGGCCTCCATGTCAAAGAGTACCGCCTCATGGCCCCGCATGCGCAACTGCCACGCGATGGAGACTCCGGCGGGACCGCCGCCGATAACGGCCACGCGCTTGCCGGAAAGGGGCGGCAGTTCCGGAACCTTGGCCTGGATGCTGGCCTTGCCAAGCCGGGTCACGTCCACGGGAGCCATGGCGAAATCCGGGCGGGTACAGCCCTGCATGCACAGGTTGGGACAAAGATATCCGCAGACCGTGGCGGGAAACGGAGTGTAGGCCAGGGCCATGTCCACAGCCTCGTCCAGGCGGCCTTCCCGTATAAGCCTCCAGCGCTCCCGCACAGGAATGCCTGTGGGGCAGCCAGCCTCGCAGGGGGGCATATAAGCTTTGTTTTCCCATACGGGAACAAAGCGGCGCCATTCTCCGGTGGCGATGACAGGCACGGCGCCCCGGGAGACGTTCAGGAGGTCCCCCAGCATGGCGCCTTTGCCGAGTTCCTTTTCCCACACTTCCTCATAAAAACGGCCCATGGAGCGGCGCCCCGCGCCCTGCTTTTCATGGGGCGCGCGGGCCTCCAAAACCCGCCAGTCCGGGCGGTTGGAGAGTTTTTTGAAAAGCTCGGGCCTGCCGATTTTATCGAGGAAATATCTAAGCCCCGCGGCGAGCCACTCATACGTGGCATCGTCAATCGGCGCCAGCTTGGCGTCCACCAGGGAAAACCCCTTGTGCGGCCCCCGGAACACTATCCGCCCGCGCACCATGCCCACACAGGGACGGTATCCGAGCACGTTGGAAGGGTCCTGGGGCTCATGCCCGCACACCACGGCGGTGCCGCCCGCCATGAACTCGGCGAAATAATCTCCGGCAGAGCCGAGAATCCACAGCTCGGGGGGCGCGAACCGGGGATTGGCCTTGGTCATGGTCATGCCCCGGGCGCCAATGTTGCCCGCGACCATGACTTTTCCCTGGGCCATGGCGTTGGCCGTGCCGTTGCCCGCGTTGCCGAGCACGATGATTTCCGCGCCCGCGTTGAGCCATCCCGTGTCATCGGAGGCGGGCCCGAGGACAACCACGGTTGTGTTGGGAGACCCCATGGAGCCTACCCGTTGCCCGGGAGGCCCCGAAACCTCCACCAAAACCTTTTGGTCTCCGGCCTTCCACAGGCGGCCGCCGATGCCGTGCTGTCCCCGGGCCTCGCAGCGGATGCGCCGGTATCCCTTGGCGACAGCGTCCTGGACGCGCTCTTCGAGGGTCCGGGACTCGACCCTTGTCCCGGACTCAAAACCCTTGATGACGATTTCCCGCAAAGGTTCCATTCGCCTGACTCCGCGCGGCCCATGGGGGGGGCCGTGTTTTATTTCGGGGGTTAGACCACGTAGCGGATGTTGAGCCTCTCCGAGGCGTGGTAGTCGTCAATGCCCAGGGCGTCCGCCATGCCGATGGGCAGGGAGGTGCTCCGGCCCAGGGGCGCGACGATTTTCTTAAGCTCCTGGTCAAAGGAGACAAAGATGTCCACAATCCGCTCCGCCACTTTTTCAGGGTCCAGCCGCCGGTACAGGCGGGGGTCCTGGCTTGTGATGCCCTTGGGACACCGCCCGATGTTGCAGATATTGCAGCGGTCCCCCTCGGAACCCAGGCAGCCCGCGCCCGCCTGCATGGCGTACTTGCCGATTTGAACCGCCGAGGCGCCCAGCATGATGAGCGAGGCGGCGTTGGCCGCGAGGTTGCCGGTTTTGCCGATGCCGCCGCCCGCGATGAGGGGCAGCTCGTTTTGTTTCCCCAGGCGCGCCAGGGTGAGATAGGCGTCCCGGATGTTGGTGGCGATGGGGTGCCCCATGTGGTCCATGGAAACATTGTAGGCCGCGCCCGTGCCGCCGTCCTCGCCGTCAATGGCAAGCCCGCCCGCAAAGGGGTTCCGGGTGAGGTTGTTCAGCACCGCAAGGGCCGTCGAGGTGCCGGAAATCTTGGGATACACCGGCACGCGGAAGCCCCAGGCCATGTACATGGACTGGATCATCTTGGCCACCGATTCCTCGATGGAATACTTGGTCTGGTGCGTGGGCGGGCTGGGCAGGCTCACGCCCTGGGGCACGCCGCGGATGGCCGCTATGAGGCGGTTGACCTTGTGCCACATGAGGAGCCCGCCGTCCCCCGGCTTGGCGCCCTGGCCGTATTTGATCTCGATGGCGCAGGGGTCTTCGCGCATTTCCGGCAGGGCGTGGATAATCTCGTCCCAGCCAAAATACCCGGAGGCGATTTGAAGAATGATGTACTTGAGGAACCTGCTCCGGAGGAGCCTGGGGGGGCAGCCGCCCTCGCCGGTACACATGCGGACCGGCATGCCAAGCTCTTCGTTGAGGTATGAGACGCCCATGACAAGCCCCTCCCACATGGTGGGGGAGAGCGCGCCAAAGGACATGGAGCCGATCATGAGGGGATAAATCTCCCGCACTGGCGGCATCCACCCGTTATCCCGGACATGGGTCAGGGTGTCCTCCGGGGGCAGCACGCGGCCCAACAGGGTCCGCATCTCAAACTCGTGGCGTCCCGCGTCCAGGGCAGGGTCCGTGAGCATGGAGATGCGGATGAATTTGATGCGGTCCAGAATGCCCGGGGGCGCGTTGCGCCGTCCGCCCCGGCGCCGGGGCTGGCCTCCCTGGTTCAGGTGATAGACGAGCTTCTGGGCCTCGTCGCTTTTAACAGGCGTGATGGCGCCGTTGGGGCACACCATGTTGCACATGGCGCAGCCCACACAGGCGTAGGCCGGGTCTGTTTTCTGGCGGATGCCGTAAAAGACCGAAACCTCTTCCCTGGGTTTCTCCAAAAGCCCTGCCGCCTGGGTGAGCGAGCGCTTGCGGAAAACACCGGGCTCGATGGCATGCACCGGGCACACCGCCGTGCATCTGCCGCACAGGGTGCAAAGGTCTCTGTTCCAGGCGATTTGCCAGGGCAGGTCCTTGACGCTTAGTGAAGACGGGGCAATGGGTCTGTCTGCCTGCATATCCGAACCTCCTGGCGGCCAGGGCCAACAATGGCGGTGTCAAGGTGCATGGGTTGGAAATCCTTGGACTTGTCCCTGTCGGGAATGGCCGCGTCGAGTCCGCAGATTTCCGAGGAAAAGGCGAACATGCCCGGCCGCCCGCCCACAACGCCGGGACGCAGCTTCTTCCTGTCCTGGACCATGAACATGGTTTTGTCCGGCAGGCAGCCGATGACCATGTTGGGTCCGTCAATGACAAGAAAGCGGCAGGAGCGCTTAAGGGCGGTGAGAAGCCCCGCGTCCGGGTGCTTGGGGATGTCCTCGTCCTTGAGCGGGGTGATGACGTGTTTGTAGGCTTCGAGCGGCAGTCCCAGCCGCATGGTGTAATGGAGGATATGGGTGAAGACCTCGGAGTCGGACTGGTAGCCCGTGTAGCCTGGGAATCCCCTGGAGGACAAAAACTCGCGGATGGGGACAAAGGCGGTGTTTTCCCCGTTGGTCATGGTCGAGACGCCCTGGATAAAGAAGGGATGGCAGGCGTACAGGTTGATGGCGTAGTTGGTGTTTTGCCTGCCCTGGGCGAGGATGACCCTTGAAAGAAGTTCCGGACGGTCCAGTTCCAGGTGCCCGGCCACTGTCAGGGGGTCGCCGATTTCCTTGATCATGATGACATCGGGCCAGAACGAATAGACAATCATGTCCTCGTGGTTGTTTTCCTGGCCCATGCGGCGGAGCTGGAGGCGGATGCTCATGAGCCGGGCGTCGCGCTCCTCCCTGGAAACACCGTCCCAGGAGTCGGGATACTCGTAGGCCCGGATGAGATAGCGGTTGCGCCGGGGCATTCCCTTGGGCGTAATCTTGGGAGTGCGGATGGAGACCTTGTATTTGGTGACGAAGCCGACCTCCATCATGAAGCGGTCCAGGCGCTTCAAGCCTTCCTCGGTGAAGATGCCCGAGAGGATGGGGGCGTCCTTCATGTCCTCGAAGGGCCCGGCAAGGCCGCTCAGGAAGAGGCCGACGCCGGAGCCGTCATGTCCCTCGCGCATGACATCCAGGGCGTGGATGGCCCGCATAGGGGAGAGGGGCTCTTCACTTGTGACTGCGAAAAGGCGGCACATGGCAGTTGTCGCGCTCCTTGGTTGTGGAATTGGAGGCCGTCGGGCTTTCCGGGGGACTCCCTGAGACATAAAAAGCCCATTCCGCCTTTTCGGGGGGAGATGGACCTTTAAAATTACTGAATTTTTCTGTTCGATTTTCAGTAAAGATTAAATAGAGCCGGATGCACATCCCTCCCGCCAAAGGGGAATCCCCACGATACACTCTTTGCCCGCGCCATGCAAATAAAAAGATGGGCCCGGATATATTAAAGGAGGAGAAAGCCCGGGGAACCGCGGCGGCCCAAAGCCTCTCCGCCAAGTCCCTTGCCACGCCCGCCGCGCCGTGGTATGGCTTCAAAAGGTGATTATGGTATTTGCCAGAATATGTTCCGATTCCATGCGCCCTGTATGCCATAGGCCGCGCGCAAGCGCGCCGTCTCCCCGGCGAAAACCGGGGCCCGGTTTTTTTTTACGTGCCCTGGGCCCCGGATTTCGCCGGGGAGACGGCAGGCCGCTTGCCAATCAGGACGGTCACGCCAATCGGAAAGTCATTCTGACAAACATCAAAAACACCGCCCCTAAAAACCGCGTGACTCTTCCGGAGGTGCTCCATGGCCGATTCAAAGGAAACCTTTGCCGGCGGATGCCGTCCCACTCTCATCGGGAGTCTGCCCTTGTCCGACCACGACGAGGCGGCCCGGCTCATCCTTGCCCACGCGCCGGAAATCCCCCTCTGGGCGCAGCTTCCAACCTATCCCGGCGAGGGCATGATCGCCCAGTTCCTCCCCGGAATGCCCGGACTCGTCCAAACCGGGGAACGCCAATACCTGGACACATCCTCCGAAACCTTCGAGGCCGAGTATCTCGCATTTTTCGAGGAGTACCTCGCTGTTGCCGAGGGAAGGGCGGAGCTTGACACCTCCCGGTTCGCCTTCACCCCTGAGACCGCCCCCGGCTTTTTCACGCTCATCGAGCATCTGGCCGATCCTCCTCCGGAGTTCTACGCGGTCAAAGGGCAGGTCACAGGATCCTTTACCTTGGCGACATCGGTCAAGGACCAGACCGGGCGGGACGCTTTTTATGACGACCGGCTTCGGGACGCGGCGGTGAAGCTCACGGCCATGAAGGCCCGGTGGCAGGCCCGGGAGCTGGGAAAACTCCACGTTCCGGTGCTCATTTTCCTGGACGAGCCCGCCCTGGCAGGGTTTGGCGCCTCCGCCTACCTGGGGGTTTCCCGGGAGGACGTGTTCGCCTGCCTTGCGGAGCCCATGGAGGCCCTGGCCGAGGAGGGCGCCCTTTCCGGCGTCCATGTCTGCGCCAACACGGACTGGTCCCTGGTGCTGGACTCCGCGGCAGACGTGGTGAGTTTTGACGCCTTCGCCTTTTTCGAGAAATTCATCTTATATAACAAGGCCATCGTCCGGTTCCTCCAGCGCGGCGGGATAATCGCCTGGGGCATTGTTCCCACCCTGGACAAGGAGGCCATTCAAAAGGCGGACGCCGACTCCCTCTGCGCGCTCTTTTTGAGGCAGTTTGAGGCGTTGTGCGCGGCGGGGATTGACCGGGAGACGCTTTTCCGGCAAAGCCTGATTACACCGGCCTGCGGAACGGGGTCTCTGGACGTGGCGCTGGCTAAAAAAGTGCTGGCCCTGAACCAGGAGGTTTCGGCCCGTATCCGGAAGGGGCGGGGTTAGGCTTTAGAGCCATGGTCCTGGGGTTGAAACCCATAGGCTAACTTATATGAACATTCTTGCTTAAAGATATATAAGGATATTGTCGGGTGAACCTGCGCTTCGCGCAGAACCACCCGACCTACATCATAATTTTACGAGCAAAATTAGGCGTAGGTTGGGTGGTTCCGGGCCGCAAGGCCCGGGTTCACCCAACATTTCTAAAATGATTTCTCTGTGTTGGATGAACCTGCCCTTCGGGCAGAACCATCCAACCTACATCAAATTTGTCGTTTCTAAGAGTTTTGCAATTACCTCTAACTCCTAACTTCTAACTCTTGAATCACACAAAGCAAGGAGAAACACGGATATGTCCGGACTTGCCCGGTTTGCCGGTGATTCCCGCTACGTTCTTGACGAGGAACTGGCCAAAATTGTCAACGTGTCCATCGCGCTGGAGATGCCCCTTTTGCTCAAGGGAGAGCCGGGCACCGGCAAGACCATGCTGGCCCACGCCATCGCCAACGCGCTTTCCATGCCGCTTCTGGTGCTGAACGTCAAATCGAGCATGAAGCTGGTCGAGTGCCTGTACCAGTACGACACCCTCACCCGGCTGAACGACAGCCGGTTCGGGGATTCCAAGAGGGATGTGTCGAACATCGGGGAATACATCCGGATGGGGAAAATCGGGCAGGCTTTCACGGCGGACCAGCGCGTGGTGCTTTTAATAGACGAGATTGACAAGGCGGACACGGATTTTCAGGACGACATGCTGGACGTTCTGGACCAGATGGAGTTTGACATCATCGAGGTGGACAGGACGGTCAAGGCGAAGAACCGCCCGGTCATCATCATCACGTCCAACGCCAAGAAGGACCTCTCGGACCCGTTTTTAGGCCGGTGCAATTTCCATCACATCGCGTTTCCCGACCCCAAGATGATGCGGAAGATTGTGGGGGTGCATTTTCCGGAGATCGCGGACAATCTGATGGAGGCGGCGGTGGACACGTTTTACCGGCTGCGGGAGCTGCCGGGGATAGAGAAGAAGCCGGCCACGCGGGAGCTTATCAACTGGCTTCGGGCGCTCCGGTCGGATCCGGATTTTGCGCCGAAGCGGCTTTACAATGACGACATTCCGTTTTTGGGGGTGTTGTTTAAGAAGAGTCCGGATTTTGAGAGGGCGACGGCTGGGATGAGGAAGAGGAAGATGTTTTAGCCGTTAGGATTGGATTATTCCCGTCTTTTGTATTTTTACTTTGGCAAGTTTCAAAATCTATTACCGTAAGAGGTAATTGCAAAACTCTAAGAAACGACAAATCTGAGGTAGGCTGGGTGGTTCCGCCCGAAGGGCAGGTTCACCCAACACATAGGAATCATTTAGAAATGTTGGGTGAACCCGGGCCTCGCGGCCCGGAACCACCCAACCTACACCTCATTTTGCAATTACCTTATATTAGCACATTACGTTCAAATCCTCAAGACTTGCTGAAAGCTCTTGTTAAATCTCCCTCTCCCTCTGGGAGAGGGCCGGGGCGAGGGCATTACTTGTCTGATTGCAACTTGGTATAAAAGGTGTCGTCGGGCGTTGTCAATGATTTTGAGACGGCCCCGGTGGTAAATTAAAGAGCATCCCCCACAGTCAGAAGTTGACGGCAGGCCGTTGGCTATGCGGGACAGCCAAACCAATCGGAAAATCATTCTGACAAGCGCTATCGTCAGGCTATCCCTCCTCACAGCGTCTCCAAAAGTTTCCGCCGGCCACGGCAGCAGCCCGACCCGCCTATATCCCCGCAGCCTCCGCCAAAACCGGCGCCTTGTCTGTCCGCTCCCAGGGAAGGTCCATGTCGGTCCGTCCCAAATGCCCCCGCGCCGCCAGCTTCTGGTAAAACCGCCCGGAATTGCGCGCGGGAAGCTCCCGCAGCTCCAGTTGCCGGATAATGCCCGCCAGACGGAAATCAAAGTGCTCTTTCACCAGCCCCGCGATCTTCGAGTCCGGAATTCTTCCGGTTCCCTGGGTGTCCACCAACAGGCTCACAGGCCGGGAAAGCCCGATGGAATACGACAAGGTAAGCTCGCACACATCCGCAAGCCCCGCCGCCACCACGTTCTTTGCCGCGTACCGGGCCGCGTACGCCGCCACCCGGTCTATGCGCGAAGGCCCCTTGCCCGAAAGCGCCTTGCCGCTGTGCCGCGCGTATTCCCCGTAGGTGTCAATGGCGTTCTTCCTTCCTGTCAGCCCTGAATGATGGGACGGCCCCCCGTCTATCACAGGACCTTCCGGGTTAATGAATATCCGCGTGTTATTGTCCGGCAAAATGTCCCCTTCCGCCAGCACCGGACGGATGACCTTCTCCATCACATCCTCTGTCAGCCGCTTGAACGGCACGTCCATATCGCGGCGCTGGCACGTCTCCACAGTGGCGGAGTAAATCCGAAGAGGCTCCCGGTTCCTGTATTCCACCGCCACCTGCACCTTTCCGTCCGGCGCAAGCCAGGGAATCAGCTTTTCCGTGCGCGCGTCGGTCAGCCGCCTCGAAAGCTTGTTGGCAAGATAAATGGGCATGGGCATGAGCACCGGCGACTGGCGGCACGCGAAGCCGAACACCGTGGCCTGGTTGCGGACGGTGATGGCCTCGATTTCCGCGTCGCTCAAGGCGCGCTCGTCAAAGCGCCAGGAGGGATCGTCCGCCTGTTCCTTGGGAGTGCTCAAAATGCTGCATGTCTTGGCGTTGAAATCCGGCTGGTCGTAGCCGGTCTCATTCACGATTTTCCGGGCCACCTGGGAAAAATCCACAATGGCGGTGGAGGAAAAGCGCACGGCGATGAACACAATGGCGCTGGCCACCGCGCATTCGGCCCGCATCCGGGCGCAGGGGTCCTGGAGCAGAAACTGGTCCACGATGGCGTCGCTAATTCTGTCGCACAGTTTATCGGGATGGCCCTCGGTCACGGATTCGGAAATGAACACATAGTCCTTGCGCATGGTGTCTCCTCGAAAAGGCCCGGGCCGGGCCATGAAAGAAGCGCGGAAATCCCCGCTCTATTCCGGCCCTGCCGCCGGTGTCTTTTGCGGTCCGGGTTTCATGCATTCATTGACGAGAAAGGACGCCGCGACACTGGCGCCGATGACGGCAAGGTCGCCTGGCCGCGGGAGGGGAAGACGGAAAAAGCGGCGCAGTCCCGGTACGAGAAGAGTGAGGGCCTGGAGGGCGAAGGAGCCGCCCAGCGCCCAGGCAAGGTATTTGTTGCCGGGAGGCTTTTCCCCGCCCAGGATGATCCGTTTTTCCGAGCGGCACGACACCGCGTGCAGAAGCTGGCCCAGAGTGAGGGCCTGAAACGCCAGGCCGCCCGCGGCCGCGCCCGCGCCATAGCGGGCTATGCCGTATCCGTAGGACGCGAGCGCTCCGGCGGTGATGACTCCGGATTCAAACGCCATGCGTTTGTAGTCCCGGCCTGTGAAAAGGGGCGTGTTGGGTTCTCTGGGCGGCCGGGTCAGAACATCCGGTTCCGCTTCTTCCAGAGAAAGGGCAAGCCCCGGAAAAATATCGGAGATAAGGTTTATCCACAAAAGCTGCATGGCGTTCAAGGGCGCGCCAATGCCAAACGCCATCGCCGAGCTTAACAGCATGATTTCACTTAGGTTGGTGGACAAAAAGAAATGCACGGATTTCCGCACATTGGAGTAGATGGTTCGCCCGCCCTTGACAGCCAGAATAAGGGTTTCCAGATTGTCCTGCTCCAGCACCAGGTCCGCCACTTCCCGGGCGACATCCGTGCCGGTCCTGCCCATGGCAATGCCGATATCCGCGGCGCGGAGGGCGGGCCCGTCGTTGATGCCGTCGCCGGTCATGGCCACCACGGAGCCGTCCGCCTGGAGCGCGTGGACGATTTGGAGCTTGTGCGCCGGGCTGACCCTGGAATACACAGAGGCTTTTTTGGACAAAGCCGTGAGCTTGGCCGTGTCAAGCCCGGCCAGCTCCGCGGAATCAAGGATGCGCATGGACCCGCTCCGGGCCAGGTTGAGCTTGCGCGCCACCGCGTAGGCTGTGGGGCTTTGGTCGCCGGTAATCATGATGGTGTCTATCCCGGCCCGGTGAAAGTCCCGGATTACATCCTCGACCCCCTCGCGCACCGGGTCCGCCATGCCCACCAGCCCAAGCCATGTAAGCCCGCCCGCCTCCTCGCAGGAAAGAGCGCCGCCCCCGCCGGAACAGGCGAATCCCAAAACCCTGAGCGCCTCGCCCGCCATGCGCGCGTTGTCCACCTCGATGGCGAGCCTGTCGTCCGGGCCCAGCGGCGCGCGCTCTCCGTTCTTCCACTGCCAGCCGCACAGGCCCAGCACTTCCATGGGGCTTCCTTTTACCCCCAGGAGATGCCCGCCACCGGGCAAGGTGTGGAGCGTGGTCATGTACAGCCGGTTTTCGCTCCGGTAGCACACTTTTTCAAGGGGCATGCCCGCGCGGAGCGTGTCCACATCCACCCCGGCGGCCATGGCCATTTCGAGCAGGGCGTTTTCCGTGGCGGAGCCTTGAAGCCGGACCTTCCCCGTTGTTTTATCTTTGACAACCTGGGACTCGTTGCACAGCGCGCACACGTCCCGCAGCATGGTCAGGCCCGGATGCGCGTCCAGGGACACCGGCTCTCCGTTGGAAACAAACCCGCCGTTCTCCATGTAAACGGTGCGGCCCCCCGCCTTGATTTTCACCACAGACATGCGGTTTTGGGTAATGGTGCCGGTTTTGTCAAAACAGACCGCGCAGACGGAGCCAAGGGTCTCGACAGCCTGAAGTTTCCTGATGAGCACGTGGTGCTTGCGCATCTCCGCCATGCCAATGGCAAAGGTGACGGTGGCAGTGGTGGGAAGTCCCTCGGGCACCGCGGCCGCGGCAAGGGAGATGGACATGGCCACCATCTCCAACAGCCCGTAGCCTCTGAGAAGGCCGATGCCGAACACCCCCAGGCACACCAGCCCGGCCCCGGCCACAAGCTGGTTGCCGATGGTGTCCAGGGCCTTTTCAATGGGCGTGGGGGGAGGCTCTGTCTGGGAAAGCAAAATCTGGAGACGTCCAATTTCCGTGTGCCGCCCTGTTGCCGCCACCACGGCCCGGCCCTCTTGTTAGGTCCGCCAGGGCCGCGGAGTTTTCCCCGGTCTTCGGCAGAATGCGGGCGGACCCGGGGGGCCGGGCGGAACACACCTCTTAGTTTGTCCGCGGGCTGACAGGATGTTTCCTTTTCGCGCCACGCGCGGTTTTCCGGCAGGCCCGGCGCGGAAGGATCGGATATCCCGCGTTTTCCATCCGTTTCTCCGCGTTTTTGAGCGCGGCCCCCTTGTTCATTCCCCTCTGTTCCCCACCCGGGACGATCATCCCCTACATATAGTGCTTCAATCTTAAAACAAAGCTATCTGTTGTATGTATCTTGTGGAATGCTTCAAAAAAGAACCGCAATCCGCTCCTTCCCGCAGTTTCGTTTTTCCCCGTTGCATTGTGTTTGGGGCATTCGGGCATTGAGTGTCCGGCCAAGCGCGCCTGGAAACAGGGGTCTATCTCTTTGGCGTTTAACAGGCCGCGTTGGTTTCTTCATGGTTTTTCTTTTCATTTCCGGGGAGTTTCATGCTTTGGGAGTGTTCCGCGTCACCCTTGCAAGGCGTATTCGTAAAAACAGACAGGGTTTTGCCCGAGGCCTAGGAATTTTTCTTGACATTCTGAAAACCCCCGTGTACCTTGGGTGGCACAAAATGTGGATTGTTGGGGATATGAAATGGGGAATAATGGGGTTTTTTCTTATCCAGGGGGCCTGCCGTGGCGGACGTTTTCTACGGAACTTTCAACCCAATCCCGGACGACAAAGTCCGTATCGCCATCCCCGCAAAGTTCCGGGATATCGTCGCCCGCTCCGGAGACCCCACCGGACTCATGATCACGGGCTGGGAAAACGCCCTTCTCGCCTACACCAAGCCCCACTGGGAAAAAATCGTCACGCGCATCAACAGCGCGCCCAAATCCGCCGAGCTGCGCAGATTCATCCGCGAATTCGTAGGCGGCGCCCACGAATGCGACTTCGACTCCCAAGGACGCGTCCTTATCCCGCCCAGTCTCCGAAAGGACACGGGAATCGAGGCAAAAAAGGAAATCGAGCTTCTGGGCGTGGGCGACCATATCGAAATCTGGTCCAAGGAACGCAGAATGGAAGACAGGGCGCTCTTGCAGGAAGACCTCAAAAACAAAGAGACCGCGGAAAAGTTCAACGATTACATCTCGTGAGAAGAAGCCAGGAGTTAGAAGTCAGGAGTTAGAAGTCAGGAGATAGAAGAAAGGCTATACATAGCGGCATAAATAATTGCGCATCCTGGATGAGAGGGCGGCCACAGGGGGCCGCCCCTGCGGAGGCAATTCCCGGTAGGGCAGGCCCCTGCGCCTGCCCTTCGATGCGCGAACAGAAATGCCGCTATGTATAAAAAGACAGAGACTTACAGACATATATCCTGATGGGCATTGAATACGTATTTGAAATCAAAAACCGCTTCCCGGAATGCCCGTCCATTGGATTGCCTGGGCAACGGCATTTCTTCTAACTTCTACTCCTAACTCCTGGATTCCGCCCCGTGGAATACACCCATGTCACTGTCCTTAAAAAGGAAGCCGTCCAGCTTCTGGACCCGAAACCCGGGCAGACCGTGGCGGACGGAACCCTCGGCGGCGGCGGACACGCGGAGGCCCTGCTTGAGCGCGTCCTCCCCGGCGGGCTTCTCGTCGGCATGGACAGGGACACGGACGCCATTGAAAACGCCCGCGCGCGCTTTGCCGCCTATGGCGGAGCGGTCCGCCTGTTTCACGGCAACTACTCCGGCATGCGCGCCGCGCTGGACTCGTTTGGAATTCCAACCGTCAACGCCATCGTGCTTGACCTGGGCCTTTCCCAGCACCACATCACGGAAAGCGGGCGCGGCTTCAGCTTCCTCCGCCCTGAAATTTTGGACATGCGCATGGACGCCTCGGAAAACGGGCCCACAGCCGGGGAAATCGTCAACACATGGGAACCGGACGCCCTGGCGGACATTTTTTTCAAATACGGCGAGGAGCGCTATTCCCGGCGCATGGCCCGCCTGATCGCCGAGGCCAGGAAACGGGCGCCCATACGCGGGAGCCTGGAACTTGCGGAAATCGTGTCCAGGGCCGTGCCCCGGCGGGAATTGGGCCGGATACATCCGGCGACCAGAATTTTCCAGTCACTTCGTGTGGTTGTGAACAACGAGCTTAGGCACCTTGAAAGTTTTCTCGCGGACTTCTTGAATCTTCTGGCGCCTGGAGGACGGCTGTGCGTGATCGCCTTTCACTCGCTGGAAGACAGGCTTGTCAAGCGGCGTTTCCGGGAACTCGCCGGGATTTGCTCGTGTCCTCCCGGACTCCCGGTGTGCGGATGCGGAATGAAAAGCCAGGGAAGAGTGCTTACCCGGCGCGCGGTGTGCGCCGGCCCGGACGAGACAGCGGCCAATCCACAGGCCAGGAGCGCGCGGCTCCGGGCTTTTGAAAAAGCGGACACAGATTCCGGCGGAACAGGCAGTGGACAGACGCTCCCATAAGCTGTGGGTTTACGCAATCCTTTTGCTGGTGTTTTTCACCGAGGCCGGCATCACCGTATGGAGCAGCAGACAATGCGTCCGAATCGGCTACGAAATGACTCAACTGGCGGTGGAGCGCGACGCGCTCATCAGTTACCAAAAGGGCTTGCGCGTGGAACTGCAGAACCTCAAGTCACCGGAGCGGATACGGCGCATCGGCGAGGAGGAGTTAGGACTTGTAACTCCGGCCTCGGAACAGGTGGTTGTCGTGGAGTGAAAGACCCGTCCGGCCCTGGCAGGCGGCCCCGGTTCTTCGCGGTCCATGTTCTTTTGTGCATGCTCTTTATCATCATCGCCGCCCGGGCCGTGGACCTTCAGGTCTTCCGGGCGGGCGAGCTGCAGGCCGCGGCCCGGAAGGAATGGGGGGCCACCTACGCCGCCATTCCGTCCAGAGGCGTCATCTACGACTGCAAATACAGAGAACTCGCCGTGAGTCTGGACGTGTCCTCCATCGCGGCCCACCCCTGCTCCCTGAAGAATCCGGAAGGCACGGCAAAGACCCTGGCCGCCGCCCTGAACTGCGATCCCGCGCAGCTCGAGGAAAGACTCAGGGCGAAGCGTCAGTTTGTGTGGATACGACGGCACGCGGGCCCCGGGGAAGTGAAAAAAATACGGGACCTCAACCTGGAAGGGCTCTCCCTGGTCCGGGAAAAGCGCCGCTTTTATCCTAACAAGGAAGTGGGCGCCCAGCTTCTTGGGCTGTGCGGCGTGGACGGGCTGGGGCTTGAGGGCCTGGAACTCGCGCACAACAGCGTCCTTTGCGGGGACGGCTCCAAATGGGCCGTGGTGCGGGACGGGAGAAAAAGAAGAATCATCAGCGAAGTCCCTGAACATTTTGACGAGGGGGCCGGAAACGTGGTGCTTACTCTCGACCTGAATGTTCAGTACATCGCCGAGCAGGCCGTGGCCGAGATGGTCAACAAATACAAGGCCAAGGCCGGGATGGCTGTGGTGATGGACCCCCGGACCGGCGCCATTCTTGCCATGGCGAATTATCCGCAGTTTAATCCTAATGAAGTTACAGGTGAAAAAGAGGACCGCAGAAACCGGACCGTCACCGATATGTTCGAGCCAGGCAGCACAGCCAAAGTCTTTCTCGCCGCCGCCGCCATCGAATCCGGACTCGTCAACCCGGATTCCATGTTCTTTTGTGAAAACGGCGCCTACATGGTGGGCAGAAACCGGGTGCGTGACACGCACCCGCACGGCTGGCTATCCCTTTCGCAGATTGTCAAGGTGTCGAGCAATATCGGCGCCATGAAAGTGGGCGAGGTCATCGGCCCCGAGCGTCTCTACGAGACCCTCCGGGGATTCGGCTTTGGCCAGATGAGCGGGGTGAGCCTTCCCGGCGAAGTCCCGGGAATCCTGCGGCCCGCGTCCCAGTGGCGGCGGATCGAGGCGGGAACCATCGCGTTTGGACAAGGTCTGACCACAACATGCCTGCAGCTCGCCGCCGCGTTTTCGGCCATCGCCAATGACGGTGTCGTGATGCGGCCCATGATGGTCCAGGCCGTGGTGGACGCGGACGGGAAGGTCATTGAGACGCGCAGGCCCGAGGCCGTGCGCCGGGCGGTGTCCCCGGAAACCGCGCGCACGGTCAGCCAGATTATGCAGACCGTTATCATGCCGGACGGAACAGGCATCCGGGCGCGCTTGTCCGGGCACACCGTGTGCGGAAAAACCGGAACCGCTCAAAAAGTTGTAGATGGCGCGTATTCAGGTGATAAATATATTTCCTCATTTATCGGGTTCGCCCCGGCCGAGTCTCCGCGCATCACCGTGGCCGTGGTGATTGACGAACCCCACGGCAGCCATTACGGCGGCGTGGTGGCAGCGCCCGCGTTCAAGCGGATTTGCGAAAAAACGCTCCAATACCTGTGCGTGCCCCCGGACGCGGGGGAAACCAAACGCACGGCCTGGCTTGACACGGAGGAACAGGCGTGAAGCTCTCCCTGCTTGTCTCCGACCTCGTGGCCATAGGCGCCGTCAAGGAGGTCCTGGGCGCGTCTGACCAGGATATCCCCGCCGTGGCCGCCCACACGGGCCAAGTGACAGCAGGGGCTCTTTTCGCCGCCCTGCGCGGAGCAAAAGCGGACGCCCACAAATTTGTGGACGCGGCGTTTGAAAAGGGCGCCGGCGCTGTGGTGGTGGAACGCCCGGTCCAGGTTCCGCCCGGAAAGACCGCCATCGTGGTCAAAGACTCACGGGCCGCCCTTTCCTCCATCGCCGCCGCCTTTTTCGGACATCCGTCCAGAAGGCTCACCATCGCGGGGTTGACAGGAACCAACGGAAAGACAACCACAAGCTATCTCATCGAGGCGGCTCTTGCCGCGGCCGGACACAAGACCGGCGTGATCGGCACCATCAATTACAGATACCCCGGCAAGGAGTTCGACAATCCCAACACCACTCCCGAGTCCCTGGACCTTCAGCGGATATTGCGGGAAATGGCCGACGCCGGGGTGACCCACGTGGTGATGGAGGTCTCCTCCCATGCCATCGCCCAGCACAGGGTTCGGGATGTGGACTTTGATGTCGCTGTTTTCACCAATTTGACCCAGGACCATCTGGATTACCACGGCACCATGGAGGCTTATTGGGAGTGCAAACGCCGGCTCTTCACCGAAATTCTGGGATCCGGCGTTAAACGGGCCGTGTGCGCCGTGGCGAACCAGGATGATCCCAAGGGGGACGCCCTGTGCCGTGAGCTTTCCATACCTGTCTTGTGCGTGGGCCTTGGTCCCTTCAGGAGTGTTCACCCCGTTGACTCGAACTTTGGCCCCTCCGGAATCGCGGCCAGTGTCCGCACTCCGGCCGGGGATGTGGCGGTACACAGCCCGCTTATTGGACGGCATAACCTGTACAACATTTTAACCGCCATTGCCGCGGCCATTTCCCTGGGGGTTCCTCCCCATGCGGCGGGATCGGGGATCGGCTCTGTCCGGGCTGTTCCCGGGCGCCTTGAGCGCGTGGAAAACTCCGCGGGCAGGCATGCCTTCGTGGATTACGCCCATAGTCCGGACGCCCTGGAAAAAGCCATCGGAACCCTCCGGGAGGTGTTTTCCTCGCGGCTTGTGACGGTGTTTGGCTGCGGAGGCGACCGGGACAGGGGAAAGCGTCCCCTCATGGGCGAGGTGGCGGCCCGGCTGAGCGATTTTTGCGTTGTCACCAGTGATAACCCGCGAAGCGAGGATCCGGACGCGATTATCCGGGAGATTTGCGCGGGAATGCCCGAAAGCGGCTGGGCAGCGGTGCCTTCGCGGCGCGAGGCCATTGGCCTGGCCCTCCGGGAGGCGGGACAAAACGGCGTCGTTCTCATTGCGGGCAAGGGCCATGAGACGTACCAGCGGTACGGCGCGGAAAAACGCTATTTTGATGACCGGGTGGAGGCCAGAAAGGCTTTGGAGGAGCTGGCCCGCGGGAGGTCCGCGCATTCCTCCCGGCAAGGGGTGTGACGCATGGAACAAACGCCCATGAGTGTGCTTTCTGAAAACGCGCCAGGCGCCGTCTCCTGGAGCGCGGAGGATGTGGCGCGCGCCACGGGCGGGCGCCTGGTACTGGACGCTCCCGGTTTCCTGTTTTCGGGATTTTCCACTGACTCCCGGAAAGCGCTTCCCGGCGGGTTTTTTATCGCGCTACAAGGCGTCCGGCATGACGGACACGTCTTTGTGGCCGGTCTCGCGGAAGCCGGAGGAAAAGGTTTTTTGGTGGCCGAGGACAAAGTTCCCGGCCTGCCCATGGAGGCGCTCGCCGCGGCCGGAGCCGCTGTTGTGGCTGTACCGGACACAGAGGCCGGGCTGGGCGCGCTGGGCGCCTGGCACCGGCGCCGTCTGTCTGTCCGCGTGGTGGGAGTCACGGGGTCCAACGGCAAGACCAGCACCAAGGAGATGGCCGCCTCTGTTCTTGCGGAACGTCACACGGTCCTTAAAACCCAGGGAAACCTTAACAACCAGATTGGCCTGCCCCTTACCCTTCTTCGCCTGGACACCTCCCACGAGTGGGCGGTGGCGGAGATGGGGATGAACCATTTCGGGGAGATTGCGCGCCTGGCGCAAATCGCCGCGCCGGACATCGGTGTCATCACCAATGTGGGTCCCGGGCATCTGGAAGGCGTGGGTTCTGTCGGGGGCGTGCTGGCCGCGAAAAAAGAGCTTCTGGACACCATGTCCGGGGGCGTGGCCGTGCTGAACGGGGACGACCAGACAGTGGCGGGGCTGGCCAGGGACTTCAAGGGCAAGGCCCTGTTTTTCGGAATAGGACCCGGAATGGACGCGCGGGCGCTGGACTATCACCAGGATCCCTCGGGAATCCGGTTTTTGCTCGATGCCGGGGGCACGCGCCTTTCTGTGCGTCTTGCCATGCATGGCGCGTGCATGGTGGCGAACGCCCTGGCCGCCGCCGCGGTAGGGCTTGCCGCGGGAATCCCGCCCGAGTCCATCCGGGCCGGCCTTGAAAAGACACCTCCTGTTCCCGGCAGACAAAACGTGGTTCTGTTGCGCGACGGAATGGGGCTTGTGGACGACACATACAATTCGAACCCCGGATCCATGGCCGCGGCTCTCGACACCCTGAGGACCCTTGCCGCGGGAGGCCGCGCCTTTCTGGCGCTGGGCGACATGCGCGAGCTGGGACGGCACGCTCAAAAGGCCCACAAGGCCCTTGGCGGACTTGCCGCCGCCATGGGTATCACCAAGGTTTTCGCCACAGGAGACTACGCGGCTGTTGTGGCGGACGGAGCTGTCACGCGGGGGATGCGCAAAAAGGATGTGGAAACCGGCGGCAAGGAGGAGATCACCCGGGCCGTGATCGAGGCTCTGGGTCCGGGCGACTGGGTGCTGGTCAAGGGTTCCAGGGCCATGGGCATGGAAGAGGTTTCCCGTGCGATTCAACGCGCGTTCGCCCGCGCGGAGGAGACGGACCGGGGATGAGGGGTGGCCGGCAAGGCGGGAGAAGTCAGGAGTTAGGAGTTAGGAGTCAGGAGTTCGAATAATAGGGAAAGAGACCCAAGTTTTTACGGTTTTCTTTTGAAATAATTGCAAAACAGGGACACCGCTCTTGCCCATTGTGGAATCTGCGCCTGGTTGACAGGGGCGCATCTCCATCCAAAAGAGGTAATTGCAAAATAGGGATACCGTTTCCGCCTGTAGCGGAACTTGCGCCTGTGCGTCATTCCCGCGCAGGCGGGAATCCAGATGTAGGTCGGGTG
>JAGVGH010000224.1 GCA_020057225.1 Desulfobacterales bacterium | reverse complement strand
GGTGGTTCCGGGCCGCAAGGCCCGGGTTCACCCAACAATTATACCATTATTCCAAGATGTTGGGTGAACCTGCCCTTCGGGCGGAACCATCCAGCCTACATCAAATTTGTCGTTTCTATGAGTTTTGCAATTGCCTCCTAAAACCTTCCTTCCGGTTTCCGGCTCTACAGCGCAGGCACTGTTTCGATGATTTCGCCCTCGATTTCCTTGCCCGCACGGAGCAGGCCCACGGTCCGGGAACCGCCGAAGCTGCCGGGATTGAAAAAAAGCACCCCGTCCCTGACATGGTTGGCCGGCTTATGGCTGTGTCCGTAAACAATGGCGTCCACCCCGTCGAATTCCGCCCGAACACGCTCTTCGATGCCCTCGCCGTATCCCCATCCGTGGATGAGGCCGATGCGTTTGCCGCCAACCGAGACCACGCGCTTTTGGGGGCACTGGGCGGCCACGTCGGCCTGGTCCATGTTTCCGCGCACGGCGAGGGTCTCGACCGGGGCAAGGGCGTCCAGGACAGCGAGGCTCACGATGTCGCCCGCGTGGAGGATGAAGTGGGCGCCGTGAAACACGCCGCCCGGGGCCACCAGGGCCGCGAGGGCTTTGGTGGGGGTTTTAAGATGTGTGTCGGACAAGACACCTATGATAATCATCGCCCTGTCTCCCGTTAATATAAGCGCGCCGCCCCAAAGCAGATCCCCCGCGCTGTTTCCGGCCACATATACCAGGGGGGGCGCCTGGGTTCAATACCCATTTCGCGGGCAGCCCTGTCCGCTTTTTTGCCATGCCGCGCCGGACCTCCTGGGGGCATATATCCCCGGCCCGGCTCCAAACAGCGGGAAAAACGTCCGCCTTGGAATCGCCCCAACACGGCGCGCGCCCTTGCCCGCATGCATGGGCCGTTGCGGCATATATTTTGCAGAAAACATCTTTCCCCGTACTTTGCGAGGCGCCGCGTCCTTGCCGCGCCCAGGGAGGTTCTATGGCAAAACATATCCCCACAGGAAAACTCGAACGCACCCTCAAAAGCGGCGCCGCCATGGCCCGCGCAGGAGGCGGGTATCTCAAGTTTCTCGCCGCCAAGCCTTTTCTAAGCAAGCAGCAACAGGAAGCGGCCCGGTCGGAATTCGCCAGGGAAAGCGCCCGCATCCTCTTCCGAAGACTTGCCGAGCTCAAGGGCACCGCCATGAAGGCCGCCCAGATGCTGGGACAGGAGATGGACCTTCTGCCCCCGGAAATCCGCGAGGAGCTCAAAAAATCCTACAACCGCGTGCCGCCCATCGAAAGCGGGCTGGTCCGGGTGTTGATCGAAGAGGCCCTTCAAAAACCCCTGAGCCAGGTGTTTTCCGCGCTCCGGGCCAAACCCTTTGCCGCGGCCAGCATCGGCCAGGTCCATTACGGCACCCTTGCCGGGGGCGAAGCTGTGGCGGTCAAGGTGCAGTACCCGGGCATCGCCCAGACCATCCGGGGCGACGTGGCTGTCATGCGGACCGTGCTCCGCCCCCTGCCGGACTTTGACCTTGTTGAATCCGCCATCCGGGAAATCGAAAAACGCCTTCTGGAAGAGGTGGATTACGTCAAAGAAGCGGAAAACATCCGGTTTTTCCATACAACCGTGCGCGCGCCCCATGTCCGCCTGCCCTTTGTGGCGGAAAACGCCAGTGCGGAAACGGTTCTCACCACAGGCTTTCTTTCCGGAGCGCCCCTGCATGAGTGGCTGGACACCAACCCGTCCCAGGCGGCCCGGGACGAGGTGGCCCGGCGGCTGCACGACATGTTTTTGAAATGCCTCTACGAGTACAACTGCGTCCACGCCGACCCCCACCCGGGCAACTTCCTCATCGGCCCGGACCTCGAAATCGGCCTTGTGGATTTCGGCTGCGTCAAGCATTTCCCGAAAAGTTTCGTGGAGGGATACCGGAAGCTCCCCCGCGCGGTGGTGGAGGACGACAGGGAGTCCTACTTCAAGGCGGCCCGCGAGCTGGGGTTTTTACGGAAAGGACTTTCCAGGGAACTGGAGGACAGAATTTACAACGTGGCCTTCCGGGTGGGCAGATGGTTCGCCCCGGTGTTTCAGGAGGAACCGTTTGACTTTGGCAATGCCTCGGCCTGGATACAGGAGGGACGCGCCTTTGTGCTGGAAGGCTACAGGCTGCGCAAGAGCTTTGAGTTAAATCCCAATTTCGTGTACCTGGACCGGACACGCTACGGACTTATACGCCTGTTTGAGCGCATGGGCGCCCGCCTGAGCTTCCGGAACCCCTATGAATGGGCGGACTGAAAGAGCGCCTTCCTGTCCTCATTTCCGTGCGAATTCAATGAAATTTCATTCAAACACGCTATTCCCCATTGTCAGGGCTCCCTTTTTTATGTAGGAAACAGGAACATGCGGGCGGAACATTCGACAAGCCCGGCCTTGCCCCGGGACAGGGGCGCGACCCAGCCAGGAGCACCTTATGCAATTCATTGACCTTGCGGCCCAACAGGCGCGCGTGCGTGAAAAAATCGAGACCGGAATTCAGCGCGTGCTGAACCATGGACAATATGTCATGGGACCGGAAATCCGCGAGCTCGAGGAAAAACTCGCCGCATTTTGCGGGACCAAACACGGCCTTGCCTGCGCCTCGGGCACGGACGCCCTGCTTCTCGCCCTCATGGCCCATGGAGTCGGACCCGGCGACGCGGTCTTCACCACCCCCTTCACCTTCATCGCCACCGCCGAGGTCATCGCCCTCATCGGAGCCACCCCCGTGTTTGTGGACGTGCTGCCGGACACGTTCAACATGGACCCGGACGGGCTCAACCAGGCCATCCGCGCGCTCTTGGAACGCGATCCCCGGCTCCACCCGCTGCCGGAGGACCCCTCCCCCAATTCCCTGCGGCCCAGAGGTGTGATCGCCGTGGACCTCTTTGGCCTGCCTGCGGATTACACCCGCATCAACGCCATTGCCTCGGCCCATGAGTTTTTTGTCATCGAGGACGCGGCACAGTCCTTTGGCGCCCTTCAAAACGGAGGCCGCGCCTGTTCCCTGGCGGGCATAGGCTGCACCAGCTTTTTCCCGGCCAAGCCCCTTGGCTGCTACGGCGACGGCGGCGCGTGCTTTACGGACGACCCCCAGCTCCAGCGCCTCATGGACTCCATCCGGGTTCACGGCAAGGGAAAAGACAAGTACGACAACGAGCGGGTGGGCATCAACGGGCGCCTGGACACCCTGCAGGCCGCCATCCTTCTTGCCAAATTCGAGATTTTCCCGGAGGAAATCGAACTGCGGAACCAGGTTGCCGCGCGCTACACCCGGCTGCTTGAGAAATCGTCCGTGGCGGTGCCCCGGGCGCCGGAAAACCACATGAGCGTATGGGCCCAGTATTCTGTTCTTGCCAAGGACGGCGCGCACAGGGACCGGCTCATGGACGCCCTTAAAAAAGAGGGGATTCCCACGGCCGTCTATTATCCCAAATGCCTGCACCGGCAGACCGCGTTCGCCCGGCTCGGGTATCCTGAAGGCGCGTTCCCGGTGTCCGAGGACCTTGCGTCCCGGGTATTCAGTCTGCCCATGCATCCGTATTTGGCGGCGGAGGACCAGGAGCGCGTTGCGGCGTGCATTCAGAAGGCGGGGTAGTGTTGCTTGAGAGGAAGCCTGGCCCTGATGTTTAAAATCCGGGTTAGGCCAAAAAACGTTGCCGCTATGCGGCTGCTCGATGGAAAAAGGCCCTGTTTGCCATTGAGAAAACAGGGCCTTTCCCAATCCGGGAAGTCAGGAGACAGGAGTTAGGAGTTAGAATAAAAAATCAGGTTTTGTTGTGTTTTCTTGTTATAAAATGGGCATTTATCCTTATGGCGGCCGCGGTGCGGCAAGGCTTTTGATCCAGCCCGGGGTTTCAACCCCAGGACCAGGGCACAGACATCATTTACACAAAAAACATAGCTATACATAGCGACAAAAATAATTGCGCATCCTGGATGAAAGGGCGGCCACAGGGGGCCGCCCTGCGGAGGCGATTCCTGGCAGGGGCAGGCCCCCATAGGCGCTAACTTATATGAACATTCTTGCTTAAAGATATGTGAGGATATTGTCGGGTGAACCTGCGCTTCGCGCAGAACCACCCGACCTACATCATAATTTT
>JAGVGH010000004.1 GCA_020057225.1 Desulfobacterales bacterium | reverse complement strand
TTGGATTATCTGCGTTTCTTGCGTAGATAATGTCTGTGCCGTGGTCCTGGGGTTGAAACCCCAGGCTAGATCAAAAACCTTGCCGCACCGCGGCCGCTATGAGGAAAGAGGCCCGTTTTATAACTAAAAAACACAACAAAAGATGATTTTTTATTCTAACTTCTAACTTCTAACTTCTAACTTCTAACTCCTAACTTCTCCGGCTCCGCCGGTTTAGGGAGAAGGAGGGCCGGAGACGGCGCCGGAATGGTTGTTTGCGCCCCCGGGCGGCGTTCCCATGGACGCGATGAGCGTTTGATATCCTCCCAGACTTCGCACGGCTTCGAGGTCCGGATCCCGGGCAAGCTGGTCCGCGTCCCGAAAGCCCAGGGCCACTGTTTTTTTGAGCCATCCAAGAGCGCCCTCCGCGTCTCCGGATTTCGCAAGGGCGCAGGCCATGTTGTAATGGGCCTCGATGCTTTGGGGCGACAGGGCGAGGGCCTTTTCCGCCGCGCGTTTCGCCTCCAGGGGTTTTCCGGCGGCAAGAAGCGCCACCGCGAGATCGTTGTGGGCGGCGAAAAGTCCGGGGTCCAGGGCGGTGGCGCCCATATACAGCCCGATGGCGGCCTGGGTGTCACCGGCTTTGTTGAGAAGCCCGGCAAGGGAATAGCGGTAAAGGGCCTTGTCCGGAAATTTTTCAACCTTTTCACGCGCCGCCGCGATAAGCGCCCCGAGGACTTCCGGATTCTTCTCCCGCGCGGCCAGGGCCGTTCGGGCCGGGTCGTTCGCCGGGTCCCTCAGAAGGGCGGCCAGATACGCTTCCCGGGCCTTTACCGGGTCTCCCTTGGCCTCCAGTGCTTTGCCGATGTCCGCGAAGGAATCGGCGGAGAGCGGATTCAGATCCACGGCTTTGGCAAGGGCGTTGAGCGCTTTGTCAGGTTCGCCCTGCCGGAGCAGGGCGGCGCCCAGACCGGCCCAGGCGGCCGCGCTGTAAGGATTGGCCCTGACAGCGCGGGAATAGTAATCCATAGCCTCCCCGGCCTTGCCCTTTTCCAGGGCCACCTTGCCCAGGTTGCCCAGGGCCGAGGCGTGGCCGGGATTGATTTTCAAGGCTTCCTTGTAGGCGCTGACCGCTTTTTCCGTCTCGCCCATCAGGACCAGGGCGTTGCCGAGATTGACCCAGGCGTTGACAAAGTCCGGGTTGATCCGGAGCGCCCGGGCAACGTGGTCCAGAGCCGCCGACGGCTTCCCCCGGCTTGTCAAAAAGGCTCCGTAATCGTTGTGTCCCTTGTAGTATCCGGGGTTGGCCGCAAGCGCCCGCTGGTAGTTGTTCTCCGCTTTGGCCATGTTCTTTTGGGTTTTCCAGTATTCCGCCAGATTGTGGTAGGCGATGTAGTTTTTCGGGTCCACCTGCACCGAACGGGAAAACAAGACCCCTGTGTCCTTCCACAAGGCAGCCTGCCGCCACGCCGACACTCCGCACGCAAGAACCAGCGCCGCGCCCGCAACGGCAAAAAAAGGCCGAAGCCGCGCCCGGTCCGCAAGGGGCGCGAGGCCAAACACCAGGGCCAGGGAAAGCCCGATGTAGGGAAAATATGTGTACCTGTCGGCTATCTGCTGCCAGCCAAGCTGAATGATACCGATAACCGGCAAGAGCGTGACCAGAAACCACAGCCATCCCGTGAACACGGCGGGCCGGGTTTTCCGGGCAAGGACAACAAGGGCGGTAAGCGTGCTTAAAAAAACGCCCGCGAAAATCACAGCGGACAAGGCCGGATATCCGTACAACGGGTAAATGGCGGACATGGGAAACGGCCAGACGAATTTTTTCGCGTAGAGCGCCCAGGCCACAAGGGCGTTTTGCAGTCTGAATCCCAGAGGCAGGCCCGAGGTCTCGTCCAGGGGGCTTGCGCTGCCTCCCGCGCTCTGGGTATAAAGCGCAAGGCCCGCTGCGAGAGCCACCAGGAGAAAGAGCGGGATCTTCTCGAACACCAGCGCCCCCGCCGCGCGCCGCCACTCTTCTTTTCCGGTCCCGGGAGCCGGAAACCTTTGAAGGGGCCAGTAATCGAGCAGCAGCAGGACAAAGGGCAGGGTCACCATCATCTGCTTTGCCATGAGGCTACAAAGCAAGGCCGCATAGACAAGGAGATAGCGGCCCATGCCCGGCTTTTTCGCAAACCAGGCGTGGCAGAGAATGGCGAGAATCCCGAAGAACATGGAGAGGGTGTCTTTGCGCTCCGATACCCAGGCCACGCTTTCAACATGCATGGGGTGCAGGGCGAAAAGCGCGGCGACAAGAGCGCTGGCCCAGGGCGCGCCTGTCATAAGGCGGAACGCCCAAAACAGCGCCAATGTGGAGAGCGCGTGAATCAGCACGGACATGAGATGGTGTCCGGCCGGTTTAAGCCCCCACATTTCCACGTCCGCCATGTGGGAAAGCCACGTGAGGGGATGCCAGTTGGAGGCGTGCCAGGAAAAAAACGCCCACCTCAGTCCCTCGAGAGTAAGTCCTTTGAGCACCGGGGGGTTTTCGGTCACGTACCGGGGATCGTCCCACGTGAGAAAACCATGTCCCGCTGTTTGCCCGTACACAAGGCCGACCGCCAGGACAAGGAGCAAGCAAAGCGCCACATCCCTGGCGAGGGAACGGTTCCTTCCCGCATCGCTCTCATTTCCCGCGCCGCTCATTCCTCTTCGCCCTCCCCCCTGGCCTTGGCGGCTTCAAGACGCGACACAAGGGCCTCGAACCTGGGATTGCCCTGCAGCGCGGCAAGCTGTTCGTCCTGCCGGAGCATGGACGCGCTTTGGAATCCCAAAGACGCCGCCCTTTCCAGAGCGGCGACCGCGCCAGCCGTGTCTCCTTCAAGGGCGAGGGCGCAGCCCAGATTGTAATAGGCCTTCATGCTGTTGGGATTGATTCCGACCACCTGCCTGATCACGGCTTTGGCATCCTCCGCCTTTCCCTGCATGAGCAGGGCCGCGGTCAAATCATTGAGCGCGTAAAGATGCCGGGGGTTTTTCCCTGTGGCCTCGCGGTACGTGGCAACAGCAAGGTCCAGCTTGCCCTGTTTGCTGTATAGAGTGGCCAGGTTGTAAAGATAATTGGGATGCTCCCCCTTTGTTTTGACCTTTTCCTCAGCCTCCAAAACCATACGTTCCAGCAGCGCCGGATCAGACTCTATTCTGTGGACTCCCTTGAGCGCCTCTTTGCGCCATGGGTTGATCATGTAACAGGTTCTGTAAGCATCCCATGCAGGAAGAGGATCGCCCTTTTTCTCCCAAATTTCGCCCAGCAGGAGCAGCGCTTCAGGCTGATAGGAATTGAGGGAGAGGGACTTTTGGATCATTTCCATTGCCTTGTCCAATTCCCCCTGCCGCAGCAAAAGCCTGCCCATTCCGGTGTAGGATCCAGCGAAAAAGGGGCTTTTCCGCATGCCTGTCTCGAACCGCTCCCTGGCTTTTTCAAGCTCACCCTTTTCAAGGTAAATTTTGCCCAGATTCACAATTACCTGGAAATACTCGGGGGAAAGCTCCACAGCCTTTTGGAAGGCGATGACCGCCTCATCGGGCCTCCCGGTTTCCTTAAGGGCAACTCCCAGATTGTTCCACGCGTTGGGCAAAAAGGGGTAAAGCCGCACAGAGCGTTCGAGATACTGAAGAGCCTTTTTGTATTTGCCAATGCTTATAAAGTATGCCCCGTAGTCGTTGAATCCCCTGTAATTGTTGGGAACCTTGCAGGCCTCCTCAAAGAAGTACACCGCCTTGGCGGTGTCGCCGGTCCTGCGGTAATGCTCCGCCAGGATTCCATGGGCAACGTAGTTGCCGGGAATCACCTGGGCTGAGTGGGAAAACAGGGTTCCGGTGTTTTTCCACAAAGCGGCCTGCCGGTGTGTGGCGGCCGCCGCGAGACAGACGGCGGCCACCCCTGCCAGGGCGATGAGTTTTCTGGTTCCGGGCGCCCGCTCCGCGATGCGTTTGGCGCCCCAGCCCAGGATGAGAAAAAGGCCGATATAGGGGAAATAGGTGTACCTGTCGGCCATTCTCTGAAAGCCAAGCTGCACGAATCCAATGACAGGAACGAGGGTGCCCATAAACCACAGCCAGCCCACCAGAAACCAGGGGGCCCTGCGCCAGAGCCAGAAAGCCGCGGCGGTGACGAGCGCGAGAAAAACCGAGGAGGCGGCCACGGCCCAGGCTGTGGGATAGCCCAGGATGGGGTAGATGGGGCTCATGGGATACGGCCAAAAGACCTTGAGCGCGTAGGTGGCGTAGGACACAAGGGAATTCTGGATGCGAAAGCCGATGGTCAGCCCGGTGGTCTCTCCCACCGCGGCGACGCTTCCGCCCCTGGACTGCGCCCAGTAGATGACGCCGGTTAAAAGAAACGCAAGGGCGAAAAGGGGTATTTTTTCCCGCGCACAGGACCATGCCGCCTTGAAGTAGTCCCCGGTCCCGCCCTCGCCCGGGCGGGGAAAGACCATCCTGCCCAGGGGCCAGTAGTCCAACAGCAAAAGCAGAAAAGGAAAAGTGACGTACATCTGCTTGGAAAGAAGGCTTAAGACGTAAAAAGAGAAAACCGCCAGATATCGTCGCCAACCCGGTTTTTCCGAATGCCAGGCGTATGCCAACAGCGCCAGCGCGATGAAAAAGGTGGAGAGCACATCTTTTCGTTCCGATACCCAGGCCACGCTTTCAACATGCATGGGGTGCAGGGCGAAAAGCGCGGCGGCGAACGCCGCGGCCCAAAGGGAGCGGGTGAGTTGAAGAAGGGCGGAGAAGAGGGTGGCGGCGGCCAGAACGTGGAAGAACAGGCCGGATATATGGTGCAGTCCGGGTTTGTACCGGAACAGCTCGACATCCAGCATGTGGGAAAGCCAGGTGAGAGGATGCCAGTTGGAGGAGTGGATGGTTGTGAAGGCCCATTTGAAGCCATCCAGGGTAAGGCCGTGGAGGACCATGGGGTTTTCGTAGATATAGACATGGTCGTCGAAGTAGAGGAAGTCATGCCGTATGCACTGGACATACACCAAAAGGGTGGCGAGAATGATGATGCACAAGACGATGGCTTCTTTTACGTCCTTGTTCATGGGGCGCTCCATGGGCCAGGGGAGTGTAAGGGCGGGAAGCGTTTGAAAACGTGATGGATTTTTATACCACAGGAGGAGCGGGAACGGAAGGGGGGGAAGCTCGAAATCCGGGGTCCGGCCACGGGCGCGGCGGCGTTGCGCGCGGTCCCGGCAGGGTGTCACGGCGTTGAAGGGCGCGGGGGTAATTCGGAAAAGCGGGTCAGGATCCGGCTTCCAATTCCTTTTCTATGTCCGCCGCGAAGTCCATGGGAAGAGGGGAATCCAGGTCTGTGTCCCTGGTGGCGGGAGGGGGAGCATCCGCGGGTTTTTCCTGGAGACAAGGAGGATGCTGTAAAAATTGCGGATCTTGCAATGGAAATCCGGCGCGGCCTCCGGGATGGAGCCAGGTTCCGCCCAGTTTTTTCCGCCGCATTCCCCGCAAAACGCGAACATACTACCAAGGCGCAATCAGACAAGGTATGCCCTCACCCCGGCCCTCCCGCAGGGAGATTGAGCGGGAGCTTTCAGCAGGCGTTACGGATTGCCGCATTTTGGTATAAGATGTTGTTTCCTCGTGTTCTTTGGTGAGGCGGAAGGAGCCTGCCAACCAGCAGGCGGGAATCCCCTTGGGCGCGGATAAAAATCCCGCGCGCCCTGGGAGGGCCTTGGCGTGTCCGGATGTTACCCTGAGGGGATTATCCCTGCCCGGGTGTTCGGGATTTGGACTGTAAAACGGCTTTGATTTCCCTGAGCGTGGAGGCCACGTCCTGGACCGCCCTGGTCAAATCGGGCAGGATTTGCGCGAGGTCGCCGCCAACGGCGGCAGCGGCGGTCGGCGGAGCCTGAACCGGGGCGGGCGTCACCGCCGGGGC
>JAGVGH010000306.1 GCA_020057225.1 Desulfobacterales bacterium | reverse complement strand
ATTCCCGCGAAGGCGGGAATGACGGATTGGGGCGCGTCCCCATCCGCAACAACATCTCCTTTGGGAGTTTTGCAATTGCCTCTGCCTCTTAAAAAATCCAATTCCGCGCGGTTAGGCGCCAAAGATGGTTACCATGCGTTGGCTCTGGGCTCTCTGCTGGTTTCTGTTGCAAAAAAGGGGACGAATGCGGTATAAAGCCGTTATAGTTCATGTTTTGTTGGTTTTTCAATTTGTTGTCAGATGGCGGCATGCTGAGAGATTAGCGTTAACGCCGCATAGCGAAGAATCGTGGGGATGGGGATCAAGGGGTGCTGTTTAGTCCGGGTGGTTTATTTGCGCCTGTAGCTCAGATGGATAGAGCAACGGACTTCTAATCCGTAGGCCGCAGGTTCGAGTCCTGCCAGGCGCGCCAGTAAAATCAAGGGTCTTGCCGGTTTTCAGGTAAGGCCCTTTTTCGTTGGAAGGCCGTTTGTCCAACCCCTGTCCAACCTCTGACCGTTTTTAGCCGGTTGTCCAACTTGGGGGTTGGACAGGTTTCCGGGGCCGGGTTGGACAGAATCCGGGGCAAGGGGCGGGCAAAAAAGGTTGGACAGGGGTTGGACAAAGGTTGGACAAAGGTTGGACAACCCCGCGCCCCCGGAGCGGGCGGAAAAAATTCCCCGCGCCATGGAGGGACGAAGAATCCCCCCGGCCCCTCCTCAAGGGCATTGGCCGCCCAGGTTTCCGGGAAAGACCCCGTCGGCATCCCGCCGCGCCAAAGCGGGAAACGGCGCGGGGAAAATCCGGGCCGCCGGGCGGGTCATGGCCGCGCGGACGCCGGTCCGGGGACTTCGGGCCTTTCCATGCCCCTGGAAAGCCCGGGGCAGCATCAAGACAAGGGCCGGGGACAAGGGCCGCCTCTGCTTTTTCCCTGCCCCGGCGCGCGCCAGGGCGCTTTAAGGAGCCTGTTCCGCTTAGGGGGCGCAAGGGAGGAAAGGCGCCGGGACCTTGGCGCGGTAGAATAAGCGGGGATGGAGGCGGAAACCGGGCGCGGGCGCGGGCGCGGGACGGCGGGCGGGCGCCTTCGGGAAAAAAGAAGGGCCTGACAAAGCGCGAGTGCAGGAGGGACAAACCCATACTAACACTCCAGTGTCAAGCCCTTCCACGTTTAAAGTAACCCATCCCTTGGAGGCGGTCAAGAATTCGGCTTTGGCCGAAAAGTCCGGACTGCCTCCATTCTCGCTTGGCCTCCCCCGCGCTCACTCGGATTCAAAGTCGTCTATCTTTAAACCGTATTCAATAAGTTCTTTTTCGATATCCCCAAGTTCTCTTTCGATATCCCTGAGTTTGTTGGATAAATCGTCTATCTCAGATGATATATCTCCGAAGCTACTATCATCGGATCCAAGACGTTCCATCTCGATTTCTATGTTTGACACCGCTTTTTCTAAGTCTTCCAAGCGGCTCTTGGCGTTGTACGGAATAACATCTTCTACGGCATTCATTGTGAACACCATCGAATCTTTATAGTTATTTTTTATCTCATAATTGATATGCCAGTCGTAAAGCAAGAAAGCAAACACCAAGGCCACAGCTTTAAAAGCTTTGGAACCCGCAGCGTTAAAGGCTTTGCGAAGTAACTGTCGCATTATTGGGGCACCTCCATGAAAAGTTTTTCCAAAGGGATCGCACGGCGAGATGGGGATGTCAAGAGGCGGGACCTTGACGCCTTTTCCGGTTCCCCTCGTAAAACGCCCACAAAAGCATGGCGCACGCCGCCGCCTGGGGTTTCCAAATCCTGCCTTCAAGAAACCTCACCGCGTCTTTCCTTTCCGGGGCGGCGCGGGATTCAGGGCGCCCCCCGCCGGAACCCGCCGGGTTGTCCGGGGCCGTGGGTCTCCCTTCCGCCGCCGGTTGCCCGAACCGGGGCTTAAGGTTTCCGCCAGGACGCGCCCGGCCCTGTCCGCCAGGACCGGATGATTCTTGTCAAGCCGCGCCCCCTCCTTGTTCTTCTGAAACCTGCCCTCTTCGACCGACCACCGGAGCCTAAACCTGTTCGCCCTGGTCTTGGGACGCCCTCCCGGTTGCCGGGTCAGGGCCACCCTGGGCCACAGCCCGCTTTTCCATAGCGGGGAAAGGGACACAATCCAGGTTGAGCCATCATACCGGGTGTCGCCTATAATCCGGGTCATGCTTTTCGGGATATTCACGCCGCGCTTCTCCTTGTGTTCGGGGTTGGGCCGGAATCTTTTATTGGCCTTTCTGGATTAGTCGCGTTGCGCGGCATGATAACTTAGTTGCGCGAACAAATTTTCTCGCGCGCGCCCATTTCTCCTTTCCCGCTTAAAAGACGCGCGGCGCCGCCGGAACCGGCCCGTCAACCAAAGCCAGCCCGCAAGGTTTCCCCGTGGCGGGTGACCGGGCTTTCTTTAAAGGCCGGACGCGGGCGGAAAATTCCGGCGCGTGTTTGGCGGGCCAAAGCTAACCCGCCTTTGGTGTGGCCTTGGCGCCCATGCCGCCCGAGGGGAGGGGGACGGTGTGACCGTCCACCCCCTCCCCGTAGGGGAAACTTTTTTACACCTCTTACTTTGAGTTATTTCAATTGGTTAGGTCGGTATAGATGAGAATTTTACACCAAAACGTTCAACACCATCAAAACCTATTGATTTTACTCAATTTTATAAATGTGGATGGGTTATTCCACACCGCTTTGTACCGTCGGCACTGACCTTGGCTTCCACACCGTCACGCGGCCCCGCCGGGAATTTATTGAATTGTTGGAGACTCCCCCCATTCTCCGGCATTTTGCCCCCAGTCCACAGCATCGGCGCCCTTTGGCTTCAAAACCTTGCGTTTGTTCCGGGAATCTCCCCCTTTAATTTCCTCAAGCCGTCCGCGTTCAATGCAGTATTCGATGACGCGCGGCATGTCCCTTGAGCGGGCGAAGTCTTCAACTTTGGCTTTAAGGGCTTCCGCTATCTTCTTTGTATCCTCTGGCTTCTTTCCCCCGTTGATGAGTTCGTTCTTGGAAAACTCTTTTCCCGATTCCTCCAGACAGGGGATCAGGACTTCCGCCAGGGTTTTCATTCTATTGTATGCGAGCGGAACATGCTCCAGCACGCCGTTATCAGTCCGCCGGAAGGCTACCCAGTTGGGAAACCGCGGGGTGTTGTTGCTCTTCAGGGTGTCCACGAGAACGCAGTTGCGGGAGTCTTCAATGTTGTGGAGTTTGGCGGAGGATGAATCCATCTCCCACATGCCCAAAACACACCGCGCGCCGTCCACGAAGCCCGAAGCCCCCCGGACAAGGTTTTGGCTTGGGCCGTCTTTTTTGTCGCCCTTTGGGGTGTGATGCGAAAACATAACCGTCAAGCCGAACTCCGCGCAAATCCCCTCAAGCATGGCGATAAACGCCGTGGCGTGTTCGTTGGCGTTTTCCTGCAATCCGTAGAACCTCGAAAGCGGGTCCATGATTAAAAATTCAAGGCAGGGATGAAGCCGCAGAGTTTCGCGAAGCCAATCGTGCCAGACGGAGGGGACGGGATTTTGACCTTCCAGTTTCATGAGCTGGCCGGTTTTCCCGGACACGGAAACCGCGCCCATTTTTTCCGGGGCGCTTTTCCCGCAGATTTCCCAAAGTCTCCAGTCCAATTCCTCCTGTGAATCCTCCCCGCCCAGGTACAGAACCGGGCGCGGCTTTTTTGCCTCAAACGGCCCAAAGACCCCGCCTTCCGCAAGGGCCTTTGCAAGACTGAGAAGAAAATAGCTTTTTCCGGTTCCGCCTTTGGCCGCGAGTATGGCCACCGTGCCCTTGTTGATTAAGGGGCGCCCGTTGCAGAAGAGCATTGTCTCGGGTTTCGGGGGTTCCTCGAAAAGACGCGGCCTCACAAGGGTTTGCTCCCATCCAAGGGGATCGAAGGGCCATTTCTTGGCGGACTCTCCAGCTTTTCCCGCCTGGGGGGTCCCAGCCGCCCCCGGCGCGTCCAGGGTGTCCGGGACGGGAGGGAACGCCGCCGCCGGACTTTTGGCGCCTGGTGGATTCTGCCCATACCGCTTAGCGTTTTCGAGCTTGGTCCGCAGTTCCTCGAAACTCCACGGCGGGGAGGCTTTGGCGTCGTTCCAGTGGTTTAGAAGGAGATCGTGAGCCGTGTCCACGGTAAGGCCGAGATCCCGGACGAGGTGACACGCCACCTCGTAGGTGGCCGCGTCCCCGCCATGGCCCTGGATTGCTTCCGGCGCGTCGTGGATGAGGTATTCCCGTGCCAGATGAAGAGAAGATGGATGGTCCGGGGGAGCGACAGGGACGGAGCTCTGGCCTGGGTCTTTTTGCCGCGCCGCGCCCGCTATCTCCGGGATCCACGCCGGCAGGGGGACGGGGAGGGTGTCGTCAACAATTTTGTACGCGCCTTTTTCCGGGATCACAGTCCCCGGCACGGGGACCATGCCCCCGGCGCCACGGGTGTCGAGACCCTGCCCAAGCCCTTTTTCTCCCACCGTGTTTTTCAGCCCGGCGCCGTCGTAGAAAAAATGAAAGCCGCCGGACGGGGTTTTCACGGTGTAGGTCTTTGGGCAGGTACGGCCCGAGAACGCATGGCCCTGGAGCGTTTCCATACCGTCAATGCCGTGTTTTTTGTCCACGTCCAAAACCGATAGCCCGGACTCGCCGAGGTTCACGCAGAAGTAGCAGCCGGGCCATGCCCGGGCCCATGCCTCGACCTGGGCGGGGTCATTTGTGGAGCCGTTTTCCTTGCTCCACGCGGTAAGGGGTCTGTGGGTTTTGCGTTTCGGGTCCCACCGCGACGGGAAGACCCAGCCGGACATGTCCCGGACAAATCCGAGGGCCGCTTCGAGGTTTGAGTCGGGTTTGCCGGATTGCGTCATCGCGTCTTTCCTCTGTCAAAAACCGGGGCGCGCGTGGCCGCGCTCTAATTTCCCTCGATGAGCGAAACCAGATACGCCGCAAGCTCGGTTTTGCGGTAACAAATCCGGCCCCCGGCAAGGATTTTTTTCAGGGGAAAACCAGGGTTGTTCCGCTCAAGGCAGTCGCGGTTTGCCATGGTTCTGGGGTTCAAAACGCCGCCGCTAAATTTGGAGATTTCTTGACGGGCGACAAGGGGAGAAGGCCAGGACTGGATAAGCTCTTTGTAAAGGTCTGATTTCATGTTGATTTTCCCTTTCGTTTGTCGTGTTTCCGGCGGATTTGCCGTGACTGGAAAGGAAAATAGCGCGGGAACGCCGAAAATTCAACGGAATAGGCATTGATTTTGCGAGCAGAATGTTGGAAAAAAATGATGGTTTTATTCCAACGAAAAGGCGGGGGTTTTATTCTTAAAAAGTGGGGATGGCAGCCGTTGCAGGCACAAAACTTGCTTGCGTGGGATGGGGAAAATGACGGGTTTCCCGGCGGAAAGGCGCGGGGGGCTACCCTTTGGCGCGGGACGTGCGCGGGGTTTTCGGCTTGGGCGGCTTGCTCGGCTCGCGCGGGGGCATCATGCCTTCGCTGAAAAGGTCCTGGCGGGGGCTGTTAGCGTCTTTTTCCCAGGTGCTAAGAGTCTTGATGATTGCCTCGGCGCATGCGCGGTATTTCTTTTTGTGGCGGTTCGCCAGGATTTCAACGGCTTTCCGCTTCGATGGAAGATCGGAACCGTCTTCTTTATAGGCAGAAAGACCTTCTGGCGGCCGAATCATGTTTAAGTATTCATAGGTGAGTTCAATCATTGAAACGCGGTCTTTTTCTGCTCCTCGCTTTCCTCTTTGGCCGGATGTCCAGCCCATGATTCGGGATGCTTCGGCGCGGTGCCCCTCTTTGAAAGCCGCCGTAGCACGTTCAATTTGTTCCTCGTATTTGTCTCGGGATAGCTTTACTATAAAAAGCTCCCGTCCGAGCATAGCGTTTTCATACCGGAGGTCGTTATTTTCTTGTTCACGCCGGGCGATGGCATCTTGTGGGGTCTCAGTGCTCCTTAAGCGTTGTTCTTCTATTTCACGCGCCATTGCTTCGCTCGCCCGCTGTTCAAGGGTATCTTCTGGATTCTCTTTGCTCATGGCGTCCGCTCCCTGTTCGGTCCCGTGTGGAATGCAGGGGAAAGCCCGCCGGGATGCGGGCCTTGTCGGCGCGGTTCATGACGCCGCGCCTATCCTCTTTTGTGAGGAAATTTTTGCACTCAATGCGGAGCAACTCAAACACGTGTTGTCTGTGTCCGATGTCATGCTCCACCGCCTTCCGTTAAATCCATCCCCAGGGCAAGGCGTTTCATGTCAAAGCTCCCCGGCGCGCAACAGAACATGCCGGGCAAGGTCCGGGGACACATACAGACCGGCGTCCCTGATTTCAAAAAGAAGGGGTTTCACAGCGGGAATCAGCCCGTTCACGCGGGCCAGAAGGATTAAGCCCAGGGTTCCAAGGACGGGCACGCCAAGGGCTTTGGCGCAGTTCCGCGCGGCGCGGTCGTCAATCACGGCCTCGAATCCGGGGTTGGCAAGGGCAAAGGCCAGAACCTCTGTTTCCCCGCGTCCCAGGTCCCAGGCCGCCACTTCGGGCGGGATTTCCGGCGCGCGGACCACGGTTCCGCCGGGAAGCTCCTCAAGGGCCTTCCGGGCCAGGTCCCCGCTTTCGCCCGCGCGGATTTCCGCCGCCACCCCGTGAGGCAGGGCCACCGCCCGCGCCAGTTTGAACGGCAAATGGAGAAGGCCGGTTTTTCCAAGAACGATGCAAGGGGACGTGTTGAGCACGAAGCGCCTATCCACGGGAAAGCGCCTCGTCTATTTCCTCGGGAGTTTCCTGGAAAGGGCTTGCGCCGTGCCGGGAAAGCTCGAAAAGAAAGCGCTCGCGGGATATGCCCGCAAGGTGAGCCGCCTTTGCCTGGGACACAAGCCCCATCTCGTACCACTTCACAATCCCGGCAAGGGCGAGTTCCCGCGCGAAGTCTTCCGGGCTTTTGCGAAGCACGGAAAAGGCGTCCACCGGCATTTCCATGGTTATTTGCACGGGCATGGCGTGTTCCTCCAATTCCCTTTTCCCTGCCTGGGCTTTCTCATATTCCCGTGAGGTAATTGCAAAATGAGGCGTAGGTTGGGTGGTTCCGGGCCGCAAGGCCCGGGTTCACCCAATATTTCTAAATGATTCCTTTGTGTTGGGTGAACCTGCCCT
>JAGVGH010000046.1 GCA_020057225.1 Desulfobacterales bacterium | reverse complement strand
CCCAACCTACGCGTAATCCACTCGTAAAATTATGATGTAGGTCGGGTGGTTCTGCGCGAAGCGCAGGTTCACCCGACAATATCCTCGAGGTAATTGCAAGACTGGGGTATGCAGTTGGCTCAAGTGACCACAATATGTAGTGTTGCGGGCCAAAGTCCGCATTGAAGGCTCCGGTGGCATGCCCTGAAAGCGAGGCCATCGCCTACCTGGAAATACAAGGACCACAAGATGTGGCGGGGGCTTGAGCCAACTGCATACCCCAGAAATGAATTATGGGGAGGTAATTGCAAAATGAGGCCTAGGTTGGGTGGTTCCGGGCCGCAAGGCCCGGGTGTACTCAACAATTATACCATTATTCCAAGATGTTGGGTGAACCTGCCCTTCGGGCGGAACCACCCGGCCTACTTCAAATTTGTCGTTTCTTAGAGTTTTGCAATTACCTCTTATGGCAAGGGGTTAATCTCCCTCACCCTGTCCCTCTCCCTCCGAAAAGGACAGGGGGGCGAGGGAACCCCGCTCGGCATCAGTGGATAAAACGGCCTCCGCGCCATACGGACATATCAAAGCAACAGGCAAAGCTCTTTTTCAAGACGCTGTCCAGCCCTCACGGGTGACCTTCCCAAATAATCCGGCGGGGATATTCCCTCGCCCCTGGAGGGAGAGGGCCAGGGTGAGGGGGAATCCTAAACTTTATGGCATTGAACCGTGACTTGTTCCGAAATCCGCCGGAGTAGAACTCCGCGTTCTGCGCCAAAGCCGAATTAGAAGACCTGCCCTTTTCCGGCCACCCGGGTTATCCTGCGGATCCTCCCTTTAAAAACCGTCTCCTCCACCGAGAGCCTGCCCTCGGCGAACAGACGGACGCATTCCGGATACAGTTCCCATTCCAGGCGCAGGCCCTTTTCCTTGATGGTGTCCAGAGTGTCCTCCGGACCGATGGCAAAGGCGCGCTGCCCGATGATGGGGCCTGAGTCCTCGCCGTAATCCACGAAATGCGCCGTGCATCCTCCCACTTTACAGCCGTGGCGGAAAGTGTCCCCGTAGCCGTCAGTGCCTGGAAACGCGGGCAACAGCGCGGGATGGATGTTCATCACCCTGGGAAGGGCCGGGTCCGTGTTTACCTTGTCCAGGAAATACGGTGTGAGGACGCGCATGAATCCCGCGAGAACCACAAGGTCAACCCCGTGTTTGTCCATTTCCGCGAGCAGCAGGGCCTCGGCGGCGGCGCGGGAGGTGAACCAGCGGGCGAGGAAGTCTTCGCCCGTGTCCTGAGTGAAAAGCCGCTGCTTATGGAGGACCTGGTCAAGATCAAAGTCCCCGGGCGGTTCCGGGCGGCCTGGTCCATGTTTGTAGGTCTGAAGGATGGAGGCGTAGTCCACCGTGAAGACAGGGACAGAGCGCGCCCTGGCCCGTTCGAGGCCCATGGCGCCGGGATTGTCGGAGCCGGCGACGACGATTTCCGCCGGGAACGCGGGGTTCTGGCAGGCGTCCAGGAGGGCCTGGAGATTGGTGCCGCCGCCTGAGACGAGAACGCCGGCGCGCAGTTTTCGGGACATGTCCGGTTCCTTCGGGGGTGGGATTTGATAGGGGCCGGGGCATTCCGGCGGGCTGGAATATAGCCGTGGAGGGGGGCGTTGCGCCAGTGAAAATTTAGGCGGGGAGGTATGACAGACTTTTGGGGAGGCAGGAGGCGTGGCCTGGATAGCCGAAGAAGACGGGGTTCCCGGAAAAATGAGGAATTCCTCATAAATTGTTTTAAAGAACTATCCTATATTCAATAGGATATGCTTATAATTTGCCCATATCGAAAAATGAACGATTGTTCATTGGTTCGAGTTTTTAATACTAAAGTATTAAAAAGGTATCAGATATTTAATCCGGCCTCATGCCTTTTTCCCATTCTCCAGGCGTCAAAATCCCATGCCTTTTTCCCACTCTCAACCGATTGCGCAGCCTCCCACTCTTCCGTTATACTTCTGTAAAATTCGCGGAACACACCAAACCAACCTGGAGGCCACAATGAAAAAAACAGCCCTCGTCATCTTCCTGGTTCTCATCCTCGCCACCACCGCCCTCGCCGGAGGCTCCAAACCCAAATGCGCCACCAAGTATCCTGTGGTGCTCGCCCATGGCATGGCCGCCAACGGGGAAATCCTCGGCATCATTGACTACTGGTGGGGCATCGAGGGCGCTATCGAGAAAGAAGGCGGCAACGTCTTTGTCGCCAATATCAACGCCATGGACAGCACGGAGAAAAAAGCCCAGGCATTCAAGGCCCAGTACCTGCAAATCCTGGCTGTCACCAAGGCCGCCAAGGCCAACATCATCGGCCACTCCCACGGCGCCATTTACTCCCGTTACGCCATCTCCAATCTTGGCCTCGCCTCCACGGTCGCGAGCTGGACCAGCATCTGCGGCCCCCACCGCGGCAGCCCTCTGGCCGATATCATCATGTTCAACCTGCCCAACTCCATTCTGACCGTGGGCGGCGGCGTCATTGACTTCCTGTACGCCCTCATCATGGGTGACGACGATCCCGATGTCGTCGCCAACGGCTGGGATCTTGTCACCGAGTACATGATGTACACCTTCAATCCCAATACCCCTGACATTCCCGGCATCTACTACCAGAGCTGGGCCACCAAGGTCAAACTCTCCGCCCCCAGCCTCGCCATGGAGATTCCTTGGCTAGTCATGCTGCTTCTCGAAGGCGACAATGACGGTCTGGTCTCCGTCGCCAGCGCCAAGTGGGGGAACTTCCGCGGTGTGGAGTCCGGCGCGTGGTACAGCCCGGGCGTGGACCACATCAACGCGGTGGGCCACCTCTTCGGCCTCACCCCCGGCTTCGACGCCCCCGGATTCTACGTGGGCATTGTCGAGGATTTGGTGAAGCGCGGCTACTAAACCGCTTAAAAATCCGAGCATGGAAACACCAACGCCCGGGGGGCAAGCCTCCGGGCGTTTTGTATCTCAAGGATGCAGAGTGATTTACGAGACCTAAAGCATTTCGACCAGATCAACCCGGCGGAACGTCGCGGAAAGCTGCCACAGTGACACCTCCCGGGCCCCGTATAGCTTTTTCAGCGCCAGGTCCACGTCCTCCAGGCCCTGTTTAAAATACGCCTCCCCTTTGGATTCAATGAGATCTTTTGCCTCAAAAAAATTCTTGTGCGTCAGGCCGGAAAGAGTACAGCCCAAATCCGTAAGCAGGCATTGCCCCATTTGCATGGCGATAAACGCGGAGGCGTACCGGACAAACGGAGGGTCCGCCTCTTGGGGGCGCCTGCGCCGGTTCTCCGCAATCCGGTACAAAAGCACGGCGCAAATGACCTGGGCGCCGTTGATGTCTTTGGTAAAAATTTTGTCGTAGTTTTTTCCAAAGTGCTCCCGCGAAAAAAATTTCGCCTGATGAGGGAGGCGTCTCCAAACCGCAAGAACAGCCTCGGCGGCCGCGCCGGAGGTAATGTCCACCGGCCTGGGCTGCCCATCCATGCGTTTTCTCCGATACACATAATTCAGTTGACCAATATCCATTTCCAAACGCCGCTGGCGCTCATCATTGGCCTTAAGATCCCGCAGTTCCACAGGATTCTGGCTGTTGGTGCAAAACGTGATGCGCTGGACCATGTCCTGCATCTCATCCGGAAGCTTGTACAGGCGCACCAGAACCGAAACTTGGTCACTGAAGCCCTCTCCGGAATGGTCCTTGAGAGCTTTAAAAATGGTCATGCATGTTTGTCCGCCATTAATTATCTGAAGATTCTTGAGTTTCACCTGATAGTCTCTGTCCTGCAAGGCGTTGTGGGTGAAATCCTCGCAGGTCATGGTGATGCCGTTGTTGTAAAAATAAAAGTTTGGGCGCTCGCTCCCTTTTAGGGTTTCAAATATGCCCTCGTTTACCCGGTTTCCCGAAAGCCCCAGATATCTCCGGATGTTTCGGTCAAGCAGCCGTTCCCCGTGCCGCTCCATCAGGCCCGCGATTTCAAGCACCGGAACCCTGCCGACAAGGACGCGGCTATAGTTCATGTCCTCGACAAGCGCTTTGCCCGTCAGTTTGAGGGTGTCATTGATGACTTTTGTTGTCTGGAGAATGCTTATCAGGCGGTCGTGGTTCACATGCTCCCACGTCACCTGCTCTCCAAACCCCGCCCTCGCGATAGCCTCGTCCGCGGCTTTGTCCCAGGGCAGCCCGTTGTTGCAGGCCAAAACGCGCACCTGGGGAATGCAGCCGTCCCGAATCCGGCTCCGCGCCTCCTCCACCATGGCGCGCAATCTGGGATTGATGTGGGCAACCGTTGCGGCGGGATTGAAAAGATAGCGTATGGCGTTGATGACCGCCAACATTCCGTTTTCGGGGAACTTTGAAACTCCTTCCAGGTTCTGTTTATACTTTGCTTGGAACAGGCTGATGGTGAACTCCCCGTCATGGTCCCCGGAGAGGTGGATGGCGTCCACGCCAAAATCTCCGCCGCCCTCTGTAAGGCAGTCAAACGCCTGGTCATGCTCCAAGTCAAGGATGGTTTTCACGCACAGATACAAAAAGGCGAGGGGTCTGAGATGTTCTTCTGTCTTGATCCCAAGCTCTTCGGCGGCCTGTTTCCGGATTTCCTCCATGAGGGCGGAAAGGCGCTGGTCAATAACTGCCGCATTGATATTCATGCCGTAACTCCATGTCGCCTATGGCGGCCCAGCCGCATCTTTGCGGGTCTCGGAGCCGCATTGATATTCATACCGTAAACTCCATGTCGCACGCCACGCCGAACACATCCAGGCCGTGCCCGGCCCGCCGCGCGATCGCCCGGGCGTCCTCCGCCAGCGCGTCCATGGCATCGTCCACCCGGTCCTGGTTCAGGTGGAAAAGCCCGAGCATTCCCACCCCCGCCTCCATTCCCAGTTGCACAACCCGGGGATATATCGAGTGTCCCCAGCCCCGCGTCTTCACATACTCGGCGGGCGTAAACTCCGCGTCATGAATCAAAAAGTCCGCGCCTCTGCTGAACTCCAAATAATCCTCGTAGCTCTTTCCTCCCCGGTGGGGATAGTCCAGCTCGTTGTCCGTCAGAAACACAAAGGTCCTGCCGTCCTCCACGAACTTGTAGCCCGCGCCCTGGTTGGGGTGGCTGATGGGAACCGGGAAAACCTCGATGGTGTCAATGACAAGTTTGGAAGAGCACGCCTTCTCGTATTCGATTTTGGCGCTCAATTCGGAATAGGTGATGGGGAAGTTGGGCGGGGCCATGACTCTGGAAAGGAGTTTTTCAACATAGATGCGGGCAAAGGGGCAGCCCTGCATCCGGATATGGAAGGAATCCATATAAAGCGGCTTGAAAAAAGGAAGGCCCATGAGATGGTCCCAATGGGCGTGGGTGAATAAAAAATCAAGGCTTCGGGTTCCGTTTGAGGCCAAGTGGTTTCCCAGGCGGCGGATTCCCGTGCCCGCGTCCACAACGATGATGGCCCCGTTCTTACTCCGGACCTCCAGACATGTCGTGTCTCCGCCGTAACGGACATAGTCCCTTCCTGAAACAGGAATGGAGCCTCGGGATCCCCAGCATTTGACGTACATGCGGCAGCCTTTCCCTGGCGCCCCGTCACCTGGGGCGCGCTGTCATCCTCCCCCGTCCATGACCTTTCCCGACAGCGTAAACCATGTGCCTTCCCATTCCCGCAGTCCGGTCACCTGCACAGGGAGGTCCCGCAAGACCCGCTCAATGTCCCGGACCTCGCTTCGAAGAAGGCCGGACAAAATGAAGCGGCGTTTTGTCAGGAAGCCGGGAGACGCCACAAGGCCGCGCATCACGGCAAAATGGATGTTGGCGGCAAGCAGATCCGCGAAACACCCCATATAGATATCCGCCGGGCCGTGCTCCACACGAACCCTGCCATCGAGCCCGTTCAAGGACACGTTTTTCCGGGCGGTGCGCGCGGCCAGGGGGTTCAGGTCCACGGCCAGCACCTCCGGCGCGCCCAGAAGTCCCGCGGCCACGGCTAAAAGCCCTGTGCCTGTGCCAAGGTCCAGAACGCGGCCCAGAGGTTTTTCCGCGTGGTGCGCCGCGATTTCAAAGAGACAGTCACGGGTTGTGGGATGGGCGCCTGTGCCAAAGACAACGCCCGGGTCCAGAAGGACCTGGACCGCTCCGGCGGGGGGCGTGCCCGGCATCCAGGGCGGCGCAACGTGGAAAGGTCCAGCGGTGAACGGCGCGGCGCCGCCTTGCCAGTCGGTGTATGCCATTTGATAGGCGTCTTTGAACACCAGGCCGCGTTCCGTTTCTGCCAGGCTCTCCACCACTTCCCTGGCAGGCCCGCTGAAAAAAAGAAAACTCGACCCCTCCTCTTCCCAGCATCCTAAAAACGAGGGATCCCGGGTCTCCTGCCACGCGGGGGGCACGGCGCCTTCCAAATAATAAATATAAAGATCCCCGTAAGGACAAACGCCCGTGTCCGCGCGTTCCATGCGAGGTTACCCTTCCTGGGCCACGGCGCCCCGGTTGTCCAGATACCACTGCATGGGGTCCAATATCTCGAATCCCGCCTCCCGAAGCTTTTTCTTCAAAGGGCCAACGCTGATGCTCAAAATGTATGGGAAAAAGGCGCGCACCCCCTCATCCCGGCGCCGCGCCACCAGAATGCTTCCAGTGGACAGGCCCTCGGCTGTGATGGTGTCCACAAGGCGCTTCATTTCCCCTGTTTTGTCCGGCGCAAGAACGCGCAAAAGGGTTTCTGCCTGGCCCGCTCCCCGCACGCGTACAAAGGAGTTCAAGAGGTCCCGGACGGAAATGACGCCTGCGAGCCTTCCGTCCTTGTCCACCACCGGAAGGGCGCCCGCCTTGTGTTTTTGAATCAGCACAAGAGCGTCCTGAATGGTGTTGGCAAGGGTGATGACCTCGAGATCCTTGCTCATGATTTCCGACGCGGGCGAGGAGGGCGCCTTCTCGAAGGAAGTCCCGCATTCCGGGTGGTCCTCGTCTGTGTCGTGGCGAAGAAAGCGCTTGTCGCCCAGAAAACAGGTTCTTCTCTGGAACATGCGCGCCTCCGGACTCTGCCGGGCGGGTTGCCGGCTACCGGATGATTTTGTCAAAAAGGCTGAAAGCGGCCCGGACAGACACGGTGTCCTCGGGAAGGCTTAGGGTGGGCGCGCCCTTCATGTCATATTCCGCAATGGCGGGGTCTTCGGGGATAATGCCCAAAAGGTTCAGCCCCTCCTCGCGCACCGCTTTGGCGGATTCCTCGGACAGGCCGTTTTTCACCTGGTTGACAATGAGCCACGTCTCCCCCGCGCCGATATTGAGCTCCCCCGCCAGCCTGGCAATGCGCCCCGCCGCCTGAATGCTCCTCCGGGAAGGGTCTGTCACCAGCAGCAGCACGCTCACGTTGCGCGTGGTGAGGCGGCTTATGTGCTCCATGCCCGCCTCGTTGTCCATAACCAGATACGCGTAGTTGCCGGTCAGGCGCTCCAAAAACCGCGCGAGCAGGGAATTGGCGGCGCAGTAGCACCCGGAGCCTTCAGGCTGGCCCATGACCAGTAAATCGAAGTCCTTGGCCTCAATCACCGCCTGTTCCAGGCGCATCTCGATGAACATGTCCTTGGTCATGCCCTCGGGCACCTGACCTTTTTTCATGTCCTCCCGGGCGCGCCCAAGCGTGCCCTCGACCGTCACGCCCAACACCTCGTTCAGATTGGCGTTGGCGTCCGCGTCCACCGCGAGCACGGGCTGTTTGCCCTTGGACACCAAATACTTCACAAGCATTCCGGCGACTGTTGTTTTGCCAGTGCCGCCCTTCCCTGCCAATGCCACGGAAAACCGCATGAAACAATGTTCCTTTCAGCCGTGTTCTCCGGCTTTCCGCGCGCTTCCGGCGCGCGTTTCGTGTTTCAAATCAATTATGTCAAGTTATTGAATGGAGTCAAGAACCTTTTGAGCGGACTAGGCGCCCTGGCCGGGTGGAAGGTCATGGACAGCCAGCTTCTCCATCACCCTGTCCATTTGCATGCCAAGCTCCTTAACCCGCCGCAGAGCCTCGGCGGCGTCTGTCAGTCCATAGCGCTCCTCTCTGCCGGCGCGCCGAAGCTCCTTTTCCATCTCTACACGGATGTCTAAAAGCTCCTCCACCAAATGATCAGGATAGTTCAACTGGTCATACAAAAAGTCCTCCCCTGATTCGTCCTGCCGGGCCGTCACCCAGTCCGCCATCCGCTCCATGGATTCAAGGGCGAGGGTGAATACCGGTTTGTCGCCCCCGCTCCATTCCCTCCGGTTGTGTTTCACAAGATAGTCCCACTCCTCTTGCGCCAACTCCCGAAGCCTTTCCCGCACATCGTCCAGGCCGGAAGCGTATTTGGGGTTTTTCACAATGCGCCGGAAAGCGTTTTCGATGTCAGTGGCGCCTTTCCGGTACTCGTCCAGCAGAATGCCCAGGATTTCCTCCTCCTTGTGGTAGATCTGCCTGGTCTCCCAGAGGTTCTCAAGGTTCATGTCGGCAATATCCAGGGCATCTTCATAATCCCCGTGGTCATCGTCCTCCCGGTAATCATCCTCCCCGTCCCCAGAGCCAAACACGGCGTCCCAGTCCAGGTAATCCTGCTCCGCGTCCCTGTCCGCATGCCAGAGAACTCCTTGCCCCTCAATACTCACAAGTTTGATTTTCGAGGAGCGCGCGGCGTAGTCCCGCAGGTCCAGAGCCGGATTTTCCCTGAAAAACTCTCCGCCCCTGAAAAGGGCTATCGGGAAAAGCGCTTTCGCCACATACGAAAACTTGTACTGGTTGACGATCCGGACCATGCGTTTATCCATTTCCATCATCCAGCGGTCTTCAACCGCCGCGGGCACCGAGCCTGGTCTTTCAACCGCCTCCAGCTTAACCTCGCCTTTGTACCAGTCGAGTATGGTGAAACGAAGGGTGTCGCCGAAGCTTATTCCGGCCTGCCCATACACGTCCTTCATGTCAAACACGCCATAGGCGCATGAATTTGGCGCGTCCGCGTCATCCTCCGGGGACTCCTCCTCGGCCTGCGGCACCCCTTCTTGAAACGCGGCAAGAAAAGACGCCAGGTCTTTCATGGAAAGTGTGAGGTGGGACAGAACCACCTCCTTGGAGGCGGTGTGCGAAATCACCGGGATGCGCTCGTCTCCGGGATCTTTCAATTTGATGAGGACCGGCATAATCAAAAAGCCGGGGTACAGATAAGGGCACACCGTGTCCATGGGAAACAGAATATTGTTCGCGATTTCATATTCCGAGGGTCGGACACGGAAAGGGAAGTCTCTGAAAAACAGTCTTCGCGGGGTGAAAACCGAGTCTAACAGATCGGGTTTTTCCTCACAAAACAATTCACCATCCGCTAAAACAGAATACAAAAGGTTATCATCTAGTTGTTCCCTGGCATTCTTCACCCGTTTGGCGATTTCATCCAAAAGCTCCCGCGCGGTAAGCGGTTCTGTCATCCCGCTGATGCAGTCCCGTATGGCTTTCTCCGGATCCCAGTGCCTTTTGATCTTAGGAGCGACTTGCACAGCCGGCTTGTTTTTCCTGTTTTTATTCTTTTTCTTGTTTTTTTTGTTTTTCCCGTCTTTCTTTTTCATCCGAATCTCCGTTCGCGCAAGGATAGTGCCGGGGTTGGCGGAACTTGGCGCGCGTCGGTCTTCTGTTCTGAATCTCGCCTTGACAGGCCGCCGCAAAGCCTCTACAAGAAAACAGTCCGTTAGGGGTGTTTTTATAACTGAGAGCCCGTTTTGGGCAACCCTTGGAACCTGACCAGGTTAGAACCTGCGTAGGGAAACGGGCGCCGGATGTTTTATTGTATCCTGGCGCGCCGTCTCCCCCCGGGAGGCGGTTTTTTTTTGCCCCTTTCCGGCGCGGGCCTTGTACCAGGCGGACGCGGCCTCCGGTCCGCCGGAAAGGAAAGGAAACTAGCATGATTCAAATGGAATTTGCAAGACAAAACAAGGCCACAGATGCCATGCGGGCTGTGGCCGGCGCCGAGGGCGTGCCTCTGGGAGAACTCGTGGCGCGCATTGCGGCGGGAACCGTCGTAATCCCGAAAAACGCGGGCCGCGGCTTCACGCCCCGTGGAATCGGCAAGGGCCTTTCCACCAAGGTCAACGCCAACATCGGCACATCTCCCTTGCGCGCCTGTCCCAGCGGGGAACTTGAAAAACTCGACGCCGCGGTCAAGGCCGGAGCGGACGCGGTGATGGACCTTTCCACCGGAGGGGACCTTCCGGCCATGTTAAACCTTGTGCTTGAAAAAAGCCCCCTGCCTGTGGGAACGGTGCCCCTCTATGCCGTGACAGCCGGACGCCTTGCCCGGGGCCTTGCCCCGGCCGGAATGGACCCGGACACCCTTTTCGGGGAAATCGAACGCCAGGCCAAGGCGGGGGTGGATTTCATGACCCTCCACTGCGGCGTCACCCGGGCGGCCATGGCCACTCTCGACCAGTGCGGCCGCGTGATGGGCATGGTCTCCAGAGGGGGCAGCCTCATGGCGGAGTGGATGGCGGAAAACGGACAGGAAAACCCCTTGTACGAAAAATTCGACTGGCTCTTGGAAATTTGCCGGGAACACGATGTGACCATCTCCCTGGGGGACGGGCTAAGGCCGGGCGCTGTCCACGACGCGGACGACCGCGCGCAGACCTTTGAGCTGGTGCTTTTGGGAGAGCTTGCCGCGCGGGCCAACAAAGCCGGAGTGCAGGCGATGATCGAAGGCCCGGGCCATGTGCCTCTTTCCCGCGTCGCCTCCAACGTGGCCCTGCAAAAACGCCTGTGCGGCGGCGCGCCGTATTATGTGCTCGGGCCCCTTCCCACGGACATCGCGCCCGGATACGACCACATCGTCTCCGCAATAGGCGGCGCCATCGCCGCCGCGGCAGGCGCGGACTTCTTATGCTATGTCACGCCCGCGGAGCATCTGTCCCTGCCCACGGCGGAAGAGGTGCGCGAGGGCGTTGTGGCCTCACGCATCGCGGCCCATGTGGGGGATATCGAAAAGGGTCTGCCCGGCGCCTGGGAGCGCAATCTTGAAATGTCCAGGAAACGGGCGCTCCTGGACTGGGAGGGGATGTTCGCCCTTGCCTTGGATCCTGCGCGGGCGCGGGCGCGCCGGGGAGATTCCGGGGAGGACGGGCGGGGGGTCTGCGCCATGTGCGGGGAAATGTGCGCTGTCAAGTCCCACGCCAGGGCCAGGGAGGCGCGGGAGAGAAAAGCCGGGGGGCGGGGTTAGGTTTAATTTCCGGATTATCCGCGTTTTTTGCGTGGATAATGTCTGCGCCATGGTCCTTGGGTTGAAACCCCAGGCTATCTCAAAAACCTTGCCGCACCGCGGCTGCTGTAAGGAATGAGACCCGCTTTTTAAAAAACCGGGCGCTTTCCCTGGTATT
>JAGVGH010000322.1 GCA_020057225.1 Desulfobacterales bacterium | reverse complement strand
AGCAGACAGCTCCCTGCCTGCTGCTTCCCCCCGGAGGCCGAGGCGACTTTCGACCGCTCGTTCGAGCACTTCGCCCGCCTGGTTCTCGGCAAAAGGGGATGATGGGTATGGCGGTCGTCAGATAGCCGTTCCGATTGATGAAACTGTCGGGTGAACCTGCGCTTTGCCCGGAACCACCCGACCCACAGCACGTTTATACCAGTGGATTACTGGTAGGTTGGGTGGTTCCGCGCGCGCCCAGAGTGAAGCGCCGCCGCAATTGCTTTGTTCGCGCGGGTTCACCCAACAATCCATGACTCTGGCAAGATGCCGAAGCCACTGCCCCTTCAATCGGCGCGGAATTCTGACAACTGCTGTGCATGACAGGGGAAAGGGCGGAAAACGCCCCTTCCCCGCTTCTCTCATTTGCCTTTTTCCTCCGGCATGGCCACAAACCAGGCGGAAACAGGCCGGACAAGGATCCGGGCGGCCAGCGCGTTGATTTCCTCCAGAGTCACGGACTGAAAATCCGCCCGCATCTCCCGGCTCCAGGCAATCTGCTCCGGATGCCGCGTGGAACCCGCCAGCACCGAATCGAGCCAGTATCCATTGATCCGGACCGCGTCCCGCACCTGGGTAAGCACCGGCTCCTTGGCCCGGGCAAGATCCTCTTTCCCAATGCCCTGAACCCCCATTTCCTGGGCGATGTCCCGCACAAGCCCCGGAATGATCCCGGCCTTGTCCGGCGCCACCACAACCGCGGCCTTGAGCGTCCCGTATCCCGGGAACGCCCGGGACGGCTCGTTCCACGCGGCCGGCGAATACGTGGCCCCCATTTTCTGCCGCACCACATCCATAAGACGGTTGTCCAGAGCCTCGGCCAGAATGGCCATCCTGCGCGTGGTCTTGATATCCCAGATATCGCGGCCGGGCCATGCCACCAGGGCAATGGCCTTGTCGAACGTGGTGGCGATTTTCCGGGTTTCGGATTTGCCTTTTGGGAACACCACGTTGATATCCCGCCCCGGACCTTCCGCCCCCGCGCGGGCCGGGAGTCCCCCCAGGTACAGGGCCGCGAGCCGTATTGCCTCCTCTGGCGCGAAATCTCCGGCCATGCTGAGTTCCAGAGGCTCCCGGGCAATGGCGCCGCCGACCCAGGCCCGCGCGTCCTCCAGGGTGAGGCGCGCGAACACCTCCCAGGGAGGCTTGCCAAAACGGCTGTCCCCGGAGGCGAAAAAGGATGGCGCATACAGCGATGCCTGGCCCTCGACGCTCTGGGTCAGACTTGCGTACATCTTGCGGAACCTCTCCATGGCAAGGGTGTAGGCGTCCTTTTCAAACGCCGGGTCCACGATGCCCGCGTGCAGAAGCTGGAATGCCGTTTCCATCTCCCCGGGAACAGTGCTTCCGGTAAAAACAAACGCGTCCTCGCGCACTCCCAGGCCGATGCCGGTGGTCTTGCCGGCAAGCGCCCTCTTGAGCGCCTCCTTGCCAATGCCGCCAAACCCGGACTCGTTCATCACAGCGGGCGCTAGCATCGCAAGCCCGGGCTTGTCCGCGGGCTCTCCGGACGCGCCGAAGCCGAACACCAGGGTGAACACTATCTCGTTTTTCTTGAAATCCGCAGGCTTAAGATTCAGGCGGACCCCGTTCTCAAATTCCACCTGGGTAATCCCCAGGTCCTTGATTTCCTCCTGCCTCACGATCTTTCCGGGAGCCGCAGGGGGTGGAAGATGAGGAAAGCGCGCGGGCGCCTCTTCCTTGGGCGGAGCCACAGCCGCGGCCTGGGAGGCGGCATAGGCCGCGGCCAGGAGATCTTGCGGCGCGCCTTGTTTCGCCAAATCCGCGTTGCCCGTGACGGAAACAAGCCTGTGGCTGTCCGGCCAAGTCCGCCGCAGGGCCGCGAGGAGAGAGGCAGGATCGGCGCTCTCAATCACCGGCGCCATCAGCTCCAGCTCCTGCGCGGGCGAGAGGATGACAGCGTTGTCCCCTGTCGCGGAGACAAACGCGTGGGCAAGACCGGGACTGTCCCGGGTCGGCTCCTGGGCCGCGGCTTTCTTAAGGGCCGCCAAAAAATCCTGTTTCACCCGTTCGGTCTCAGCCTTGGAAAATCCGTGCAAAAGAGCCGCGCGCAATGTCTGCTCAATGGCCGCAAGGGATTTTTCCCATGTTTCAGGGCTGGTGTCGGCGCTGATTTCCGCATAGGCGATGGTGTCGAGGAAGATTCCGGAACCGATGTCCGCCCCTGTAAACGGCGCTCCCGGTTTTTCGAGCAGGGCGTTCAGCCTGTTTCTGACCACCGCGTTGGCAAGCTCCCTCAGAACAAGCTCCTTGCGCCAGGCAAGGGTGTCTTTTTGCGGCGGCACGTTCCACACTGCTCCAATGGCCGCCTCGGAGTCCCCTTCCTCTTTTTCGTAATGATGGAAAAACCTGATCCCCTTGTGGGAGACCTTGCCCGGATCAGGTTTAGACAACGCGGCCCCCCGGCGCGCGAGAGAGGCGAAATGCTTTTTCACAAGCTGTTCCGCAAGGGACATGTCCGTGTCGCCCACCACGGAAACAACAAGAAGGTCCGGGCGGTACCAGTCGTTGTAAAACCCGCGGACGAGCTTTTGGTCCGCGGCGCGCAGAACCTCCTCCTTGCCAATGGGCATGCGCAGCGCGGGCAGGGCGCCGGGAAGCTGAAACTCCATGGCCGCCTTGAACGTCCTGTAGCCCGGGGAGTCCCGGGACGACATCTCGGCAAGCACCACGCCGCGTTCCCTCTCGATTTCCTTTTGCTCCAACAGGGCGCCCGCCGCGTAATCCCTGAGCACGACAAGGCCCTTGTCCAGCCCTCCCGGAGAGTTGTCCGGCAACAGCACATTATAGACGGTGCGGTCGTATCCCGTGTAGGCGTTGGCGTCCGGGCCAAAGGACATGCCAATGGACTGGAAGTATTTGACCATTTCCCCGGAGGGGAAGTTTTCAGAACCGTTGAACACCATGTGTTCCAGGAAATGGGCGATGCCCTGCTGGCTGTCGTTTTCATACATGGACCCGGCGCCCACGAGAAGATAGAGGGCGACGCGGCCTTTGGGCTCCTGGTTGTGCTTGAGGATGTAGCGGGCGCCGTTTTCAAGGCGGCCAAATGTCAGGGACGGGTCCGGCTTGAGGTCGGAGCCGTCATGGGGCCAGATTCCGCCTTCGGTTTTGATGGAAAGGGCGGCGCAGGAGGAGAGAATCAAAAGAAATGCGAAAACAAGGGCGGGCCGCCTGGGGGCGGCAAGAGCCGGAAGGCGCATCATTGGGTCTCCATGTGGGTTGGGGTTGCCCGCGGCCTCATGGGCCGCCGCAAACATTGAAGCCGCGCGGCGGGAAAGGCTCACGCGTCCGGGGGCCATTGCGCCAGCGCGCGCCGGAGAAATTCCCCCGCGTTCCGGGCTGTCCAGGACACCCGCGCCCGTTCAGCGAGCTCCGGGTCAAGGCGGAAGGCGGCGCCTCCGGCCAAAAACACGGTTTCCGGCGGAAGCCTTTTTCCCAGCCATACAAGACCATCCTCCGAGGTCCCGTACAGCACGGTAAGCCCCAGGGCGTCGGGGCGCTCCTTTTCCACCGCGCTTAAGATATCCCTGGCCGGCGCTGAGAGACCCAGGTCTCTCACGCGCATGCCCAGGGTTTCGGCCCAGTCCCGCACCAGGGCGATGCCGTGTCCCAGGCCGTCGTCCAGAGTCGCCGCAAGCATCCGGGGAGGGGTTGTCCACAAGCCGTCCACCCCGTTTTCACGCTTCCACGCCCGTAGTTCCGCCGCGGTTTCCACAAGGGTGTTTCTTGGCGGCAGGCCGTTTTTCTCCCAGTTGAAAAGGAGGTCCCGGATTTTTTCCAGGAAGGCCGCGCGAAGGGCTTTTTCGGAAGGCGCCATGTGTCTCGTTTCCTTTCGGACCGGAAGACCGCGCCTCCCGGCGGGCGCATGTATGACGTTTTTCATAATTCCGTTCCGATTGAGGAAACTGTCGGGTGAACCTGCGCTACGCGCAGAACCACCCGGCCTACACGAAATTTTACCAGTGAGGTAATTGCATAATTGGCGTAGGTTGGGTGGTTCCGGGCCGCAAGGCCCGGGTTCACCCAACATTTCTAAAATGATTCATATCTGTTGGGTGAACCTGCCCTACGGGCGGAACCACTTGGCCTGCCTCAAATTTGTCGTTTCCATGAGTTTTGCAATTACCTCCAGTGTATTAGATTCTATGTCCGGATTATCCGCGTTTTTTGCGTAGATAATGTCTGAGCCATGGTTCTGGGGTTGAAACCCCAGACTAGATCAAAAACCTTGCCGCTCCGCGGCTGCTGTAAGGAATGAGACCCGCTTTTTAAAAAACCGGGCGCTTTCCCTGGTATTCTAACTTCTCACTCCTGTCTCCTGTCTCCTGAATTCTCCGGCTTTGCCGGTTTAGGTGTAGGCCGGGTTGTTCCGCGCGCGCCAGGGTGATGTGTTATGGCAAAAGGGTTGTTCGCGCGCGGGTTCACCCGACAATGCCATCTCCTGTAATTGGAACAGAATTCTGAAACGCTCTAGTTACGGCCTCTCCCTGTCCTTCCCCGCCACAAACCGGCCCGCCCCCTCCAGGGTCTCCCCGGAGAAAATCACGTCCAGACCGGCCTTGAATTCCCGCTCCATGGCCCTGCGGAAAGGCAGGTCCATACCTGTGATGGCCGCCAGCCGGTCGCTCCGCACGCACTTTTGCGGAAACTTCGCAATCCTGGCCGCGAGCGCCTCGGCCTCCTCCCGCGCCCGCCCCGGCGGCGCCACATAGTTGGCAAGCCCCATCTCCAAAGCCTCTGGCGCGGACACCGAGCGCCCTGTGAGAATCATGTCCAGAGCCCGTGACAGGCCGATGAGCCGGGGCAGCCGCACGGTTCCCCCGTCCATGAGGGGCACCCCGTAGCGCCTGCTGTACACGCCGAACACCGCGTCCTCTTCCGCCACCCGGAGATCGCACCAGCACGCGAGCTCGAGCCCCCCGGCCACGGCGAAGCCCGACACCGCGGCAATGACAGGCTTGGTCAGCATCAGCCGCGAGGGTCCCATGGGCCCGTCCTGGGACATGTCCGTCTCAAGCCGGTGAACCCGCTCCGGATCCGCGGAGGCCACCGCGCCCAGGTCCGCTCCGGCGCAAAAGCATCCGCCCGCCCCCCACAGAACGCCCGCATAGGCTTCCGGGTCCTTTTCAAAGGCCCGGAACGCGTCCGCAAGCTGGTCCGCGGTCTTCCTGTCCACCGCGTTTTTCACTTCCGGGCGGTTTAGGACAATAGTGGTCACCGGGCCTTGCTTGACGGTCTCCACTTCCATGCCGAGGCTCCTTTTTACCGGCTACACGATGTCCGTGTCGCCGAGCATAATCCGCCAGGCCGCGCTGTTCACGTTGGACCACGGTCCGTCCGGGCTGGCGAGGCAGGCCAGGCGGAACTCCTTGGGGGAAAACACACGGGGGACTTTTACAAACCCGCAGGATTTCGCCAGGGTCTCTAATCTTTTCGGGAAAAGCGCGGTGACCACGCTTCCGAGTCCCTCTCTGGCGGCATGGCGCCGTATCCAGGCGAAAACCGCCCGGGTGAGGTCCATGCCCCCCAAGGGCAGGGGAAACATATCCACAAGCGCGAGCACGCGCAGGCCCTTGACCTTAAGGGGACGGAGAACAAACCAGCCCTCCATTCCCGGTTCGCCATACACCGCGAAAGGCATGTATCCGAAATCCGGAAGGGCGGTGTAGCGCCAGTTGAGGTAGGCCGCGTCCCGGATTTGAACCACTCCCGCGCGGGGGGCGCGGGCCTCGAAGAGCCGGGTGTGGTCCTGGTCGAAATGTTTCACCGGGAGAATCCGCGCCCCCGGATAGCCCGGCACCTGGCTTTGGAAGGTTTGTCCCGCGCCGGAAAAGGGGTTGGAGAGGGTTATGTACGATGGAAAGCGCCCCAGGTCGTTCCAGGCAAGCTGGTTGACAAAGCCAGGCATGGAGCGCGCGTTGGGAAATCCCCATATCCAGCGCACACCCCGCTCTTCGATGGCCTGGGCGTAGGTTTTACGGGCAAGGTCCACAAAAAGGCCGCGCCTTCGGTATCCTGGCGCGACCATGGTGTCGCAGGAAAAAGCGTAGAGGGCCTCCTTGCCGTCCACCAGCATCCGGGCGGGGATCACCGCGTAATGGGCCACCACCCTGCCGCCGTCTTTGGCTATCCAGACAATACCGGGGCCGGAGGGGTTCTCCCCGTACTGCCACCGCCACGCGGCGGGCAGGCAACGCACGGGGTCAAGATTCCCGAACACCTCCCGGCGAAGGCTCAGAATCCCTTCGGCGTCGGCGGAAGTGGCGGGCCGTGTTTCGGGTTTGTCGGCCATGGCTCTTCCTCTCACGTTGCGGGACGCGCGCGGCCCAATGCGCGGCTATGCCCGAAGCCGGAACACGGGGGCCGGACGGACGCGGCCTTTGCCAGATCCCTGGAGGGCGGGGGCCGGGAGGGAAAGAAAGCGGGGCCGCGGACCGGCGCCGGGGAAAGGACCGGAGGGAGGGCGTCCGGGTCTATTTTTTTTTTTTGAAAAACCGTCGAAAGCCTTTGGACTCGCCCTCGCTTTTATCAGGCGGCGCGTTTAAGAGGTCGCACGAAAGCCGGACCATGGCGATGGGCGCGTACCAGCCCATCACAACCAGCAGGTTTCCCCATGCTGTTTTCCTGTAGTAAACGCGCTTTTTGTCGAAAACAAGGTCCGCCTCGCGCACTCCCTGAAGAGGGGCCTGGAAGGGTCCCCAGGTCAGGGATTCAAGGGCGGGATTACCGGCGCCCTTGAATTCCTTGAACAGGAGTCCCCCGTCCATGGAAAACAACAGCACTCCCTCGACGTCCTTGGTGGACAGGATTTCCTCAAACGCTTCTCGCATCTCGCTCATGGGCAATGGTTTCCTATGCCACCGTAAAACAGCCCCGGGCGCGTCATCACGGTTCCGGTCCTTAAGAAAAGCAAGGCCGCGGCGCGCGTCAAAGAGCCATCAGGGTCATCAAAATCCTGTCCCGCGGACATTTGGGGTCCATGCTGAGAACATGGGAGGGTGTCCCGGGCAGCAGGATAAAGTCCAGAGGGCCTTCCTTGTCAATGTAGGCCACCTTGAGTTTGCCCGCCCCGAAGAGCGCGCCGAAACCTTCGGCCTGGCGCGTGAATGTGTCCCAGGAGTTGTCCTTTTGAATGTCCTCGATGCCGTGTTTGGACCCGATGTCCTTTTCAAGCCGCGTCCGTATCATCTCAACGGTGCGGACCGGCGCGGGAGCCGGAGCGGCGGGTT
>JAGVGH010000299.1 GCA_020057225.1 Desulfobacterales bacterium | reverse complement strand
CTGGCCAATCTTCCATTTTCAAGCCTCCACCAAGAGTATGGTGGAACAATAAGATATAATTGAGCATATGTCAATAAAAACAACTTAGCGCTTATGGGGGGTTGCCCCTACGGTGCCGATGGGGCGCACCGGGCGAAGACGATGGTAGCTCTGGGACATAGTTATACGAAAAAACCAATGTTACTGGCTATTGGCTTTCGGTCCGAAGCAACCCCCCCCCTTTTTTTTTGTACGCCCTCCCGCATAAAGTTAGGCATCATTAAAAAAAACTTGACAACCTTCCAAATTTAAGCCAAATTATGTCCGGAAGGCTTGGATTCCCTATCTTCCCGGCAGGATGTTCCAAAACCCTTGCCAACACCAACACCCGGACTCCCAAAGAACGACCGGAACCGAGCGCGCCATGGAAAACACACACGACAAAGAAATCGGGCAGCTCGCCTCTCTCTTCAAGGACCAGGGCCTGGACCGCATTGACGAGCGCATGGCCGTCATGCGCGTCTTTCTGAGCACCGAGGAGCACCTGAGCGCCGAACGGCTCGCCGAACTTCTTAAAGAGTCGGGCTATGACTTCCCCCCGGAGTTCGTCCGCGACAACCTCCGTCTCCTGTGCCGCTACGGCTTTGCCAACAAATGCAACTTCGACGAGTGCGAGACCGTCTATGAGCACCGGCACCTGGGCGAACACCATGACCACATCATCTGCGCCAAATGCGGAAAAATCACCGAGTTTGAAAACCACCAGATCGAGGCCCTCCAGGCTCAAATCGCCAAAACGCTGGGGTTTCACATGCTGGGCCACAGGCTGGAACTCCACGGAATCTGTCCGGACTGTCTTGGCAAACGCCACGCCCGGCTTTCCCTTGCCATGCTCCGTCCCGGAGAGCGCGCCGCCATCCGCGAGATTGCCGGAGGCTCCGGCGCGCGTCTGAGGCTCATGTCCATGGGACTTAAAGAGGGGGACAAGGTCGAGGCCATCGCCAACAACGGCGGCGGACAGGTGGTCGTGGCCTGTGGCGGGGCCAGGATGGCGCTCGGACGCGGACTGGCGGAAAAGGTTTTGGTGGAGCCTCTTAACTGCGGTTGAACCGAAAGGAGACAAGCGATGGTGTTGTCGGAAGCGCGTGAAAAAGACGTGGTGGCGATTGTCAAGGTCGGGGGCCCCCCGGCCTTCCGCCGCCGCCTTTTGGAAATGGGGTTCCTTAAGGGTGTTCTTCTGACTGTTGAAAAATACGCCCCGTTGAAGGATCCTTTGGAAGTGGTCATCAAAGGCTGCCATGTATCCCTCAGAGTCGAGGAAGCGGCGGAGATAGCCGTGGAACCGGGAAAGGAAACCGCCTGACATGGACGCCCAAAGAAAACACCTCACTGTCGCCCTGGCCGGAAACCCCAACTCGGGCAAGACAACCACCTTCAACAACCTCACCGGCACCCGGCAAAAAGTGGGCAACTGGCCGGGCGTGACCGTCGAAAAAAAAGAAGGAAAGGTCCAGTATAAAAACTACGATCTCACCATTGTGGACCTCCCCGGAACCTACAGCATCACCGCCTTTTCCATCGAGGAAATCGTGGCCCGGGATTTCATCATGGACGAGAAACCGGACCTCGTGGTCGCTGTCATTGACTCCTCAAACCTCGACCGCAGCCTCTATCTGGCGACCCAGCTTCGGGAGCTGGACACCCGGGTGCTGTTTGTCCTCAACATGGAGGACCTGGCCAAGGCCCGGGGCATCCACATAGACGCGAAAAAGCTCGGAGACCTTCTGCGGGTGCCTGTGGTCTTCACGGTGGGAAACAAAAACAAGGGAACAGACGCGCTTCTTGAAAAAATCATCGAGGCCGCGGAGGCGGAGTTCATCCCCCCCAGGGACCGCAGGGTCCGCTACAACCAGGACTTCGAGGCGGGCATAACAACCATCCGCGAGATGCTTTTGGCGGTGGCGGGGGAGAAGCTGCCCTACAATCCCCGGTGGTGCGCCATCAAGCTCATTGAAAACGACACCGTCATCCGGGAGCGGGTTCTCAAGGCGGCGGGGGAAGACGCGCCGCGCATTGACGAGGAGGTGGAACGCTGGCGGGGGCGCCTTGCGGACATGTACGACGAGGAGCCGGAAATCGTGATGACCGAGGAGCGCCACGGGTTCATCGCGGGGGTTGTCCGCGAAACCGTGCGCACCTCCGCGGAAAAGCGGGTGGACCTTTCCCGCAACATTGACCTTGTGCTCACCAACCGTTTCTTAGGCCTCCCCGTGTTCTTCTTTTTCGTCTGGGCCATGTTCCGGCTTACGTTCAATCTGGGCGAAATTCCCATGTCCCTCATCGAGTCCGGGGTGGGCCTTGTCTCCCAGGGGGTTTCCGCGGCCCTGCCCGAGGGGCTTTTCCGCTCCCTTCTCGTGGACGGCGTGATTGGCGGCGTTGGCTCTGTCGTCATCTTTCTGCCCAACATCCTCATTCTCTTTTTCTGCATCGCGCTGTTCGAGGACACGGGCTACATGGCCCGGGCCGCTTTTCTGATGGACAGGGTCATGCATCTTCTGGGACTTCACGGAAAATCCTTTATCCCGCTTCTCATGGGCTTCGGCTGCAACGTGCCGGCCATCATGGCCACGCGCACCCTGGAGAGCGAGCGCGACCGGGTGCTCACCATTTTGGTCAATCCCTTTATGAGCTGCTCCGCAAGGCTTCCGGTCTATGTGCTGCTGGCGGGCGCCTTTTTTGGCGCCCGGGCGGGGAACGTCATTTTCGGCCTGTATCTTGCGGGAATCGTCATCGCGGTTCTGTCAGGCAGGCTCTTCTCGAAAACCATCTTAAAAGGCGGCGGCGCGCCCTTTGTCATGGAGCTTCCCCCCTACCGCATGCCCATGGCCAAAAGCCTCCTTATTCACATGTGGGACCGGAGCAAGCTCTTCCTAAAAAAGATGGGCGGCGTGATTCTGGCGGGATCGCTCATCATCTGGGCGCTTTCCACGTTCCCCAGGGATATCCCGGCCCTTCACGCGCACAAGGCGAACGTGGCGCAAATTGAGGCGGCGGCGGAAGAGCGGGCCGCAGGGCTTGGGGAAGAGGAGAAGGCCGCGGTTTTGGCGGGGAAGGACGCGAAAATAGAGGTTTTGGAGCGGGAATACGCTGCCAAGGCGAACAGCAGGTCGTATCTCGGGATGCTGGGGCAAGCCATTTCTCCGGTGTTCGCGCCCCTGGGCTTTGACTGGCGCCAGAGTGTCGCGGTGCTTACAGGGTTTGTGGCCAAGGAGGTGGTGGTTTCCACCATGGGTGTTTTGTACGGGGCGGGCGAGGGCGGGGAGCAGTTGGGGGAGGAGTTGAAGGCCCGGGGGATGAGGCCCTTGGGCGCTCTTTCCCTCATGGTCTTTGTACTTCTGTACATGCCCTGCGTGGCAGTCATCGCGGCGATACGGCGGGAGACCAACTCCTGGCGCTGGACCTTTTTCTCCATTGGATACAGCACGGCTTTGGCCTGGGTTGTGGCGGCGGTGATTTACCAGGGAGGGCGCCTGCTGGGGATGGGGGGATAGGCGAAGGAAAAGACGAATGTCGAACCGCGGAACCGCGGAACCGCAGAACAGCAGAACAGCAGAACAGCAGAACAGCAGAACAGCAGAACAGAGGAACAGCAGAACAGAGGAACAGCAGAACAGAGGAAGTGAAGGCAAAGACTATGGTGAATCAATGTCTGTGATTTAAGGACAAACAAAGCGCCGGGAGTCAGTTCCGCCCCGCTGGAGGCGCGAGCTTCACGGCGTCCCGGCGGCCGGTCTTCTGGCGGTCTCCGGGGGATCTTGGAATCAGGGACGGCGTTGTCACCATGCAGGCGCAGCCTTTGGCGGCGAGCGCCCTGTAAAGCTCATAGCCGCAGGGACCGGCCTTGTACACGAAGCGGAGTTCAAATCCCCGGGACACCTGCTGGCGGGCTAACTTCAGGACCGCGTCGGGTTTCCTGTCGAGTTTTCCGAAAAACCGGGTTCCGGTTGTGCCGTTTTCAGCGATTGCCACGGAAATGGAATCCTTGGGGCCATCCAGGCCGACGCGCATTATTATACATGACCTGCCTCCTTGGGGAGGTAATTGCAAAACTTCTCGAAACATCCAGTTTGATGTAGGTCGGATCAGGCGCGAAGCGCGGATCCGACACCAACCACGGTTTTTTCCAGGTTACACATCCGTCTGTCGGGTCCGCTGCGCTTGACCCGGCCTACGTCAAAATCTGCTGCTTAGAGAGGTAATTGCAAAATGAGGCGTAGGTTCACCCAACACATAGAAATCATTTTAGAAATGTTGGGTGAACCTGCCCTTCGGGCAGAACCACTCAACCTACATCAAATTTGTCGTTTCTAAGAGTTTTGCAATTACCTCCTATAGATTGCATAGTCGGTTCTTTCATACACTATTAGTTTGCGCTGCGCTTAGGCTTTCTGCCTGTGTCGTAGCAGGCTGGGTGGTTTCACGCGCGGGTTCACCTAATCCAGCGAAAAACAGCTTTTTTCATCTCTCATCCTTATCACCTCCCCACCCGCAGCCCTCCCTTGAACCCGTAGCCGCGCCAAAAATACAGCGTCCGCACCACCTGTTCCCCGCCAAAGGGCCGTTTTCTGACGACCTTGTGCTCAAACGGCCCCTCCACCCGCTCAAACACCTCGGGCAAAAGGTCCGGCAGGCTGTCCACGCGCTTGGTAAGCCCCACCGCGTCCCAGCCCAGAATGTCTTTGTCCTCCAACCAGTAGTCATACACATTGGGCCGTCCCCATCGGTTGATGGAGGCTGTCCAGGGCTTGCCCGGCGTGTAAAACGCGAGCTGGCTCGCCTCCTGGTAGCGGATTCCGAACAGAAACGTTTTGTCCGGACGGGGCATGTCCGCCCGCATCTCCCCGGCTTTTTCCCCCACCGTGTCCCAGCCGGAAAGCTCGGTGGCGGTCCGGTCCAGGGATGCGGGAATGGGAATGGCCTGGGTCGCGGCCTGAAAAAACACCAACAGGGTCATGGCGTAGGACATGCCCAGGGTCCACTTGAAAAGCCTTGGCCGGGGACGCGCCCAAACCCCCCGCGCGCCCGTGGCGTAGAGCGCGGCGGCAAGGACTGTGGCGGTGATGAATCCCGCGCCCGGCCAGTTGCCGTACACCCGGTTGTGCAGGGAGAGCAAAAGAAAGCCGCCGAACATGGGCAGCGAGGTCCAGAGGCAAAACGTGACGAACCAGTTTTTCCGGGTTTCGGAGGAAAAAAGCGCGCGGTTCCATGCCATGCACACCAGAAGAAACACCAGGGGGGAAAGGAGGCCAAGCTGGGAACCCAGGTATTCCAAAAGGTATTTCAGGTGAAGGCCGAAACTTTCCCCGGCGCCGCCGATGTGGGCCACGTGTTTGGCGGAGTTCCATCCGTGGGCGTGGTTCCAGAAGAGCACGGGCGAAAAGAGGGCCACGGCCAGGGCCACGGCCACCCAGGGTTTGGGTCCGGCGAGCCGCCAGCGGTGCTGGTGGGAGAACGCCCCGTAGCAAAAGGCTCCGGCTGCGAAGATGACCATGGTGTATTTGGAAAGAAGGCCAAAGCCGAGCCAGAGGCCGGCAAGGAGCCACTGGCGCCAGGTGTCCTCCTCGTAGGCCCGGGCCGCGTGGTAGGCGGCGGCGGCCCATCCGGCGGCCTGCACGCCGTCCGCGGTGGCCATAAGCCCGCCCACGTTGAACTCAAGAACCCCCTGGGAGAGGAGCGCCACAGCCATTGCTGTCCGCTCTCCAAAGAACCGGCGCGCCATGAGCACCATATAGACGCTGGCAACGCCCATGGAGAGGATGGAGGGAAGGCGGACCGCCACCTCGTTGTCGCCGAAAAGAAAGGTGAAAAGGGCGATGGTCCAGCCGATCATGGGGGCCTGGTCGTGATAGCTCAGGTCCAGATGGCGGCCCCACTGCCAGTAGTTGGCCTCGTCCGGGGCAAGGGGGAAGGTGCCGGCGAACAGGACGCGGAGGACGCACCACGCGCCGAGCCATGCCCAGACAAGGCGCATGGCGCGTTTGGGGTCCGCGTTCCACTCCGATATTTTTTGCTGGATGTTACCCAAGGCAGTGTTCCTTTACAGAGGTTTTTTCCCCGCCACAATGAGCCAGAACCCTTTTTCATGCAGCACTTCCGGCGCGCCCAGGCCCGCCTTCACAAAAAGCCCGGAAAGCTCCTCCCTCCCCAGGGAACGCACACCCACAACCCGGTCCAGGAACTCCTTGACAGGCCGCGTGACAAAGGTCTCCGGATTCCGCGCCATGGCCACCGTATAGGAGCCCCCGGGCGCGAGCACCCGGGCGGCCTCGCGCACGGCTTTTGCCGGGTCCGGAAACAGGTGCAGCGCCCCGCAGCAGTTGACCGCCGAAAAGCTGCTGTCCGGAAAAGGCAAATCCTGGGCGCTCGCCCGGACAAACACAGTGTTTGACAAGCCGTCCCGCCGGGCCAGTTCCACAGCATGGCCCAGCATGGGCTTGGAAAGGTCCAGCCCCGCCACCCTGCCCCGGACAAGACGCCGGGCAAACGGGCGCGTGTAGATTCCCGGCCCGCAGGCGATATCCAAGAGAGTCCCGTCTTCGGCCAGTCCCGCCGCCTCGAAGATGAGCGCGAGTTCCCGGTCAAAGGGGATGCCTAAAAAGAATCCCAGAACCGCGGCCCGGCGCCAGAACCGGCTTTCATACATTTTCACCACCGCCGGGGTCTCCATGGTGCGCTGGGCGATGGTTTTTTTGAATGTAAGCTCCGGCACAAGGTCGGGCACCCCCTGGACCAGCGGATATTCCGCTCCGCAGGCCGGGCACAAGGCCACGCCCGCCACAACCTTGAGGAAGTCCCCCTTGCAGGCGGGACAGCGGATGAATCCCTCTGGAATGCCTTGCATGGCGTTACCCCTTCGGGTTTGGACTCTGTGGCCCTGGGGTTGAAACCCCGAACTATCGCAAAAACCTTGCCGCACCGCGGCTGCTATGCGGAACAAGGCTTGTTCACCGCAAAATTCCATCTGTGGAATACTCTATAACAACAGGATGTTTCTCAATTTTCCTCTAACTCCTGACTCCTGACTCCTAACTCCTGACTTCTTCTCCTCCCCCCTATTCTCCATATAAATGCTTTTTCACCGTGGCCCGGTCAATCACAATCCGGCCCCCGTTCCCGTTGCTTTCAAGAAGCGGCGAGCTTTGGGGGTCAAACTCCAAATCCGCGATGATTTTGGAAAACACATGCCACAAGGCCCGCGCCCCAACCCGGGTGTTGTTGGCCGCGTGCATGGCGATGGCGTTTTGGGCATCGGGCGCGAGAACCAGCTCGATGCCCATGGCCGCGAAGTATTTTCTGGAATACTGGTAGGGCGATTCCGGCGCGCGCATGAGGATGTGCAGCAGGTCATGCTCGGTCAAATCGTCCAGAACCGCGATGGAGCCGAACCGGCTGATGAACTGGGGCATCATGCCGTAGGCGAAAAGATCCTGGTACTCAAGGTAGTCCCGAAGGCTGAAGGGCACCACCCGTTTCAACTGCCCGTCCAGGTCAATCCGGGTTTCCTCTTTAAGCTCCCGCCTGTCCTTTCTGTCCAGAACCGCGTCATACACCTGGTCGTACAGGGTCTCGAAGGCGCCCGCGCAGATGAAGAGCATCTTGGATGTGTCAATGGGAAGGCGGATTTTCACCTCGTCTCCGTCCTGGCGCGTGGTGGTGTCAAACAGCACGGTCTCTCCGCCGATGATGGTGAGCAGCGCGTTTTGAACCGCGATGCCATAGACGTTGGGTGTTGTGGAGGTGATCTTGGCGGAGATTTTGTCCACCTCGTCAACGCATACGGTGGCGTTTTCGATGTGTTCCTTGAGGGTCCGGGTTGTGTAGCGCTCGTGTTCGAGGTTTTTAACCACGCGCTCGAGGTTTTTGAAGAGCCGGGAGGTTTCCACCTCGCCTTCCCTGTCGCCCACCAGCATGTTGGCGTTCATGATGGCCATGGCGCGGAACTGGCGAAGGTCCTGCCGGGTCTCGTAGAAGGAGCGCACCGCCTGCATAATGGTGGTCTTGCCGGTTCCGCTGTTGCCGATGAGCAGAAGGTTTCCGGCCCTGATGCCGGAGACGTGCTTGTACACGGCCACAGAGACCTTGCGCAGCACGTCCTCCTGCGCCCGGACCCGGGCCGCAAGGTGATTGTAAATGTCTTTGGGGGCAAGGGGCTGTTCCATGGCGGGCCGTCTTTCCCGTGATTTGGCCTCCGTCCGGCGGGGGCCTGTGTGGCGCGGATATCGGGAAGGAACATACTCCGGGAAGCCCGGATTTGCAAGGGCGGGAGAAGGTCACCTCCCGGCGTTTTCGGGGATTTCGAAAAGAAGGCGGGAGTAGAGGGCGTCCAGGCGCGCGAGCATGGAACCGGTTCCGTAGTCCGCGCTTTTTTCCCGGGCGCGCGCGCCCATGGCCAGGCGGGCCTCCGGATCCTCCAACAGCCGGGCAAGGGCCGCAGCCAAGCCCAAGGCGTCCCCGGGCGGCGCGAGATATCCGGTTTCGCCGTCCCCCACCAGGTCCGGCACGCCTCCTGTCCTGCTTGCGGCCACCGGAAGGCCCGCGGCCATGGCCTCGGCCACGACCCGGCCCATGCCCTCGTTCAGGGAAGGCAGGGCAAACACGTCCAGGGCCGCCATGACCTGTGGCATGTCGCTCCGCCACCCTAAAAAGAGCACACGGTCCGCGATGCCAAGCTCCCGGGCAAGGGCTTCGAGCGCCCCGCGCAGCGGCCCGTCCCCGGCCATGACAAGCCACAGGTTATCTCTCCCGGTCATGAGCCGCCCCATGGCGGAAAGCAGCGTTTCCGGACTTTTCACCGGGGTAAGCCAGCCCGCGTATCCCACGGCCAGGGCGTCTTTCGGCAAGCCCAGGGCGCGCCGGGCCTCGGCCTTTGATACGCCGGGGTTTTGAAAGCGCTCTGTGTCCACGCCGCTGTGGATGACCGAGACCTTGTCGGGTCCGCACACGCGAAGCCTAAGCATATCGTCCCGCTCCCCTTTTGTGAGGGCCACGAGATGGTGGCACAGGGGGGTGGAAAGGCGCTCGATGGCGAGAAAGAGCCGGGAGGCCCGGGGGCTGAAGTGGCCGTGGAACACGTGGCCGTGGGGAGTGTGGACAATCGCGGGAACCCGGGCGGAGCGGGCGGCCACGCGGCCCCAAAGCCCGGCCTTGGAGGTGTGGGTGTGAACCAGGGCGGGCCGCTCGCGGAGAAAGAGGGCAACCATATCCCAAAGGCACCGGGCGTCCCCCTTGGGACGGATACTCCGGTAGAGCCTGGGGAGAATCACTGTCCGGACCCCCCGGGCGCGCGCCTCCTCCAGTTTTTCCTCGGTGGCCCTGGCCTCCATGGGGGACATGTCCGATTCCGTGGTGGGACCATAGGCCAGCACGGTGTCGTATTTTTCAGCCAGCCCGGACGCGGAAAGCAGGGTGTTCTGGGCCGATCCCCCCTGGTCCATGCGGGTTATCACGTGCAGAATTTTCGGATGCCCGGACTTCATACGCGGCCTTTCACTCCCCTTGGCCCAGGGGCTTTTTCGCGAACACCACAAGGGAAGGGCCCATAAACGCCCGTCCTGCTGATAGAACAAAGGCCGCGCGGGCAAGCGCGTCCGCCCCGTGTTTCGCTGTCCGGGCAAGGATACTGCCGCGTGCCGCCATGTAAGGATCCCCCGAGGTAAGGGGGGAATTTTCCACGCGGATTTCCGTAAACCCGGCGCGGGCAAGAAGAAACCGCAGTGACCGGGGGGTAAAGGAAAACACATGGAAGACCGAGGGATTGTTTCCAAAACGCCTGGGAGCGATCCTGTCCGCCGCAGAGAAAACCCTCTTGAGGGCCTGCTGGAAAGAAGAGTTCCGCACCCTCAGTCCCAGCGCTCCGCCGGGACGGAGCGCCTTTTGGCAGCACACAAGATTGCTCAAAGGGTCCAGGGAAAGAAAGAGCATGTCCCACAGGGTCACCGCGTCAAAGCGCGTGCCCGGAAACATGTCCGGACCAAGGACACCCTCCACGATTTGCGCGCCCGGAAGCCGCTCCCGCGCGCCCCGGGCCGCGGCCGGGGCAGGTTCCAGACCAAAGGGTTTCCACCCGGCCCTGACCGCTTTTTCCAGAAAATACCCGTGGCCGCAGCCAGCGTCCAGAAGAAGCCGCTCTTTGTGAGGGCAGAGGCTGTCAAGCCGTTGGAGCGCGTGGAGGAAAAACGCCTCCTTGGACCGGGCCACCGCGGAGTGGGGATCCTGGGTCTCGTAATGCCCAGTGACGGCCAGGGCGGCTTCCGGGCCGGGAAGGGGATGGAGGAACACCAGACCGCAGTTTCCGCATCGTTTCCTGTCCGGCAGGCCCGGCCCGGCGCCTTGGATGTCCCGGCTCCCGCAGCAGGCGCAGACAAGGGCGGGCTGTGGCATTACCGGGCCTCCTTTTCTGTCATAGCGTTTATTATAAATCCGTTCCGATTGATGAAACTGTCGGGTGAACCTGCGCTTCGCGCGGAACCACCCGACCTACATCTGATTTTTACCAGTTTATTACATGTAAGTTAGGTGGTTCCGCGCGCGTCGGGGCGGTGTGTTGTGGCAATGGCGTTGTTCGCGCGCGGGTTCACCCAACAATTCTATCCCCGGCAATCGGAACAGAATTCTGACAATTTTCATAAAT
>JAGVGH010000321.1 GCA_020057225.1 Desulfobacterales bacterium | reverse complement strand
ACGCGGGCGAGCGCCCCGGCCCAGGCCCTGGCCGCGCGGCCCGGCGCTTCCCGGTCCAGCCCTTCCGCGATTTCCTCCCAAAGGCCCCGGGCCATTTCCGGCGGGGTCTGGGCGGCCATCTTTTCCCCGGCTTCGGCCAGGGTTTCAAGCAGGGTGTTGACCAGGGCGGGCAGTTTGGAAAGAAGGGTGAACACCTCCCCGGCGCTGCGGGCCGCGAGGTCTTCCACAGGTTTCGCCAGGGTTTCCGGACTGAGATGCTCCGAGTAACCCTTTAGGATTTCAAGCACAAAGGGCGTGCCGAGGATTTCCCCCAGGATGCCGGGCGCGCGCTCATTCTCCGCCATCGTTCCCCTCCTCCGGGTCTTCGTTCATCCGCGCGTGCAAAATGGGGAACACCTCGTTTAAGAGCCAGACCCCGTTCCATGCCATGCGCCGGAACGCCTTGGCGTCCAGTTCCGCGGCCGTGTCCTCCACAAAGGCCGCGAGGATCCCTCCGGGAAGGTTGTCTTTCAGTTCCAGCAGCAGGGTGTCGAAAAACCGGATGGCGGCGTTGGCGATGGCGGGAAGCGCGGCAAGCGCGGACTGTGTGAGGTCCGGGTTTTTCCGGAGCAGAAGGCGGGCAAGGTCAGGAGCGGAGGCGGGGTCCACGTTTTCAAGAAGGACCTTCACGGCCGCCGCGTTGGCGGGGTTGGATAAAAGGTGTCCCGCCACCCGGGCGGCGAGGTCTAAGACTCCTTTGGCGTCCTGGGTTTCCTCGGAAGGTGCCATAGTGTGCTCCCCTTGGAACAGGCTGCTTTTCAGGGATTTCAAAACCTGACGGAAAAAGTCAAGATATTTTTTGCAAGGCCGCCGGGCGGGTCACTGGATGCTGTACAGGATGGTGTTCCGGAACAGGCGCTCGATGCCCTGGGCAAGGCGTCCTATGTCCTTTAAGAAGAGGATGCGGCCCGGCGGGAAAAACTCCCGCAAAAAGTCCCGGGTCTGCCGGTTGCACCCGCAGCCGATGGTGTAGATGTCAATACCGTTCCGCTCGCAGTACCGGACCGCCTCCCCCATGCGCATCCCGCAGTTGGAGGCGCCGTCGGTGATGTGGATGAGGAGGGTCCGGTTTTCCCTGTGCCGGGAGCGCATGGCCGCAGCGACAATGGCCTGGCCCGAGGGGGTGCGCCCGCCGGGCATGACGGAGTGGAGTTCTCCGCCGTGGTTGAGAAGGGTGAGGCCGCACACGCGCCGGTCCTCATTGTAGGCGTAGATATCCACGAGGTTCCGCGAGCCTTTGGCGGCTTCGGCCAGGGACACGAAGCATTTTTCGGCGGCGGACCAGGGTTTGGTTTCTCCAGGACGCCCGCTCATGGAGGCGGAGGCGTCGGCAACCACCACGATGCGCCAGGCGTGTTCCTTTCCCGGGGCCTGGCGGTGCTTAAAGGCGCGCCCGTCCATGGGCACGCGGTAGAGCCGCCGCTGGTCCAGGACGCCCCCTGTAAGCCCCCTTCGCACCTTGCGCCGTTTGGCCTGGCGGATGAGGGTCTCCTGCTCCTGAAACAAGCGGCGCAGGCGGCGGACCTGGAGGGGGTCCGGACGCACCGTTGTTTTGGCGGCGCCTCTGCGGAAAACCGTCTCCATTTGTCCGGCCTCGGGATCCCGGACCGCGACGGCGATGCTTCGGGTAAGGTCGGCCTCCTCGTCCTCCATGAGGGCGGCCACGTCTTCGGCCAGCTCCTGGGGAAGCTCCCCGGGGAGTTTGCTTCGCTCTTTTTCCTCCTCCTCCGGCTCCCTGGTCTCCGGCTCCCCGTCCTCAAGCGGCTCTTCCAGGTCTCCTTGGGGCGCGGCTTCATCATGGAGATTCACCGCGTCCTCGCCGGGCAAAAACCGTTCCCACTCCGCAAGGGCGCGGCAGATCCGGACAAACAGCCCGGAGTAAAGCAGGGCGCGCGCCTCCCGCCTGGATGTCTGATTCGGAAGGGCCGCGGTCTTTGGTATCTGCTCCGCGGCATGGTCCAGCAGCGGCAAGAGGTCGTCATGGAGAAAATGCAGGTTGTCGGGAGTCCGGCCAAAGAGCGCGCGGTCCCGCCACACCCGGGCGAGGCTTTCGGGGCTGGGGGGAAGGGCAGGGTCCCGGAGAGGTTCCGCCTCCAAGGCCCAGGCTTTTTCAAGATAGCTCCGCCAGACCTGGCCTTCGGCCCTTGCGGCCACATACAGGTCCTCGGCGGTTTCAAGCAGCGCGGCCAGAAAACCCCGGACCTCCTCCGGCGCGTCCTTCGCCGCCTCCATGGCTTTTTTTCCGACCCATTCGCCCCACTCGGCGGAGCCCATGCCCTGGCGGGCCACCTGGGCCACCAGGAGGTCCATGGTGTCGCCGTGGACAGGATAGCGTCCGCGGACAAGGTCCGGGGAAAGCAGAAGGGCGCCTTCCTCGGACCCGGCCATGCCCCGCCAGTACACGGGTTTGACGTTTCCGCCCAGGTGGGACGCCACCTTGCGCAGGGCGCGGAGCGAAAGGGCCAGCTCCGCGGCCTCCAGGGAAGACCGGTTCCGCCTCCAGTATGCCGAGTATCCTGCCATGGGGCCCTCTTTCAACCGGCAAGGCCGGCGAATTTGGAATTACCTCTTGGGACAACCTTGTCGCGTTCCAAGCAGGAACGATTTTAAACGCTCTCCGCCGCAAATAAAAGAGGGAAAAAGCGGCATGCCGCTTTTTCCCTCGGATTTCCGCGAAACCGGCGGACACTTACCGCTTGGAGAACTGGAACCGGGCGCGGGCGGCCGCCTGGCCGTATTTCTTGCGCTCTTTGACGCGGGGGTCGCGGGTAATGAACCCGGCTTTTTTGAGGGCGCCCCGGAGCTCCGGGTCGTAATCAAGCAGCGCCCGGGTGATGCCAAGGCGCAAGGCGCCCGCCTGCCCGGTAAGGCCGCCCCCCTGGACAGTGGCTGTCACGTCCACCTTGTCGTTCAGACCCGTAAGAAACAGGGCCTGCAGGGCGATTTTTTTCGAGCTTTCCGTGGTGAAATACTCGGCGAGTTTTTTCCCGTTGATGGAAACGGCTCCGGAGCCTGGGCGTATCCACGTCCGCGCGATGGCGGATTTACGTTTCCCGGTTGCGTAGAAGGATTCCTGGGCGCTCATAGATTACCTCTTTACTTGGCGATCGAAAGGGCTTCGGGCTGTTGGGCCTCGTGGGGATGGACAGGGCCGGCGTACACTTTGAGTTTTTTGTAGAGCTTGTAGCCTACCTTGGTTTTGGGCAGCATGCCCTTTACCGCGTGGCGCACAAGGTCTTCCGGCCGTTTTTCCAGAAGTTTTTTGGCGGTGACGCATTTGAGCCCGCCGATGTAGCCGCTGTGGCTGTAGTAGCACTTCTGGTCCCACTTGCGTCCGGTAAGCCGGATTTTGTCGGCGTTGACAACGACAATCCAATCGCCCTGGTCGGTGTGCGGGGTGAACAGGGGGTTGTGTTTGCCCCGAAGGCGGGCGGCCAGTTCGCTCGCCAGGCGGCCGAGCACCATGTCGGCGGCGTCCACCACGTACCATTTTTGCTTGTTGTCCTCGGGTTTCGCCGAGTAGGTGTATTTCTTCACGGTCCCGCGCTCCTTTGCGTCATATTGAACAAAACAACGCTTTGTATGGAAATTTTGCGTTTTTGTCAACAGGAAAATGCGGACGGGAAAATCCCGCCGGAGATCCATGCTTTGCCCGGTCCGCCGAATCGCGCACCCTATCAAACATCGCCTTGGCGCGCAAGAATTTTTTCCGGATACACGGACCCGCCTGGCGCTTGCCAGCCCCCTGCCCGCCTTGCCCGCGCCAGTCCCGGACCCGCGCCAACAGGGACCGCCCCCCTAAAAATCAATGCTTCCCGGTGTCCTGGGGTACGGAATCACGTCCCGGATGTTTCCAGCCCCGGTCACCAGCATCAGAAGCCGCTCAAAACCCAACCCAAAACCGCTGTGGGGCGCGCTTCCGTATCTCCGGGAATCCAGATACCAGCCATACTCCTCTTCACTCAGCCCCATCGAGACCAGCCTCTGGCGCAACACGTGAAAACGCTCCTCCCTCTGGCTCCCCCCGATGATTTCCCCCACTCCCGGCACCAGCATGTCCATGGCGGCCACTGTCTTCTCATCAGCGTTCATCCGCATATAAAACGCTTTGACGCCCGCGGGATAATCATGGACGATCACGGGCCCCTGAAAAACCTCCTCCGCGAGATACCGCTCATGCGCGGTTTGAAGATCCTTGCCCCAGGCCGGGGGATACTCGAACGCAACGCCTGATTTTTGCAGAATAAGAATGGCCTCTGTGTAGGATACCCGGACCGGTCCCTTTGTGGCGATGTTTTCGAGCCGGGCCATAAGACCGGTGTCCACGAAATTGGCGAAAAGGGAAAGGTCCTCGGCGCACCTGTCCATGGCGTGAACAACAAGGTGCCGCAAAAAATCCCCGGCCAGACGCATGTTGTCTTCGATGTCCGCAAAAGCGCTTTCCGGCTCCACCATCCAGAACTCCGACGCGTGCCGGCTGGTGTTGGAGTTTTCCGCCCTAAAGGTTGGGCCAAAGGTATAAACATCGCCCAGGGCAAGGGCGAACATTTCCAGGGCAAGCTGGCCGCTCACGGTGAGGTGGGTTTTCCTGCCGAAAAACTCCTCCCCGTTCTGGCGGCCCAGGGTTACGCGGAACATTTCTCCGGCGCCCTCGCAGTCCGATGCGGTGAGGATGGGGGTGTGGATCCAGTGAAATCCACGGGCCTGGAAAAATGCGTGGACGGCCTGGGCAAGGGAGGAGCGGATGCGGAACATGGCGCCGTATTTGTTGGTCCGGACGCGCAGATGGGCGATGCCGCGCAAAAACTCGTCGGAATGGCGCTTTTTCTGCAAGGGATAGTCCTCCGGGCAGGAGCCCGCGAGAACGATCTCTTTGGCCTGGAGTTCCCAGCGCTGGCCTTTTCCAGGGGAGGCGGCAAGCTCCCCCCGGATCACCACTGCCGCCCCTGTTCCAAGCGTCACGGCCTGGGAAAAACCCGGCATGCCGGAGGGCGCCACCACCTGAAGATTGGCAAGGCACGAGCCGTCGTTGACTTCGATAAAGGCGAAGTCTTTGTGGTCTCTGAGGGTGCGGATCCAGCCCTTGACAAGGGTGTCGGGAACGGGGGTTTCCGAGGATAGAAGCGCGGCCACGCGGCTGCGGGGCGGATTTGCGGAGGTGGCGGGAGTGTCCATGAGAGTGCTCCTTGCCGGGAAACAGGGTTAGGAGTTAGGAGTAGAGCGCTCCGACAAATAGACCCTTCCGAAGCAAAGGAGGTTCCGCCCCGAAGGGGCGAAGGGCCGAATCCTGGGCCTTCAGGCCCAGGATTACATAAAATAAACAGTATAATCATCGTTTATGCTGCAAACCTGGGGCTAAAGCCCCAGGCTACATCCCTTCGCCCCTTCGGGGCGGCTCTGTCGCGGACCTAATCCCCTAGCCTTGCTCCTTCGGAGCGGGACATCCTTTGTTTCTTTACATAGTGACATAAATAATCGCGCATCTTGGATGAGAGGGCGGCCTCGGGGGGCCGCCCCTTCGGGGGAAATTCCAATAGGGGCAGGCCCCCGTGCCTGCCCTTTCATGCGCGTTCTGAAGTGTCGCCCTGTATTGAATGCCTATCTGTCGGAGTGGTATCTAAAACAGGATCTTATTCCCTATTATTCGAACTCCTGACTCCTTACTCCTGGCTCCTGGCTCTAAACCACCAGAAATCATTGGCGGAAACAGTGTCCAAACAACGCCTTCCCTTCACTGTCCACACATTGGGCGACAGCCTTAGCTCGTCCCTGCCGCAGCGCATGAGCCGGTCGCAGGCCATGATCCATCCCGCAAACGCCCCATGCTTCCGCGCGCATTCCCCCGCGTAGGCCGAGCAGCCGGGAACCATGGGGCACCGGTCCCCGTCCACCGGGCTTAGGTGGTTGCGGTAAAAACCAAGAAGGCCGGACCCGCCCTCTGCCTCCTTCGTGGACCCCGGCGTTTGCCCGGAGGTTTTCCATGGCCCGCGCATGGGATCCCCGTCTGCCCGGGTGCCGCCCGCGGACACGCAAAGAACCAAGGCCGCGGCCAGGACCGCCAGGAGGTTTACCCGGGAAACCCTCATTTCCCTGCCCCGCCGCGCCGCAGACAGTTCTTGCATATCCCGTCCATCCGCACTTCCACCCGCTCCACCAGCCCGGCAAAGGTGCGGACAAAATCCTCCATCCGGAGTTCCACCGCGCCTGCGGAAAGGCACTCCATGTCTCCGCACTGGCGGCAGAAAAAATGGGGGTGCCGCGCGTGCAAGGACCGCCGGCCCATGCCGTAGCGAAAGGCCCTGTCCCCGCTGGTGATACGCTCCGCCAGCCCGGCCTCCACAAAGACATCAAGGGACCGGTACACCGTGGTCCGGTCCACCGCCTGGGTCCGGGCAAGGGTCGCGTGGATTTCCCGTGCCGTGAGGGGGCTTTGGCTGTTGGCCAGTATTTCGAGAACCTGGGCCCGGGCCGGAGTGGAGGCAAGGCCCGAGTCCTCGATGAGGGAAGGATATCCGCCCGCTTCCTCTTTTCCCATGGCTCAGGCCCCCTTGCCTTTGCCGGTTCCCGGAATAATGAGGGAAACAAGATAGCACATTCCGGCAACCAATATGATCGCGGCCCCCGAGCTTATATCAAAGGAGTAGGAGAGCCAAAGCCCGAAAACGACAAAGAGCGCGCACAGGACCGTGGAAAGCGCGCACATGGCCCACAGGCTTTTGACGCGCCGTCCGGCGATAGCCGCGGGAATGCTCAAAAGCGCGATGACAAGAATCAGCCCCACCACCCGCATGACCAACACCACAGCCATGCTCACAACAGCCACAAGCCCCAGATAGAGCCAGCGCACCCGGACACCCCTGAGCCGCGCGAACTCCGGGTCGAAGCTCATGGCAAGAAGCCCGTTGTAAAAAACCGCGGCGGCGCCTGTCACCAAAAAGGCGAGCGCGCACATGGCCCACAGGCTTTCTTTGGGCACAGCCAGAATACTGCCGAAAAGATAGCTCATGAGATCGGCGTTGTAGCCGGGCGTCAAATCCAGAAACAGCACGCCCAGGGCCATGCCCACAGCCCACAGGGCGCCCACCGCCGCGTCGGCGCTCTCTTTTTTGGCATGGGTGACCCAGGCCATGGCCATGGCAAAGAGCAGGGTCACGGCAAGGGTTGTGGGAAGAAAGGGCAGACCCAGAAACACGGCAAGGCCAACCCCGCCGTAGGCCGCGTGGGCGATGCCGCCGGAAAGGAACACCAGGCGGTTCACCACCACGAACGCGCCCACAACGCCGCAGATGACGCTGGCCAAAAGGCCCGCGGCAAGGGCGTTTTGCATGAAGGTGTGGGAAAGGGCCTGGAGCATGTCAATCTTCCCCGTGGGACCGGAGCACCCGGTGGGGAAGCCCGTGGGCCACCAGGTCCACCGGGCAGTGGAAGGTCTGGTCCAGCATCTCCTGGGTCATTTCCGCGGCTCCGTGGTAATGGACGCTTTTATTCACGCAGGCCACGGATTTGACGTAGGAGGAGAGCGCGAACAGCTCGTGGCTCACCACAAGGATGGTGGTGGTTGTGTTGAGCTCCCGCAGAAGCTCATACATTTCCCCCCGGCCCGCCTTGTCCACGCCGGTCGCCGGCTCGTCCAGAAGCAGAAGCCGGGAACCCGTGGCCAGCGCCCTGGCCACCTGCACCCTCTGGCGCTGGCCGCCGGAAAGCTCGCCAATCCTTCTGTCCCGAAGCTCCCACATCCCCATGCGGACGAGCGCCTCACGGGCGGCCTCGCGGTCGGCCCGGGTGTAGCGGCGCGCGCCAAACCTTCCTGAAAGGCGCCCCATGAGCGCCACGTCCCTCACGGTGGCGGGAAATCCGTCCGCGCGCCGGGTGTCCTGGGGCACGTACCCGGCCAGACGCGCGGTCTTTTCCGGCGGCGCGCCAAACAAAAGCGCCGTTCCCTGGCATGGCTTGACAAGGCCCAGCATGAGTTTCAAAAGCGTTGTCTTGCCGCCGCCGTTGGGACCGATTACGGCGCAAAACTCCCCTTCCAAAATGTCCAGGCTCACGTTCTCGATAACCGGGCGCCCGTTGTAGGAAAATGAGAGGTTCCGGAGTTCGATTATGGGTTTCGCGTCCGTCATGGGTCCTCAGCGGACCGCTTCCCGGAACTGGCGGGCGACATCCCGCAGGTTCGCCTCCCAGTCCAGGGCCAGTCCGTCGGCGGTTACAAGCTGGGCGCCCAGGGCCTTGGCGACGGTTTCCGCCACGCTTTTGGAGAACTGGGGCTGGATGAACAGGGCTTTGACCTTAAGCTCTTTGCCGTGTTCGATTATCTCCGCGAGTTCCGCGGGCTTGGGTTCCTTGCCTTCCATTTCAATGGAGATCTCCTTGAGACCGTAGGCGTCCGCGAAATAGCCCCAGGCAGGGTGGAAGACCATGAAATTCCGGGCGTCGCCCATGTCTTTGAAGAGGAGCCGGAGGTCCTGGTCCAGTTTTTCGATTTCCGCCTGAAAGCGCGTCCCGTTTGCCTCGTACTCCGCCTTGTGTTCCGGGTCAAGGCTTATGAGGGCGCGCTCGATGTTTTTGGCGATGATTTTGACAGCGGGAGGAGAGACCCAGATGTGGGGGTCGAGACCCTCATGGGAATGCTCCGCGCCGCCATGCGCCTCGTGGGCCCCGTGTTTGTCCTCCTCCCCGGCGGCGTGCTCCCCGTGCTCCCCCTCGTGGCGGTCATGGGCTTCCATGCGCCGCTTTGCGACTCCCTCGCCGGTGTGGAACACGGCCATTTTGGGGTTGACCTGGCGGAACCTGGGAAGCCAGGCGTGCTCGAAGGGGAAGCCAATGGCGAAAAAGGCGGCGGCGTTTTCCAGGGCGGCCATTTGGCGGGGTTTGGGTTCGTAGGTGTGGGGGTTTGCGCCGGGCTGGACCATGGCCGTCACGTTTACGAGGGGGCCGCCGATTTTGTGGATGAAGAACTGCTGGGGGAGGATGCTGGCGGCGACCTGAAGGGGGGCTGCCGAGGCGCCGGGGGCTGCCGGCAACAGAGTTGCAAGGGCGAGGATGGAAAAGAGCGCGGCGTGTTTCATGGGGAGTCTCCTTTGGGATAACGGAATCTGTGTCAAGATTCTTGGGAGGTAATTGCAAAACTCATAGAAACGACAAATTCAACGCAGGCCGGATGGTTCCTCCCGAAGGGCAGTTTCACACAACATATTGGAATCATTTTAGAAATGTTGGATGAACCCGGCCTTGCGGCCCGGAACCACCCGGCCTAGGCCTCCTTTTGCAATTACCTCTTGGATTATGGACCGGCGCGCGGGCCGGTCCTGCGCACGGAGGCAATCTATGCAACTTGGTTGCATCGGTCAAGCCTTAAATCCGTCCCCCCTCCCCCAGTCCCCCAAACCCCTGCCCCGGTTCATTTTGACACTTCCCCCCCGGCTCTGTACAATACACCCCAAAGGAGCGTTTCCACGCCCCTCCCTTTTTTCAGCGCCCCACGCGCAGACAAAGGAGGATCCATGGGTTCCAACAATGTCTTTTTTCTCGAACTCCTCGAATGGTTCGACGAGACCGGCAAAGAAATGGTCCACAGGCTGCCGGAGTCCGGCTCCGGCGAAATCAAATGGGGCGCCCAGTGTACGGTCCGGGACAGCCAGGCCGCCGTCTTCTACTACCAGGGCAAGGCCGCGGACGCCCTTGGTCCGGGACGCCACACCCTCAAGACCCACAACCTTCCGGTCCTGAACAAAATCCTCTCCATCCCCTGGGGGATGCAAAGCCCCCTGCGCGCCGAGGTCTATTTCGTCAACCTTAAAACCTTCACCGATTTGCGCTGGGGAACCCGTGATCCCGTGGCGTTCAAGGACCAGTCTCTGGGCCTTGTCCGCCTGCGCGCCTTTGGCATGTTCAATGTGCGGGTGGTCCAGCCTGTTTTGTTTGTCAACACCCTGGTGGGCACCCAGGGGGTTTATACCGCCACGGAAATCGAGGAATACCTCTCCAAGGTGGTTGTTTCGCGCCTGAACGATTATCTGGGCGAAAACCTTACCTCGATTCTCGATCTCCCGGCCCTTTACACGGAAACAGCCGCCGGGCTTAAACAAATGCTCAAGGAGGATTTTTCGCATTTCGGCCTTGCCCTCACCCACCTTTACATCAATTCCATCACCCCTCCCCCCGAGGTCCAGCAGGCCATGGACGACAAGAGCAAGCTCGCGCTCTTTGACGACATGGGCAAGCTCATGGCCATGAAAGCTGCCATGGCCCTGGAGAAGGCCGCGGAAAACCAGGGAACCGCTGGAAACGGCATGGGTTTGGGCATGGGGCTGATGATGCCGGGGCTTTTCGCCCAGGCCGCTCCCCTGGCAGCGGCCCAGGCCCGGGGACCGGCCACCGCCCTGCCGGCCGCCCAGGCCTGTCCGGACTGCGGCCAGCCGGTCCAGGCCGACGCGCGCTTTTGTCCCCACTGCGGGCACCAGCTTGTGGTGTTTCAGAAATGCCCGGACTGCGGCAAAAACCTGCCCCCGGCCGCCAGGTTCTGCTCCCGGTGCGGGAAAGGCCTCGACACGCCGCGCGCCGCGCGCTTCTGCCCCTTCTGCGGTGTGAAAAACCTGGACGGCGCAACATTCTGCAACGGGTGCGGAGAGAAACTTGAACTTAAAGATTGACCATCCCTGCCCCCAGTGCGGCGGGCCGGTCAGCCTGGAGGAAACAGACAGGGTTCTTTCCTGTCCCTTTTGCCGCGTCCGCCTGCATATCCTGTCCAAAGGGCCGTTCCGCTACGCCCTCGCGCCGCCGGAATCCCTCAAAGGGCTTGTTTTCATCCCTTATTGGCGCTTCAAAGGCACGGTTTTCTCCGTCTCGGGAACAGACATCCGCCACCGCCTTGTGGACACCACCGGGCTGGCCGCGCCCTTTGCCGGGCTGCCCGCTTCCCTGGGACTCCGGCCCCAGGCCCTTCGCCTTGTGTTCGCGGCCCGGACGCTTGCGGGCCGCCGCGCGGTCCCGGCCACCGCGCCTGAGGACGCTGTGAAGATGATGGAGGCCCGGTATGCCATGCTGGGCCTTGGAGCGCAGGAAACGGATATTTTAGAAAAAACCTACGTGGGGGACACCACCGGCATCGTCTATGCGCCCTATCTTGTCCAAAACGGAAAACTGGTGGACGCTTTTCTGAAAACACCCGCGGCCACGGCGCCCGAAGACCTCGACCGGCTCCTTGCCGCCGGGGACTGGGATCCCGGCTTCATCCCGGCAATATGCCCCCGCTGCGGCGCGGACCTCGATGGCGAAAGGGACACCTTTGTCTTTGTCTGCCGCAACTGCGACTCGGCCTGGCGCGCCCATGGCGGAGCGTTCGCCCGGGTCGCCGCCTCGGTCATGGAGACCAAGGCGAAAAACGCCCTGTTTTTGCCCTTCTGGCGCGTGACTCCGGAAATCACCGGAATCGCGCTTTCCTCCCTCGCCGATTTCGCCCGGTTCGCCAACCTTCCCAAGGCCGTCAAACCGGAATGGGCGGACATCGAATTCTCCTTTTACTGCCCGGCCTTCAAGCTCAATCCCAGGCATTTCTTACGCCTTGCCCGGCAAATCACGTGCTCGCCGCCACTGGGGGAGGAAACGGAACGGCTCCGCATGGACGGGGAAGGGATGCTGCCCGCGAACCTTCCCTTGTCCGAGGCCGTGGATGTCCTCAAGGTTTTGCTGGCCGAAACCGCGGTGCCCCGGCGCAAGGTGTTTCCCAGGCTTCCGGAAATCATCATTAAGGCCAAAAAGGCGCGGCTTGTGTTCGCGCCCTTTGTGCCCCAGGGATCCGGCGCGGAACTGGTGGGGGAGGGACTGGGCTTCGTGGTGCCGAAAAAAGCGCTCCAGTGCGGGCAGGATTTATGAATTCCTGTCGGCTTAGATTCTATATCTGGATTATCTGCGTTTTTTGCGTGGATACTTTCTGTGCCATGGTCCTGGGGTTGGTGATGTCGGCATTTCATTGACATAGCGCCAATTTGGTCAGCAACTACATGATTTTACAGGAGCTATTTTCGGTCGTCAGTCCAAAATACGGTCTATGTCAACTAAACCCGGACATCTCCCTGGGCTTGTCCTAGGGTTGAAACCCCAGGCTAGATCAAAAGCCTTGCCGCACCGCGGCTGCTATGAGGATAAAGGCCCATTTAATAACAAGAAAAAACACCAAAAGCAGGATTTTTTATTCTAACTCCTGACTCCTGACTCCTGACTCCTGATTCCTGACTTCTCCGGCTCCGCCGGTTTAGGGCAGGCCCGCGCGCCCGTCTTAAAAACATCTTCAAACACCTTCAAACAGTTGCCAAATCCGTTGCCTTGGTTTAGTCTGCCGCGCCAAGGACACACACCATGCGACGGATTTCCGCCACAATCCTTCTCCTCCTTGCCGCGGGCCTTGCGGCCCTGCCCTGCCGCGCCCTTGCCGGGAACTGGTTCGACAGGGGCCGCATCCTTTTCCAGTCCGGCCATTACGACAAAGCCGCGGAAGCCTTCACCAAGGCCATCGAAGGAGAGCCGGAGCGGACAGAGGCTTACGTCCACCGGGGAGCGTCCCTGTTTTACCTGGGCAGGCTCGAAGAGGCTATCAGCGATTACAACAAGGTCGAGGAGCGGGGCGCCGCGGACGCGGACGCCTACAACAACCGGGGCGCCGCCTGGTATCATTTGGGCGCCTATGACAAAGCCATCGAGGACACCTCCCGGGCCATCCGGCTCAACCCCAAACACGCCGACGCCTACTGCAACCGGGGGACAGCCTGGTTTTTCAAGGGCGACTTCAAGAAAGCCATCGAAGACTGCACCGCGGCCCTGCAGGTGGACAACAACCATGTTCTCGCCATGAACCAGCTTGCCTGGACCCTTTCCACCTGTCCGGACGCGGCGTTCCGGGACGGCCACAAGGCGGTGCGCTGGGCCAAAAAGGCATTGGAAACCCACCCGGAACCCAGTTTTCTCGACACCCTGGCGGCGGCGGAGGCTGAAACCGGACAGTACGGCGACGCGGTCTCGACCCTGGGCAAGCTCATCGCCTACCTCAAAGAAAAAGGGTTCGATTCCGCCATTTCCGAGTACGAGGAGCGGCTGGAGGCGTATCAAAAAAGACAGCCATGGCGTGAAAAGGCCCTGCAGGCCCTGGGAGGGGAGGACAAAGGCGCGGCGGCGTCCCTCGCCGTGGAAAAGCCTGCCGAGGCCGCGCCGGAGGAATGGGAGGAGGCGGAAGAGGCCCGTCCGCCGTCCGGGGAATACCCGGATTCCGGGGATTACTTTGTGCAGGTGGGCGTGTACGGGACCAAGGAATACGCCGGGCAGGAGGCCAGGCGTCTTGAAAAAGCCGGAATTCCGGCCCGGGTGCATCCGCAAAAAGACGCGCGTCCCGCCAAATACATCGTGTCCATTGGCCGCTACGCCATCGAGACCGAGGCCAGAAACGCCGCGCGGAAATTTACGGACCGTCAGGACAAAGGCGCGCTGGTGCGACCGGCCTCGATTTTGGAGGGGGGACCGGTAACAGCGGCAGAGGCCGCGCCTCCGGCCAGGGAAGAGGAACCTTCGGAAGCGCCGCCGAACGGGCAGACCCGGACAGAGGAGACGCCCCGGGAAGACCTGGGCGCGGAGACCCCTGGGCAAGACTCCCCCTTTGCCGAAGAGGATTTGGCTTCCAGGACGCCGCCGAAAGGGGCGGCGGGCCTGGAGCCGGAAACACCGCCATCGCCCGCGGCGCCGCCCGCCCCGGCCGTTTCCGGGGCAAATACCCTGGCCGACGGAGCCTTCTTTGTGGCAGCGGGCGGGGACATGGAGGAGAAAAAGGCCAGAGCGCTGGCAAGGGAGCTGGAAAACAAGGGATATCTCGCGGAAGTGGCGGAAAAGCCCGGCGCGCGGGGCAGGGCGCGCTATACTGTAAGCATCGGAGAATACGCGGACTGGTCCTTTGCCAAAGAGGCGGCGGACGCCTTTAAGCAACTGGAGGGCAAAACCGTCCGTGTGGAGTTCCGGCCCCCGGGTCCGGGCGGAACGCATCCCGCGGCCTGGATCAGGACGCGGGCGCCCGGGGAATCCAAAGGCCGGGAGGACGCCTTTGCCGAGCCGGTGGCCGTGTACCGGGACAAGGCCCATGCGGAGGAACATGTCCGGATTCTCAAGGAAAAAGGGCACTCCCCGCTTCTGTATGAGCAGCGCGGACAGGGAAACACAACAGAATACGTGGTGCGTGTGGCGGACTATCCCGCCTACCTGGCGGCCCTGGCCTCGGAGGGGGAAGCCCCGGTGAGGGCCGCCGCCCCTCCGTCCGAAACCTCCGGAAACAGGAGCGCGTCTGACGGGGCCGGGAAAACACCCGGGAACAGGGACACGGTCCGGCGGCCTCCTCCTGCGGAAGACCGGCCTGTGGAAACGCCTCCGGCGGCCCGGCGGGACACGGAAAGCAAAGCGCGGGATCCAGGGGACGGGGAGCGGCACGGCAGGAGCGGAGGCTTTGTGGTGCAGACAGGGGCGTTTCTGGACCGCGAAAACGCCGACTTGGAGCTTTCCATCGTGAAAAAGAACGGCTACCCCGCGCGTATCCAGGTTTTGAAAGACGCGAAGGGCAAGGTCTGGCATTGCGTGCGTTTTGGGGAATATCCCACAGCGGAGCGCGCCGCCGAGGCGGCCCGGCGTTTTGAAAAAAAGGCCAAACGCGGCGCGGCGGCCCGGCCCGCAGGTTCCATGTAAAAGCCGGGGCGCCGTCAATGCCTAAGCCGCGCCTCCAGCTTCCGCGCGGCCAGGGAGCAGGGAAGCGTGAGGGCAAGATATAGGAGCGTGATGGTAATCCATATCTCGAAGGTGAGATAGGTGGAGGCCATGAGCTGGAGTCCCTGGAAGGTGAGTTCCTGAATGGAGATGACGCTCACAATGGCGGAATCTTTGATGGCCGAGATAAGCTGCCCGGCCAGGGCGGGAAGCATGCGCTGGACAGCCTGGGGTCCCACGACATGGCGCATTTCCTGCCAGGGGCTAAGGCCCAGGGCGTAGGCCGCGTCCCGTTGCCCGCGCTCGATGGAGAGAACACCGGCCCGGACGATTTCCGCGACATAGGCGCCTTCATACAAGGCCAGGGTGGCCACAGCGGAGAAAAACGCGGCTGAACGTTCCGGAGGGGCGGCGAAAAAGGTCAAAACAGAGCGCGCGGACGGAGGAAGGGCGCGCGCGGCCTCCTCGACGCCCAGGGCTGAAAAAAGCTGTCCGCCCACAAAGAAGTAGCCGATGAAAATCAGCACAAGGGGCGGGACATTGCGCATGGACTCGACATAGGCGCGGCCCAGCGCCCGGGGCAGAAGCCCTTTGCGGACCCGGGCAAGTCCGGCGGCCACGCCAATAGGCGTTGCGAGAAGGACGCACCAGACGCTTAGGCGAAGGGTTGTGAAAAAGCCCTGGGCGAGCATTCCTGGAACCCATGCGTCCCGGGCGGGATCGTGGCGGAAAAGGTAGCGGGCGACAGTGCCAAAATCCCAGGAATAGTCCAGCTCCTGCCCGGCCTTGTTCACAAACCAGACAAGCCCCCCGCACAGGCAAAGGAGGAGCGCCAAGTCAAGCGCGCCGAATGTCGCCCGTCCCCTCACCGGTTCCCTCCTCTGCCAGGCGCCCCCGCGCGGTCAGTTTTTTGCCGCGGGCTCAGCGTCCGCGTCCAGAACACACGGTTCCGTCCTGTTGGCCACCAGCTCCTCCATACGCGCGAAGATCGCGAGGGTGTCGCTTTTAAAAGGCTCGGGCACCGCGGCCGCGCGCTTTTTTGAAAGGTAAATCATGTCCGCGGTGGCGCTGGCGTGGGGCCGTCCCGAGGTGTCCTCAAGCACGCTCCGGACCCGGCAGCCCTGCCCGGAAAGGTCTGACTCAATCCACCCCAGGGCTTTTACCGGGCTTCCCACAGGCACCGGGCGGATAAAACGCACGTCCATGGACTTGGTGACAATGAGGCGGCGGAGAAACACGATGACAGCCCAGCCCATGATCTCGTCCAGGACCGTGGTCAGCAGGCCGCCGTGGACAAGATGCTCCCATCCGGCGTGGTTTTCGCCAAAGGTGAGATCCGATCCCACCATGTCGCCTTCCAAAAAAAATTCCATTCCAAGCCCTGCGGGATTGTTTGTGCCGCAGGCAAAACAATGATATCCTTCCAGTTTGGGCACCAGGATACGGGGTGCCGCCGCGAATCTGCGTTTGCGCGAAAACATGGCGCTCCGCGCCTCCTTGCGCGGGGTTTTAAAGAACACGGGCGGGGATGTCGCCCGCGCGGCGCTCCATGCGACGAAAGCTGTCGAATGGTCAAGTCGGAATACACGAAAGCCAAGCCTTATGTGACCAGGGACGGGACGCTCATCCGGGAGCTTCTGCATCCCGGCGTCCACGGGCCTGGCAGGGTGAGCCTGGCCGAGGCCGTTGTCGCGCCGGGCGCGGAAAGCGTCCGCCACAGGCATCCTGTGGCCGAGGAGTTGTACCACGTGACGCGGGGCGAGGGAACCCTGTTTCTTGACGGAGAGTGGTTTTCCGTCCAAACAGGGGACACTGTCCGGATACCTCCGGGAGCGGCCCACGCGGTGAAAAACACAGGCAAGGGGCCGCTTCATATTTTGTGCGTGTGCGTGCCGCCCTATTCCCACGGGGACACCGTGCTGCTCCCGGAGGACGGCTTATGACACTACTTGCAAACAACCCTGGCCCGGAAAAGGTTTTCCGGCAAAGGAGAACGATGAAAAACCCGACAGTATGCCTATTGGCCGCGGTTCTTGCGGCGGTCCTGTTCCTCGCGCCATGCCTTGCGTTTGCGGAAGGCGCGGACGGCGAGGCCCGGACCTCCTTTTTCAATCAAAAATGGCTGAGCGCCGTGGTTTCCCTCGAGGTCCAGACCGGGGACGGAAAGGCCGCGCCCGCAGGCACCGGGTTTCTTGTGCTCACGGAAAAAAAGCACGTGCTTTTGGTCACGTCCGGACATGTGGTCCAGGACGGCAAGGGAGGTGTGCGCAAGGGGCTCGCCTACCGGTTGAACGAGACCGGGGGGGAAAGCGTGCTGGTGACGGACCGGAGCCTGGAAGAAAAAAAGCTCGGCGGCTGGTTTCTCGCCAAAGACAAGGATGTGGCCTGCCGCTACATCGGCTGGCGCAAAACCTCCTCCATCGCGGCCATTCCTCTTTCGGCCTTCCTTCTTCAAAAAAACGTCGAGGCGGGCGCGTCCATGGTGGTGCTGGGCTTTCCCCTGGGGCTGCGCTCGACGGAGAACGCGCTGCCCATCGCCCGCAAGGGCATGGTGGCCCGTTCCGACCCTGGCGGCATCATTGGCGACGTGTTTGTTTTTCCCGGCAACTCCGGGGGGCCCGCGCTGTATGTTCCGGCGCTCAAGGTCGGGGAGGCTCTGAAAAGCCCCCTGGTCAACGAGGAGCGGTTTATCGGCGTGGTCCGGGGGTTCATCCCCTATGTGGAGCCTGCGGTGGGCGCGCAGACAGGACGGACCCGGGTGATATTTGAAGAGAACACGGGCCTTGCCCGCATCATTCCCGCGGACACGGTGCATGCCCTGGTGACCAGCAGGCAGGTGCTCCAGATGGAGGAAATGCTGCCGGACCTGGAGGATTAGAGCGGGCAGGACGGCTTTTTCTTTTAGAGCTTATCCATAGACCTGAATCCGTGAACTTTTTTCGACGCACCCGTCCCGATGACTCAAAAAACCGTTTTTTTCGGGCCTGATCCGGACGCGGAGGGATTTTCAGGCTGT
>JAGVGH010000319.1 GCA_020057225.1 Desulfobacterales bacterium | reverse complement strand
GTTCTGCGCGAAGCGCAGGTTCACCCGACAATATCCTCATATATTTTTCACCAAGAATGCTCATATAAGTTAGCGCCTATGGGTTGAAACCCCAGGCTATACCAAAAACCTCGCCGCACTGCGGCTGCCATGAGGATAAAGACCCATTTTATAACAAAAAAATACAACAAAACATGATTTTTTATTCTAACTTCTAACTTCTAACTTCTAACTCCTCAATTCTCCGGCGTTGCCGGTTTAGAAAAGCGGCGGACGGAATGGGCCTTTTAACAGACAGCATGGCCAGCGCCTTGTACCTCATCCGGCACATGGACCGGGAGCTTGTTCAAATCGTGTCCCTGAGCCTCGGGGTAAGCGCGGCCTCGACCCTCCTGGCCTCCCTCGCCGGGGTTCCCCTGGGCTTTCTGGTGGCCTTTGGAACCTTTCCCGGCAAACGCGCCGCCGTGACTGTCCTCCAGTCCCTTCTCGCTCTTCCCACTGTTGTCGTGGGACTTTTTGTCTATGCCTTCCTGAGCCGGCGCGGCCTCCTTGGCGCCCTGGACCTCCTCTACACCCCCGCGGCCATGGTCATCGGCCAAACCATCCTCATCCTTCCCGTTGTCGCCATGTTCACCATCGTCGCCGTTTCCCGCGTGGACGGACGCTACCGCGCAACCGCCCTCACCCTCGGCGCCGGAAGGCTCGCCTGCGCCATGGCCCTTGCCCGGGAGGCCCGCTTCGGCATCGTGGCCGCCATCACCGCCGCCTTTGGACGGGTCATCGCCGAGGTGGGCGTGAGCATGATGCTGGGAGGAAACGCCAAAGGCTACACCCGCACCATGACAACCGCCATGGCCCTCAGCTACGACAAAGGGGAATTTGTCCTGGCCGTGGCTCTTGGAATCATCCTTCTTGCCCTGGCCTTCTCCGTCAACTTCCTGCTTCTGTTTTTCCAGGGGAGGGCGCGGATTTGACAGCCTACCGTCTCCGGGGAGTCACGAGGGTATTTGGCGAAAGACAGGTTCTGTGCGTGCCGGACCTCGCCATCGGGGCCGGAAAGGTGACCGCGCTTCTTGGACCGAACGGTTCCGGGAAAAGCACGCTTTTAAACATTCTGGCGTTTCTGGACGCTCCGACAGAAGGCGCGGTGGAGTTTTTCGGAAAACCGGCGCGGCACAGCCACAAGGAGCTTCTTGCCCTGCGGAGACAGGTGGTTCTGGCGCATCAAAACCCGGTGCTCTTCACCACCACCGTCAAAAAAAACGTGGAGTTCGGCCTGAAAGTCAGAGGCGTGCCAAAAGCGGAGCGGGAACGCCGGGCCGGGGAGGCGCTCGACCTTGTTGGGATGCGGGGCTTTATCAACGCCAAGGCGCACCGGCTTTCCGGCGGGGAAACCCAGCGGGTGGTCATGGCCCAGGCCCTGGCGCTCGATGCCCCGGTTCTTTTATGCGACGAGCCCGCGGCCAGTGTGGACGCGGAAAACCGGCGGGTGCTTCTAAGCCTTTTGGAAAGGGTCTGCAAGGAAAAAGGCGTCACCGTTGTGGTCACATCCCATGATATGCCCTGGGCGCGCTCCCTGGCCCACACAACCGTCTGGCTCGAGGACGGCGCGCCCGTCAGCGCGCCACAGTCTTGCCCTTGAGCGTCCGGGACATGATGTCCCCAAGATCTTCCGCGGTAAAAGGCTTGCAAATCACCCCGGCGAAGCCATAACGGGAGGGAGCGGCCATTACCGGATCCGCGGAATAGCCCGAGGCGACAATGCCCCGCGCATCGGGGTCCATGGCGAGAATTTTTTCCATGGCCTCTTTGCCGCCCATGCCCCCGGGGATGGTCAAATCCATGATGACCGCGTCGTAGCTGTCCCCCGCCTCCATGGCCGCGCGGTACATGGAAACAGCCTCGGAGCCGTCCCGGGCCTTGTCCGCGCTGTAGCCCAGGGAGCGCAGCATTTCCGCGAACACATCCAGCACCAGCGCCTCGTCGTCCATCACCAGCACCTTGCCGTGCCCGGTCTTGGGGTCTTTAGGACTCCCGGATTTTTTCCAGGCGGGTTTCCGGCTTGCGGTCCGAAAGTACAGGGTGAACACCGCTCCTTGTCCGGGCGCGGATGAAACACGGATGTGGCCGCCGTGCCGCTTTACGATGGAAAAGGTGGTGGCGAGTCCCAGCCCGCTTCCCTCTTTTTTGGTGGAAAAATACGGGTCAAAGATTTTGCCCATGTTTTCAGGGGGAATGCCCACACCCGAATCGCTTATTGAAACGCGGACATGCCGTCCCGGCCTCAAAGGAAGCCCGGAATTGCCGTCCACGTCCTCCTCTCCCGCCCTGATATCCACGCAGCCGCCGCCCGGCATGGCCTGGGAGGCGTTCAAAATCAAATTTTGCACGGCTTGGCGCACCAGCCCCTCGTCCACAAAGGCCGGGGGAAGGTTTGGCTCCACCTCAACGTTAAAGCGCGATTTGGAACCGGCCAGCACAAAAGACGCGGTCTCCCGGAGGAGTTTCTCCATGTCCGTGCTTTTTCGCACCGGGGCACCGCCTTTGGCGAACGTGAGAAGCTGCCGGGTAAGCCCCCGGGCCGACAGGGCCGCGGTTTCCGCTTCGGCGATTTTTTCCGCGGCCTTGGGATTGTCCTTGGCGAGCATCCGGGCCAGAGCGAGATTGCCGACGATGCCGGTGAGGATGTTGTTGAAGTCGTGGGCGATGCCGCCGGCCAGAACCCCCACGGACTCGAGTTTTTGGATTTTTTGCAATTCCTGCTCGTAGCGCTGGCGCCCGGTCACGTCCCTCAAGGTGATAACGGCTCCGGTGACGCGCCCGTCCCTGCCCCGTATGGGGGCGGCGTTGCTCGAGACAAGGCGCGGAGGACCGTTTTTCGGGGCCATCTCTTTGTCGTCGCCGCCCAGGGGGCCGCCCGTGGCAATGGCCAGGGCAGCGAGGTCCGGGGCGGGTTCCCTTGTCGCGGGGTCGCGCATGGGCAAAACTTCCCGGCAGGGAAGGCCCCGCGCCTCTTCCCTTGCCAGTCCCGCCAGTTCCTCCGCGGCGGCGTTCATCAGCACAAGGTTGCATTCCGCGTCGCACACCACAACACCGTCCGCGATAGAGCCAAGGGTCACGTTGAGCCGCTCGGTCTCCTCCCACAGGGCTTTTTCCGCCATGCGCCGCAAGGTCACGTCCCGCAGGTTCACCACAAAGCCCTGCACCAGAGGATCGTCCAACTGGTTGTTGCCCACCAGTTCCAGCAGACGGTAGGAACCGTCCTTGTGCCGGATTCTGTATTCGTCCGGGCGTAGCGGACCGGGGCGGGTGAGCAGTTTGGGCATAAGCTCCCGCATGCGCTCCGCGTCCTCGGGGTGGAACCATTCGAAGAGCTTTTTCCCCTCGATTTCCTCGGGCGCGTATCCCAGGATGCGCGTGACCGAGGGGCTTTGGTAGGTGATGCGTCCTGTCGCGTCCATCACGCTCACCATGTCCGAGGCGTTTTCGATGAGCGCCCGGAAACGTTTTTCGCTCATGGCCGCATGGGCGCGGGCTTCCTGGACCTGGACCATGCGCTCCCGCATGCCGTCGTACATGGTTTGAAGCTGGCCTGTCATCCAGTTGAAGGTCTGGGCGAGCTTGCCTATCTGGTCCGAGCTGGTGACAGGCGCCTTGCGGGAAAGGTCTCCTCTGGCCACAGCCTGGGCGGATTCCGTAAGAGCGGCGATGGGGGCGGCGATGCGCCGGGCCAGGAGAACCATGCCCAGGAAAAGAACAGCGGAAAGCGCGAGCCCGACCAGAAGAACGGTCCGCGCAAGCCGGCGCGCCGGGCCAAAGGCCGCGGCCTGGTCCGTTTCCGCGACAAGAGCCGCTCCGTGCCCGTGCAGCCAGCGCCAGGCCCCGAGCACGGGAACCCCGGAGGGCCCCTCGTAGGCGCCCCTGCCCGCGTTGCCCAAAAGCGCGTCCTCCACCGCGCGGGAGGCCACTACAGGACGCGGGCCGCCCAAAGGCGCGCCGGCCACAAGGCGGCCGTTCCGGTCCACAACATAGACTGTCTCCCGGCCTTCCCCTCCTGAAAATCCCAGCGCGGCGCGGCCCAGCTCTTCCAGATTGAGACGCGCGGCAAGGATCGCCACGCGGACGCCGGATCTGTCCGGAATGGAGGCCGCCACAGTAATGGCGGGCCTCCGCGTCCAGGGATCCAGGTGCGTGCGGTGCGTGACTCCCGCAGGCAGAGTCCGCGTCAAAAAGGAAGGCTCCGGAAGCGCGGCCTGTGAAGAGTCCTGATACGTGGAGACAAGCGCCTCGCCGTTTTCCGGGTCCAGAATTGCAAGCCCGCTGAAATTTCTGTTGGAGTGGACAATGTTTTCAAGAAAGCCCAAAAGCCTGGAATGGGAAAGCCTCCACGCGGGTTCGCCCGGCCGCGTGCTCCGCAGCACGCCCGCAGGCCCCCGGACCTCCTCAAACCCGGCCCACAGGGCCACATCGCGCCGGCACGCGGAAATCCAGCCGGTGAACTGCTGGTTTTTTATGTCGAGAACAGTCTGGAGGCGCCCGAAAGCCGAGTCTTCAAGGGCTTGGCGGGCCTTTCTGCCGGAGAGAAAGACCGCCAGCATGACGATGGCGAGGGAGAGGATGAGGAAGGAACTGACAAGCCTCCCCGCGAGGCTGTAGGTCATGGGCCGCATGATGACTCCGATGCCTCCGGAAACGGCCATTGGCAGGCTTTCTCCGGTGATGTTTTCCTTTGCTCCAAAAATATCACGGATTACCCGGGAGCAATGAATATGATTAAGACATACCGAACCGGGAGTCAAGAGGGAAGGAAGCGGAAGCGGCCCGCGCGTTTCAGGAAAGGGCCGCGTAATCCGGCCTAAATTCCGTTTGTAATCCAGAGGAATATCCATTAAAAAATGGATTGCCAATCTTGGAAACCGCCGACAGCTTTTTTCCGGAGGACGCCATGTTTTCCCTGATTGCCCTAAGCCTTCTTATTCTCTTGGGTATCGCCGTCATCCTGGCTATGAGCGCCTGGACAGGGAAAGCGCGCGCGGGGAGCCCGGGAGAGGAAGAGCGCCCCGGAGCCACCTACGTCTGCCATGACTGCGGCGAACACGACTGCGAATGCCACAGGGAAGACACGGACACAGACACAGACCCGCGCTGACCGCGCGCGCCCGAAACATACACACACACCCTCATCCCCTTGCCCAGGCCCGTGCTCCTCTGTCCTTGGCGCGGGCGCCCCCCTGTGCTATGGAGGGGCCGCGCCGCGCGCCCCTGCCGGTGCTCTTTCAACTATGCGTTTTTTATGAATCCGTTCCGATTGAAGGGGTCGCGTGGCTCCGGCATCTTGCCGAGACAGATTGTTGGGTACACCCGCGCGCGAACAACGCATTTGCCACAAGAATCCTCTTGGCGCGCGCGGAACCACCCAACCAACGCGTTATCCACCGTCAAAATCCTAGCCTTGGTTGGGTGGTTCCGCGCGAAGCGCGGGTTCACCCAACAGTTTTCAACCGGAAAGGAATTTTGACGAACACCATAACAACTTGCATTTCTTGAGGAAACACCCAAACAATGAACGACGCGCATGTTCTCGCGGCAGCCCGCGGGCTTTCCATCTCCCCTTCCCAGGCAGCGGCCGTAGCCCTCCTGCTCGAAGAAGGCGCCACTGTCCCCTTTATCGCCCGTTACCGCAAGGAGGCCACCGGCAGCCTGGACGAGGTGGCCATCACGGCAATCCGCGACCGGCTCGCCCAGCTTGCGGCCCTGGACGAGCGCAAAGAGGCGGTTTTGAAAAGCCTGGAGCGCCAGGGGCATCTCACCGACGAGCTTAAGGCCCAAATCCTCGCGGCGGAAACCATGGCGGGCCTCGAGGATATTTATCTTCCCTACCGGCCTAAACGCCGCACCAAGGCCGCCATCGCCCGGGAAAAGGGCCTGCTGCCCCTGGCCGAGGCGCTTCTTGCCCAGACCGGCGCTGTCCCGGAAGACCTGGCGGCGCCCTTTGTGAAACCCGGGGAAGGCGTCGCCACCCCCGAGGAGGCCCTTGCCGGAGCAAGGGACATCATCGCCGAGATGGTCAGCGAAAACGCCCAGGCCCGGGCCGTCCTCCGGAACCTCTACAAAAAGAGCGCCGTGTTCACCGCCTCCGTCATCCAGGGCAAAGAGGAGGAGGGCGCCAAGTTCCGCGACTACTTCGACTGGACAGAGCCTTTGGCCACCGCCCCCTCCCACCGGGTGCTCGCCATGCGCAGGGCGGAAAACGAGGGCGTGATAGACCTTTCCATCACCCTGCCTTCCGAAGAGGCCCTCGCCCTCCTCGAATCCCAATTTGTCACAGGCAACGGACCGGACGCGGCCGAGGTGCGCCTTGCGGTTCAGGACTCCTACAAGCGCCTTCTGTCCCGAAGCATGGAAACAGAAATGCGCATGGCCACCAAGGACAAGGCCGACGAGGACGCTGTGTTGGTCTTTGCCCAAAACCTCAAAAACCTCCTTCTCGCCCCTCCCCTGGGACAAAAACGGTTATGCGCCATTGACCCCGGGCTTCGCACCGGCTGCAAAATGGTGTTTCTGGACGCCCAGGGCAACCTCTTGCGCCACACCGCTGTCTTCCCGCACACCGGGGAACATAAACGGGAAGAGGCCGCGCAAACCCTGCGAAGGCTGGTGGCCGAATACCGCGCCGAGGCCGTGGCCATCGGCAACGGCACGGCAAGCCGGGAAACCGAGGACTTTGTCCGCGAGGCCGGGCTGCCCGAGAGCATCCCCGTGGTGGCCGTGGACGAGTCCGGGGCCAGCATCTACTCCGCCTCGGACATCGCCCGGGAGGAGTTTCCGGACAAGGATGTCACGGTGCGCGGCGCGGTCTCCATTGGCAGACGCCTCATGGACCCCCTGGCCGAGCTGGTGAAAATTGACCCCAAGTCCATCGGGGTGGGCCAGTACCAGCACGACGTGGACCAGGGGATGCTGCGCCGCGCCCTGGACGACGTGGTGGAAAGCGCGGTGAACGCGGTGGGGGTGGAGGTGAACACGGCCTCGGCCAAACTTCTGCAATACGTCTCCGGGCTGGGTCCCCAGCTTGCGGGCAACATTGTGCGGCACCGGGAAAAAAACGGGCCGTTTAAAAACCGGAAAGACCTCCTCTCTGTGCCGCGCCTGGGTTCCAAGGCGTTCGAGCAGTGCGCGGGCTTTTTACGGATACGCGGCGGAGACAATCCCCTGGATGCCTCGGCGGTGCATCCGGAAAGCTACCATGTGGTGGAGACCATGGCCAAAGACCTGGGCGCCCCGTTGACGGCCCTGCTCCAGGACGAGACCTTGCGTAAAAAAATCGAGTTGAAACGCTATGTCACCGACACCCTGGGTCTGCCCACCCTGACAGATATTTTGGGCGAGCTTGCCAAGCCGGGCAGGGACCCCCGGGAAAAACTCGACCCCCTTGTGTTTGCCAACGACGTGCGTTCCATGGAAGATCTGCGGCCCGGAATGCTCCTTCCCGGCATCGTCACCAACGTCACCAACTTCGGCGCCTTCGTCAACATCGGCGTCCACCAGGACGGCCTGGTCCACGTGAGCGAGCTTGCGGACCGCTTTGTCAGGGACCCGGCGGAAGTGGTCAAGGTCCAACAGCAGGTCAAGGTGCGTGTTGTGTCGGTGGATATCGAAAGAAAGCGCATCGCCCTTTCCATGAAAAAAGACCCGGGCCCGGGAGAATCCCAGGGTTTCGCCTCCGGGGAGCGCGCGGGAAACAAGGGCGGCCGCCCTGGCAAGGGGGGAGGCAAGACGCCCAAGGAAGAGAAAAAGCCCTTCAACAACCCCTTTGCGGCCTTGGCGGGCAAGATAGGAACGTAGGCGGACATGCGCGCCGTTATCCAGAGGGTGAGCGAAGCCCGGGTGTCTGTGAAGGGCGAAACCGCGGGCGCCATAGGGCCGGGGCTTTTGGTGCTCCTGGGTGTCGGCCGGGGGGACGGGGACAAGGAGGTGGACTGGCTTGTTGAAAAAACCGTCAACCTGCGGATATTTGAGGACGCGGCGGGAAAGTTCAACAGGTCCCTGTTGGAGTCCGGCGGAGAAATGCTTGTGGTCTCCCAGTTCACCCTGCATGGCGACTGCCGCAAAGGGCGCCGCCCCTCGTTCACCTCGGCGGCGCCCCCGGAGGAGGCGGAAATACTTTACGGGCGCTTTGTGGAAAAGGTCCGCGCCCTGGGGGTCCGTGTGGAGACCGGGGTGTTCCGCGCCATGATGGAGGTCGCCCTTGTCAATTCCGGACCCGTGACCCTTATCGTGGAGACACCCAATGAGCCGGCCTTTGCGCGGTGACACCGCGTCCGCCCGCGCCCCGTTTTGCGCGGCGCTGATTGCCTTGCTGCTTTTCCCCTCGTTCTCAGCCGCCGGGGAGCTTCCCCAAAAAATCGCGGCCCTTTTGGGCCCCAGGGACTCCCTTGTTTGCGTTGCGCCCGACAACCAGACCGTGTTTGCCCACCGCCCGGACACGCCCCGGACACCCGCCTCGACCTTCAAAGTCCTCACCGCGCTGGCGGCGGTACGGGAACCGGGGCTGGATTTCCGGTTTACCACCGAGGTTTTCGCGGACGGTCCGGACGGGGTTGTTGTGAAGGGAGGGGGGGATCCGCTCCTGGTCTCGGAGGCGCTGCGCGCCCTGGCAAGGGAGCTTGCCGCCACAGGCGCGCATTGCTCCCGCCTTGTGCTGGACGACAGCGCCTTTGAAAAACCCATTGTCATTCCGGGAGCGGGAAAAAGCCTCAACCCCTACGACGCCACCGTGGGCGCCTTGTGCGTCAATTTCAACACCGTGGCCTTTAAGCGGGATTCCAAGGGGCGGATTGTCTCCGCAGAGCCGGAAACGCCCCTCATCCCCTTTGCGGAACGGATTATCCAGGCGAAAAACCTGCCTTCCGGGCGCGTGGCGCTTACCCATGAAAACAACCAGGCTGCGCTCTACGCGGGACATCTGCTCGCGCGCTTTCTGGAAGAGGAAGGAGCAGGCCCGTGCGGCGAAATCCGCATGGGAAAGGCCGCTTTCGGAGCGGAACCCCTGTTGCGTTTCGAGTCGCCCTACACCCTGCGGGAGGTGCTGCGCGGCCTGTTGGAGCATTCCAACAACTACACCGCAAACCAGGTGCTGCTGACCATGGGCGCCAGGGCCGGGGGGGCGCCTTCGACCCTTGAAAAAGGATGCCGGATCCTTGACAGACTGGGCAAGGATCTGGGGCTTCAAACCCTTGTTGCGGAAGAAGGCTCGGGAATCAGCCGGGGAGACCAAATCAGCGCCCGGGACATGGCCAAGGTTTTGCGGGAGTTTTTCCCGCACAGGGATCTGCTCAAGGCCGAAGGCGCAATACGGTTCAAGACCGGACACCTGGACGGCGTGCGGACTCTCGCGGGCTACATGCCGGACCGGGCCGGGAGAGAGCACGCTTTTGTGATTTTCATAAACACCCCCGGCAAAGAGGCCCGGCCTGTTCTCATGGAGCTTGGCCGGGCGCTCCGGGCGCGGAAGGACTAAGCGGAACCAATCCTTTGCGGACGCCCGAATGCCTGGGGGCGAAACCTCCGCGCATGAGCGTGACGGACGCGCCGGCAAATCTTGCCAAGGGGACGATGGGCGCCATCATGGGCCCCGCCACCTACATTGCGGGCATCCAGATGTGCATGTCCCTCAAACACGTCAACCCTGTGAAGATCCGTTACAGCCCGGCCCTGGCCCTGGCGTCGGTCAAAGCATGGAACATGCCGCCGGAAAAATACCACAAGCGGCCGCTGGACCTTCGGAACCCGATGGATGCCAAATTCAACGGGCGTGTGCGGATGGACAACGCCACATGCATCGCCGCCATGGTCAACTACGGGGTTAAAAAGGTGGAGATGACTCCGGCGGAGATAGCGCGGGAGCTTGCCCGGCCCAAAAGGTGTTGACAAGCCGCGCGGTTACGGGGGGAAGCGGCGCGCGCGCCCCCGCGCGCGCTCACACCGTGATTTCTTCCCCCACCTTCAGGCTCTGACACTTGCCTCCAAAGGCATGGCGGAACCGGGCAAGGCTCCAGTCCGAGCTGTCATGGGGCGAAAGGGCCACAAGTTCCACGCCCGCGCCGCGCAGGGCCGCCACCGCCGCGTCCACGTCCTTTTCCCCAAGCCCGTCCCAGGGCGGACGGTCCGATCCCACCAAGGCCTGAACATTGACCGGTCCGAGCATGATCCTTCCCCCATGCACCGGAAAATGCAATCCGCCAATGACCGCGTAAACCGGCTCCGTAAAAATGCGTTTGGCCTGGGCCAGAATCCGCTCGATGGTCGGGTGCCCGCAGCCCACCACCAGCACGATGCCTTTTCCCTCCACGTTGACAGCAAGGCAATGCTCGGGAGTGTAGCCCATCAAATAGAGGTTCCTGGGGATTACGCCCAGCGACGCCACGCCCTCCGCAAGTTTCCGGGGACCGGTGACAACCTCCGCCTTTGGTCCCGGGTTCCACGCGCTTGGCGAAAGGCGGGCCGGAGCGTAAACAGGAATCTCCCGCAATTCCGCGGGGCCTTGGGACAGGGAAAAGGTTTTGCTTTTCTGCTCGGCCAATCCTCCCAGATGGTCCAGGTGCGGATGGCTGATGAACAGCATGTCAATGTCCTTGGGACTGACCCCCAGGGTCTTCATGTTCCGGAGAAGCGGTGACGGATGCTCCTTTTTGGCGTTGGCGCCCACGTCCAGGAGGATGGTCGTGTTTCCGGCGCGCACCAGATAGGAGACTCCCGCCTCGGTGGCCAGTTCCGGGTTGTCGGTGTAATAGTCCACCAGGGGGAGAACTGTCAGGGAGGGGACAGAGCCGAAATCCTGCAGAGGGTCTTTGGGAAGGTTGTCGAGTTCTTTTTGTACGGCCGCGTTTCCTTTGGCGAGCCGGAAGAGGGTCAGGCCAAAGAGCGCCAGAACCGCGAGAGCGACCATGAGGATGAAGCTGAAGAAACCGGCCATGGGTAGCCTCCCTTTTTATTTGCCGCAGGCATTACGAGACATGTCTCAAAATAAAACCGCAACCGCTCCCTTATGTCAAGCTAAAACTCGCCACCCTTGAAAAACGGTCAGTCTCCTTCCTCCCCCCCGCTTTTCCCGTTTCCCTCCCCCAGCCCCATGCGGAAGCTCTCCAATAGCTCCCGCGCCGCGGGCATCACATACATCCCGTCGTGGGCCAGCGGAGCCAGCGCCTCCGCCAGCACCTCCATCTTTTCGTTAACCGTGATTTTCCGCTCGATAATGACCAAAGGGTTCCCCCGCACAGTACACTTGCCGCTCGCCACCCGAACCCCTGGCGTCTTCAGCACCCGCTCCCGGACCTCCACACCCAGCTTTTCCGCCAAATTCCTGAGCGCCGCGTACACGCTTTCGGGACTTGTTTTCTCCGCCATGGCATCATCCTGTCCGTCCGGAAACCCGGGCCTGATATTCCTCCCTGCACCGGGTCTCCACCTCCCAAAGGCGCTGAAACGCTCCCCTGAAATCCAAGGGATCCACAGTGAACACCCCGTGGCCATACACAATGGCCGCGCCGTGCTCCGCCACCGCCCGGGGCACCGTTCGCCACAGGCAGGACGGCCCCGCGCCCACCTCGCCGGAAACCACGGGGGCGCCGCAAACAAACCGCTCTTCAGGGCATTCCACATGGCAGAGGCCCCTGCCCGGGCAGTTCTTTGTGGCACAGTCCATGGAAAGAATGACGGAAAACCTGGGGTGCCCGTGCAGCACCGTACGGTTTTCCGTGCAAAGGTAAATCTCCCGGTGGGCCGGAAGCTCGCTGGATGCCGTGATGCCCGCGCAGCTTGAGCCGTCCAGCGGCACCGCGTCCACGTTGCCTAAAAGCTCGTCCAGGCTGGCGCCTGTCTGGCTGATAAGCACCGTGTCTTTCACGCGGCAGGAGATGTTGCCGAAGCACGAGTCCACAAGACGCGCGCCGACCGTTGCCTTGCCCGCCTGGTCCATGGCCGCGATTGCGCGCGCGTGGCCGGTGTGCGGCCCTTCCATCAATCCCGGGCCGGGGTTTTCCGCGGGAGGGACAAACACCAGGGGCGCCGCGCGCTCAAACACGGCCAGCATGTCTTTGCGCAGGCCGCCGCATTTCACTTCCTGAAGGAAGTCCGAGAAAAATTTGACGAACAATGCAAAGCAGATGGATGAGAAGGTGGTGTAGGCCTGCTCGGGAGAGACGGCGCCGGTGGTGAGCACGAATCCGTCCGCGGTGATGGCGCCTTTCCGGCGTTTCAGGGCGTCCGCGGCCTCTTCCGGCGCGCGGGATTTCAGCACGGGAAGGTCGTGCAAAAAGGTGCGGGTTTCGCAGTCCTGGGGCCTGACAATCCCTTCACCGGAGCACAGGGCTTCCCGGGCAAGGCACGCCGTGATGCTTCCGTAGGGTTCGGCGGGCCGGGCCGCGAGGAGAGTGTTGATAGGGAGAAGCTGGAAAAGCGGGGAAAAAAGCGCGCGCTCCGGCGCGTCCCGGTTCCATTCCTCCTCCGCGTCCAGGGCGCCCAGAAGGATGGCGCCTTCCTCCGCGAGTCCGTCCCGGACAAGGCGTTTTTCATATTTGGCGATGAGGTTCCGCATGGCTCCGTTCCCTGGCGCACGGTAGCGGAACCTGGCCTTTCTGTCCATAGGGATTCTTATGGCGCGGCAGCCCGCGCGGACCGGGCGGGAGAGCCAGGCGTAAGGCGCGGCAGGGGCAACAGATGGGAAAGGCGGCGGAAAAGGCGGTCCCGGACAGGCCGGGACCGCCGTGATGAACCGCGGGTTACTTCTTCTTGGCGGCCTTGGTCTTGCCCGCCTGCTGCATCAGCACGCGGAAGTTGCTCAGGGAATAGAGGTGGGCGTAAATCCAGGCAAGGTAGCCTGTGCGGACCAGGTTGACAATTTTCTCGTCATCCAGGTTGAAGATGCCCATCTCGTCCACCATGAGCAGCCGGCCAAAGCCCAGCTTCTCGCCCTCGGGCAGGGTGATGTTGGCGGACACATCCTTGAAGATGTTGTACTCTTTAAGGAGCTTCACCATCTCGCGGGTGTTTTCATGCTGGGCCTGGTAGTTTTGCAGGAAGGCGATGACCCGCTGGAATTCCTGGGTCTGGTTGCCGTCCTTGTCAAAAAGGGCCATGCCGTCGGCCTTTCCAAAGCCCTCGTAAGTGGAGTCCACGCACACCGCAAAGGAGCCGTCCTGCCCGACGTTGCTGGCAAGAACATAGGGATAGCGGCGGAAAAAGGCGGGAACGTAGCATCCTTCCTTCCAGACTCCGTCGTTGTCCACAAAGAGGTTCTCGTTGTTGCGAAGGCCCAGGATGGCGACCGCCACGATATCGTCGTTGGCGGTGCGGGTGAAGACCACCGGGTAGTATTTAGCGGCTTCGAGGAATTCCTGGCCGACAACGATGACGGAGTTGAGTCCCTCGGCGTGTTTGCAGCTGGCCGTGGGAGCCACTTTGACGGAGCGGTGGGTAACGGAATTGAGGAAGATGGGGTTCTTGTAGATGCCTTGGTCTGCCATGCGAGCGGTCTCCTTTTGTTGTTTTTTGGGGCGGACGGAAGGGCGCCGCCGGTCTGGACCTCGAAAGCCGGGCTGGACGCGGGGCGCTGTCCCTATTGGGGGACGCCCGACACTCCGGTGTTAGCGGAAAAACGGCATATACCATGGGGAGGGGCGCGCCGTCAATAGCGGCGGACAAGGCGGCCCCCGACATTTTTCTTGACAGCGTTACAGATTTGGTTTAATCTATATTTTTTAGGCGTCGCAAGGGGCCGTTAGCTCAACCAGGCAGAGCAGCTGACTCTTAATCAGGAGGTTGCAGGTTCGATTCCTGCACGGCCCACCAAAGGAAATCAAGGGGTTAGCCATCACTGGCTAACCCCTTGCTATTTTAATTACCCGGTATTCAATGAGGCAATTGCACAACTTCTCGAAACGTCCAGTTTGATGTAGGCCGGATCAGGCGCGAAGCGCGGATCCGACACCAACCACGGTTTTTTCCCGGTTACACATCCGTCTGTCGGCTCCGCCGCGCTTGACCCGGCTACGTCAAAATCTGCCGCTTTAGAGAGGTAATTGCAAAACGAGGCGCAGGTTCACCCAACACATAGAAATCATTTAGAAATGTTGGGCGGCCCCGGGCCGCCCAACCCAGGCCAATTATGCAATTGCCTCCAATGTCATCAACTTAAGGCTATCCCGGCCCTGCATTAAAAAATTGAATTATGGCAAGGACTTAATCCCAGCCCAGCCTGCCCTTCTTGTAAGTTACCCTCAGTTCGCTAAAGAGGCAATTGCAAAATTGGGCGTGGATTGGGTGGCCCCGGGCCG
>JAGVGH010000215.1 GCA_020057225.1 Desulfobacterales bacterium | reverse complement strand
GCCTCGCGGCCCGGAGCCACCCGACCTACGCCTCATTTTGCAATTACCTCTACGCAAAAAACGCGGATATTCCGGACATAGAATCTAAAGTCTTCTTTCCGGCGCCGCCGGTTTAGGCCCGCAGCGCTACCACTTTACCCGGGCGGGCATTTTGGCCGCGCCGCCCTTGATGGCGTACTGGACCAGCGCGGTGAAGACGCGCGTTTCATCGTCCGCGTCATGGGACTCGGGTGTGTGCATGGAGGGTTTGCTGGTTTTTTCTTTTTTACACGGCTTGGCTTTCACGGCTTTTCTCCTGTTTCCAAGGCGCCGGTCCAACGGACGCGGGGTTTCCCCGAAGGCATTCCCCTGGTTCTCCGGGATTTCCTCAAGGGAATCCATGACATCCACCCTGAAACCCTGGCGTTGTGAAGGACCGCGCGCGCCCGGGGTTATCCGCTTCCGGTCTGGGTTGCCTCCAGGCGCCAAAATCTGCGTTAAAGAAGGATGCAGCCTTCGTGCCATGCGCCTTTGCCGCGCCTGCGCCATGGCCGTCCTGGGGGCGGACGTTGTTGTCTGTCCTGCTTGCGGGTGTTTTTTTCCTCCTCCGGGCGTGAAACAACTCCCGCCCGCCGGGGAGAGTATTTCCTGGAACCGCAAGGGGGGTTTAAGCATGAGGGGCAAGGAGGGATTGGGTGCAACGGCGCGGCGGGCGGTAATGATGGAGGCGCTTTACCGCGCCAGTGTGGTCTTTTTACTCCTGAGCGCTTCTTGAAGTCAACAGAAAAATGAATTGTTGAAAAATTTTAAAGCAAAACTAGCAAAAAGCGCCCTTTTCCCTCCTGGCTGGTCCGGGAAGGGGAGTCCGGACAACGGATAAGCGGGAATCGTTGCGCTGGCATTATCATTCTTCCTTCCGGAGTTCTTTCCGCCCCGCCATTCCCCGGCGTATTTTGAAACCCCTTGCAATTCTTGACCGTTTGTGAGATTAATGGCAGGGGGCCTGAAAGCGCGCCGCCTTTCCTTTCCGGCGGAACCCCGTGAATCCGTCCACATTTGCCCTGTTGGCCCTTCATCCTTTTCATGCCTTGGTGGCAGGCCGGAGCTAATACCGGCGCTCCCGTGGAAAAAACGCCCTCTGTCAAAGGCAGGGCGGGGCCGCCCCATTTACAAGGACCGGGATTCCCGGCCCGCGCATTACAAGCGGAGGACCGCGGAACCCCTCCCATATTCCTTGGAGCACCCCGATGCGGTTTAGCCCCCCTGCCCGCGTATCATCCTTTCCGAAAAGCCGGAGCATTTCTGCGCGCATCGTCCTTCTCCCACTAGCCCTTTTAAGCCTTGTCCTTCTGTCCTCCGCCTTTAATCTCTCCTTGTCCGGCGGCATTGAACCGGCCTGGGCGGCACCGGAAAAGGTCGTGGCGGGGGGGGATTCCACTTGCCCGCCTTTCGGGTTTCTCAACGCCGACGGCGGGCCTGCGGGCATCTCCGTTGATATAGGGCGGGTTTGGGGGAAAAAAACAGGCATCGCCGTCGAGTACCGGCTCATGGAATGGTCCGAGGCCCTTTCCCAGGTGCGCCAGGGCACAGCGGACATCCTGGGCGGCATCTTCCCGGGGCAGGACCGAGACCTGTTTTTCGACTTTTCCATGCCGTGCCACCAAATCAACACCCGCATTTTCCACCATGAAAACATTGTCGGCATCAACAGCCTGGCTGATCTCTCTGGATTCACCATTGGCGTGGTCAAGGATGATTTTGCCGAATCCCGCGTGCGGCACAACCTCCCCACAGCCCAGGTGTTGAGCTACCCCTCCAACGAGGCCCTGGTCCAGGCCGCCCTTGCCGGAGCCATTCGCGTTTTCGTGGCGGACGGGCCCACAGCGCCCTATTATCTCTCCAGGCAGACCCGGAACGGACAGCCCAAATTCCACAAATCCAAACGGCCCGTTTACACAAGCCCCCTGGCCGGCGCGGTCCAGGAAGGAAACGCCGGGCTTCTCGCCCTGGTCAACAAGGGGATGCGCGACATCAGCCCCAAGGAAAAAAACGCCATTTTCAGCCGCCGGGCGGAAGCCGGCGCGGACAACGCCTCGCCAAGGAAAGCTGCCGCCTTGGGCGTCGGCGCCCTGATAATCATCTTGTGCCTTGCCGTTTACTCCCTCCGTCTAAGAAAACGAGCGCGCGCCCTGGCGGGGGATTTTGAGGCTCAAACCGCCGCGCTCGCCCGCGCGGGACAGAAAAAAGACGCCATTCTCGCCTCCCTTGACCGCCTCATTCTGGAGGTGGATGAAAACGGAATATTCCAAAACATCGTTCCCACACGTTACACCCACCGTTTCCTGGACCTCACAAACCTCCTCGGAAAGTCTCTGCGGGATGTATTTTCCGAGGAAGAGGCGGACGACTGCCTGCGGCGCGTTCGGGAAGTTCTGAAAACCGGCCAGCCCCAGACCAAGGAAATCGAAATCGAGCCGGAAGAGCTGGTGCTCGACTGCGCCATCTCTCCACTTACGGAATCCACCGTGACGCTCGCCGCCGCCGATGTGACCGGGCTCAAGGAAAGCGAGCGCAAATACCGGGAAATCATCGAAGGGGCCAATTGCGTGGTCATGCGCCTGGACACCCAGGGCAACATCCTGTTCTTTAACGAATACGCCGAGCGGTTCTTCGGCTACCGCCGGGATGAAATCATCGGGAAAAACGTGCTCGGCGCCATTATTCCCAATCTCGACAAACCGGAAAACGGGTTTGAGGACTATTTTTACAACCTGCCGGACCACCCCGAAGGATTTACCCGCGCGGAATCCGAAAACATGCGGAAAAACGGCGAGCGGGTCTGGGTCGAGTGGTCCAACCGGCCCATCCTCTCCGGCGGCGAGGCCGCGGGGATTTTATGCATCGGCAACGACATCACCGGCACCAAAAAGGCCCAGGCCGAGCTCCGGGAAAAGGAGCGCTACTACAGCGCCCTTATTGAAAAATCCTCGGATATCATCACCATCATTGACGACAAGGGCGCTATCCGGTTCATGAGCCAGTCCGTCAAAAAGCTCTCGGACCATGACCCTTCCGACTTTGCCGGACAGAATCTCTACACCTTTGTCCACGAGGAGGACGTGACCCAGCTTCGCGAGGTCATCCACAGCGTTCTCGACAACCCCGGGGACACGCCGATTCTCGATTTCCGGTGCAGCTTCTACACAGCCCAGTACCGGAGAATGGAAGCCTGCATCACCAACCTTCTGCACGACCCGGCAGTCCGCGGCATCATCATCCACAACCGCGACGTGACAGACCAGAAGGATATCGAAGAACAGCTCCGCATCCAGGCGTTTTTCGACCCCCTTACCGGGCTTCCCAACAAGGCGCTTTTGATTGACCGGCTCCAGCACACCATGGAGCGGGCCTCCCGAAAGCCCGGCTACAAGTACGCCATTTTGTTCATTGACCTGGACCGCTTCAAGCTCATCAACGAAAGCCTTGGGCACTCCGCGGGCGACAAGGTGCTCCAGTCCATCGCCCGAAGACTCTCCCGGCAGGTGCGCAAGGCCGACACCGTGGCCCGGTATCTGGGCGACAAATTCGTCTTGCTCCTGGAGGACGTGGACGACAGGCGCCATGTCATCCGGCTGGTGGAGCGCATCCAAAAGGACATCTCCCCCCCGGTCCAGGTGGGAGACCACGAGGTCTTCGTCTCGGCCGGCATCGGCATCGTGTACGGCAGCCCCGAGTACCAGTCGCCCCACCACATCATCCGGGACGCTGAAACCGCCATGTACCGGGGCAAGGCCGCGGGCAAAAAGCCCAACAAGAGCAAATGCGAAATTTTCCACTCCGGAATGCATGAGGAGACGGTCGAGCTTTTACGGCTTGAGACCGATTTGCGCCGCGCGGTTGACCGGAAAGAGTTCGTTCTCCACTATCAACCCATTCTGGACCTCAACACCTACCACATCGTGGGCATGGAGGCCCTTATCCGCTGGCCGCACCCGGAGCGGGGCATGATCTCCCCCCTGGACTTCATTCCCCTGGCCGAGGAAATGGGCCTCATCGTCCCCATCGGCACCTGGGTCATGCGGGAATCCTGCCTTGCGGCCTCGGAGTATGTCCGCGCCATGCCCAAGGACATGCCCTTTTTGCTCGGGCTCAACATCTCGGTTATCCAGCTTCTGCACGGGGACTTCCTGAACGAGACCCGGAAAATTTTGAGAGAGAGTGATCTGGACCCCTCGCGCATCAAATTTGAAATCACCGAGAGCGTCATGATGGACGCCAGCGATGAAATACTTCCCGTGCTCCGGGAACTCAAAAAGTTCGGGGTGCGCCTTGCGCTGGACGACTTCGGCACAGGATACTCTTCCCTGAGCTACCTGCACCATTTCCCCTTTGACACGTTGAAAATAGACCGCTCCTTTGTGAGCCAGATGGGGCTTAACGGCGACCGGCACACGAAAATCGTCCAGACCATCATGAGTCTTGCCCAGCATCTGGACATGTCGGTAATTGCCGAAGGCATTGAGACCGAGTACCAGGTCAAGCGGCTCAAGGGTCTGCGCTGCCCCTACGGCCAGGGCTTCCTGTTCTCGCGGCCCATGAAGCTCGACCAGTTCAAACAGTTCCACCAAAACAATCCGCACGGGCTCAAGCACCTCAAGGAAAAAATGGGAGAGGAAGAAATCCTGCCTGGCCCGTCCCCCGAGCCTCCCAAGTGATACCAAAATGCGGCCCAATCCGTAACACCTGCTGAAAGCTCCCGCTCAATCTCCCTCTCCCTGTGGGAGAGGGCCGGGGTGAGGGCATTACTTGTCTGATTGCAACTCGGTAT
>JAGVGH010000202.1 GCA_020057225.1 Desulfobacterales bacterium | reverse complement strand
CCGGGTCAAACCCCCTGGAGGCGGCTTAGAGAGCCTATGAACCCACTCAAAAGGAACGTGCTTGTCACGGGCGCGGCCCATTACTGGGGATACAGGCTCGCCAGGGAACTTGAAAAAGACCCGGAGGTGGGCACCCTTCTGGGCATTGACATCATCAAGCCCCCCAAGCCCTTCAAGCGGCTCGTGTTCTTCGAGGTGACCCCCCGCCACCCCCGGATCGCCGCCCTTTTGGAGGCCGCAAAGGTGGACACCGTGTTCCACCTGCTCTTCGAGGAATCCCGGGACTATTCCGAACGGGTCTTTGAACTTAACTACACGGGGGCGATGGACGTGCTGGGAGCGGCCACCGCCGCGGCAACGCCCCGGCTCATCTTCATGAGCGCCACCCGGATCTACGGCGCGCGCGCCTCCAATCCCGCGTTTCTGCCCGAGGAGACCGAGCTTCCCGCACACCCAGGGGATCCCCATCTTCAGCAACGGGTGGACATCGAAAAGGCGCTCGAGCGCCACGCCATGAAAAGCCCGCTGCCTAAAATCACGACGCTGAGGTTCGCGGGCATTCTAGGCCCCACCGCCAAGACGCCCATGGGCGCGTATTTGAGCGCGGATTTAACCCCCGCGGTTCTGGGCTTTGACCCTATGTTCCAGCTTGTGCATGAGGACGACGCGCTGGCGGCCCTGGTGTGCGCCATGCGAAAAGACGTGGCCGGGCCGGTGAACGTGGCCGGGCCAGGCCCGTTGCCCTTGAGCCAGATTCTCCGGATTGGAGGGAGAAACACGGTGCCCATGGCCGCTCCGATGCTCCGCCTGGGAGGGGCGGCCGCCCGGATGACAGGAGCCGCGGACACGCTTCCCATGGATGTCTCGTTTCTCAAGTATCCCCATGTGGCGGAAACCCGGCGCATGCGGGAGGACCTGGAGTTTATTCCCCGTTATTCCTCCAAAGACACGGCGCGGCTCTTTTTCGAGCACCTGCGCGTGAAAAAATACAAGCCCAAAGAACCGGTTATCAAGAGCGACCCGGATTCCGCCCGGCGCATGGCCTCGTACATCGCGGAGCGGCTGCGCGAGGAGAACGGGGCGGCAAACCCCAGGGAGGAAGGCGGCCATGCCGGGTAAGCCGGAAACACAAGCTCCCAGGGAGCGCTGCGCCGGGAAAACGGCCCGGGGCAAGCCCTGTTCCAACCTGGCGCTGCCGGGGCGCCGCTTCTGCCGTATGCATATTCCCCTGGACAACAGAGGGGCTTCCGGGTCCGCCGCGTTTCAGGGACCGACAGGCCAGGGCGCGGGCAACGAGGAGATGCTTCTCCTCCTTCGCCAGATTCTGGAGACTCTTGTCGAACTCCAGCGCATACAGGCCCAGGCCCACGGACTTCCCCAGGCGGACGAGCAGCTCCGGCGGGTGGCGGACCAGATTTGTGAATTCGCGGCCCAGAAGGGGGAGTTTTTAAAGCGCCGGGTGCAGGGCGAGTACGAGGTGGACGAGTGGGGGTATGACCCGGAGGTGCTCAAGGAAATCATGCCTGTGCTCCGGTTCATGTACCGGACCTACTGGCGGGTCACGGTCTCCGGAATCGAGAACATTCCCTCCGAAGGCAGGGCGCTCATGGTGGCCAACCACTCGGGCGTGGTGCCCTGGGACGCCACCATGATTTGCGCGGCGGTGCTGGAAGACCACCCGGCCCGCAGGGTTGTCCGGGGGCTGCATCTTTCCTGGGCCACGGAACTCCCCTTTGTGGGCACGCTCATGCACCGCATAGGCCACGTTCAGGCGCTTCCGGAAAACGCGGAAAGACTTCTCAACCAGGACGAGCTGGTGCTGGTGTTTCCCGAGGGCTTAAAAGGCATCGGCAAGCCCTACAGCGAGCGCTACCAGCTTGCGCGGTTCGGACGCGGCGGATTCGTCCGCGTCGCCATCAACACCAAAGCGTCCATGATTCCGGTTTCCGTGGTGGGCGCCGAGGAAATCCATCCCCTCATCTGCAATCTAAAGCCCCTGGCCGCGCTTTTCGGGGCGCCCTACATTCCCGTCACCCCGACCTTTCCCCTTTTGGGACTCTTGGGTCTCATTCCCTTTCCCACCAAATGGCACATTCATTTCGACAAGCCCATCCCCATCCCGGATGTGGAACCCGCCAGGGAACCCATGCTCGTGTCCAAGCTCACCCTGCGGGTGCGGGAGACCATCCAGCACAACATCTACGCGATATTGAAAACCCGGCGCTCGGTGTTTTTTTAAGGCGCGTCCGCGGGAATGCCTGAAGGAGTCTGGCGGGCCGGCCTGAAAGGGCGGGGTGTTGCCAGGGCGCTTGTCATCAATCCGTTCCGATTATTGAGCCTGTCGGGTACACCCGCGCTTCGCTCAAAACCACCCGGCAATTCTATCCCCTGCAATCGGAAAGCTCTTCTGACAAACGCTTTAATTTTTTCAGAAGCGCCTGCCGATTGAAGGAGGAACCTGGTTCGGCCCCCTCCGGCTCCATCATTTTTCCAACCCTCGCCTAACGTGCAACTTCCCCTCCTGGTGTGCTATACTTCTCTTCGGCGCGCCGGACCTGCCAATGCCCGCCCGCGCCGCCTTCCACACCGTCAAGGAGACGAGGGACGTGGCCAAAGTCATCCAGCTTATCCCCGCCAAGCGCCTGGCCGCCCTTGCCGCGCGCTACGCGGAAGACCCCGCGCTCTTTTTATCAGAGCGCGCAAAAGCCCGGTCCACGCTTCTGCGCGCCCTTCCCCTGCTGGAAACAGGACTCCGGCACCAGGCGTTGATGCTTCTGGGCGCCTATTGCCGGGAAGACGCCGCCCCTGTTTGCCTAAAAATCCTCGAAGACGCGCTGGAGCCTTTCCATACCCGGCATTTTGCCGCGTTCCAGCTTGCGGTGACGCTGCCCTGGCTTGAATGTCCCGCCCCGCTGCTGGCCCGGCTCGCGGTTTTGGCCCGGGAGGCCCTGTTTTCCGAAACAAGGGCGCTGGCCGCAACGGCCCTGGGCTTTCCCGGCAACGCCGCCGCAATCCCTTTGCTCGCGGAGCTGTTGCGGAGTCCGGCGCCGGAGGTCCGCGAGGCGGCGGCCGCGGCCCTTTGCAGAACCGAGTCCCCCAAGGCCGCGCCCTGCCTTCTCGATGTGCTGGAGCAGGGCGGACGCCGGGAGCAGAGGGTCGTCCTCTATAACCTCTGGCGCTCCGGATGCGGAGCGGAAACCCGGGAAAAGGTGTATCTGCGGTTTCTCCAAAACCCGGATCCTGAGCTTCGCCTTGTGGCTCTTGTGCTTCTGGGCAGCCAGGGGGATATTTCGAGCCATGTGGACCTGCTGCGGACCTTGTTGGATGACGGGAACCCGAAAATCCGCCAGATAGCCCTCACCCGTCTTGTTTCCCTGGGAGCGGACGCGCTTTTGCCTGTGAGGGTCCGCGTCCGGGAGCTTCTCTCGGACCCTGGTATGGAAATCAAACGCGCCGCGCTTTTGGCGCATAAAATGATTGCCGCGCATGAAGAACACGGATGTTGAAAAGCGTCTCCCGGGCCTTTTTGTGTTTGCTCTTCTTGCCCTTGTTGGGGCGGGCGCCCCGCCTCTCTTGGCCGCGGACACGGCGCGGTTTTCCGTTCCGTTTACCGGCGGGAAGCGCCTGGACTTGTATCCGAACCGCCGCGTCCTGGTGGTGGGGATTTCCGTGTACGCCCATTGGCCCCTTGGAGGCGGGGCGCTGGAAAGCGCGCGTCTGGCAGGGCAGAGGTTTTCCTCCCTGGGTTTTGACGGCAGGATGGAAAAAAATCTGAATGCCGCGGATCTGAGGCCGCGCCGGCCTCCTTTGCCGGGGAGATTGAACAATCATCCAACAACGGCTTGGTGTTCTACTGGTCGGGACACGTGGTCTCTGTGGCGCGGGACGGACGCGAAACAGGCTTTCTGGCGCCCGCGGCTGTCCGAGACCCGAGGACAGCCTGGCCGCCTTTGTCTTATACCAAAATGCGGCCCAATCCGTAACATCTGCTGAAAGCTCCCGCTCAATCTCCCTTTCCCTGTGGGAGAGGGCCGGGGTGAGGGCATTACGTGTCTGATTGCAGAGGTAATTGCAAAACTCTTGGAAACGACAAATTTGATGTAGGCCGGGTGGTTCCGCCCGAAGGGCAGGTTCACCCAACATCTTGGAATAATGGTATAATTGTTGGGTACACCCGGGCCT
>JAGVGH010000313.1 GCA_020057225.1 Desulfobacterales bacterium | reverse complement strand
TTCTAAAATGATTTCTATGTGTTGGATGAACCTGCCCTACGGGCGGAACCATCCGGCCTACCTCAAATTTGTCGTTTCTATGAGTTTTGCAATTGCCTCATAAAAGATACTTTTTCGTCTGTGCTTTTTTCAAGACTTGGTACAGCCGTTGCAGCTATTTTTACCAATTAAATCGGAGAGATGTTCCCTCTCCCCTGGAGGGAGAGGGCCAGGGTGAGGGGGGAGACGTAAAGTTGGCAGCATTGGATTTATGTTGCCAAAGCAGAATCAAACCCCTTCGCTGAAAGCGCCCGGCTTAGAGCCAGGCTGTGGACACGGCCCGCGAAAGGAACCGGGCTTTTTCCAAAAAGCGGATCCCATCCCGCCGGGTCCGCCCTGCGGAAAAACCGGGTCTCCAGCCCTGTGCGGAGAGCGGCCTCTTCGTCCGCAACCCCCTCCAGACGCTTTGCCGCCTCCCGGGTCGCCCCGCAGGGAGCGCCCCGGTGTACCCGCGCCTCCGCCACCCGCCCGTGCCCGTACCGGACCGTGAAAACAGGCGCGCCAAAAAGTTCCCCGTACACCCCCAGGCGGGGGTCCGGCGAAAGACCGCAACACGCGGGCGGGCAGAGCGCGCCTTCCCGCGCCGTCTTTTTCCCGCGCGCCACCAGGAGCAGCCCTTTTTCCCGGCACAACACCGCCGGCGCGTGGGACAAATCCGGATGGCGGAAATAATCCGGCACAAGGTCCGCGCCCGAAATATCCGGCAAGAGGTCCCGGGCCTTTTCGAAAAACACAGACAGCGGCGTGTCCTCACTGTGGACGCGGAGAACAACGCGCCCCTGGGAATGGCGCAAAATCCCCTGGATTTTCCCAAGGCCGCTTTGGTTTTGCCGGCAGACAAGCACGCGCCGCATGGCCCTGTCCGTTAGATGATCCCTAAAAACCGCGCTAGCAGCCGCACCCCAAAGCCTGTGGCGTACTGGGGGATTTCGCCTTTGGCGGACTCGTCGTTAAACGCCGTGCCCGCGATGTCAATGTGCGCCCAGGGGGTTTTTCCCACAAACTCCTGGATGAACGCGGCGCCGGTGATGGAGCCCGCATGGCCGCGCGGCATTTTGGGCAGGTTCCGGAGGTCGCTCCTGTCGCCCTTCATGGCCTCCGTGTACTCCTCGTACATGGGAAAACGCCACAAACGCTCCCAGGTGTCCTCGCCCGCCTCGAACAGCCGTTCGGCCAGGGCGTCGTCGTTCGAGAAAAGGCCGGCCACCGTGCTTCCCAGGGCGGTGAGGATGCCGCCGGTGAGGGTCGCCAGGTCAATGATGGCGGAGGGGCTGTAATGTTTGTTCACATACGCCGCCGCGTCCGCCAGGGCCAGGCGTCCCTCGGCGTCCGTGTTGCAGATTTCCACTGTTTTCCCAAGGTAGGAAGTGGAGATATCCCCTGGAAAATAGCTTGTCCCGTCAATGGCGTTATACGCCGCGGCCACCACGCCCGCCACGTTCACGGCAGGCCGGGTCTTTGCCAGAACCCGCATGAGGCCCAGCACCGCCGCGGCGCCCGCCATGTCCATGCGCATGGTCTCCAAGTGCCCCGAGGGCTTGAGGTTGATGCCGCCGGTGTCAAAGGTGATGCCTTTGCCCACAACCGCGCAGCGCTCTTTGGTCCTGGGCGCCCCGGTGTATTCCATGAGAATGAGGCGCGGAGGCGCCGGGGAGCCTTTTCCAACGGCCAGAAGAAGCCCCAGGCCCTCCCGTTCCAGTCTCCCCTCGTCCAGCACCGTCACCTTCATCATCCCCCCGTGGGCAAGGGAGCGCGCCTCTGTGGCGAGATACTCCGGTGTCACGGTCCCGGCGTTCTCGTTCACAAGGTCCCGTGCGTAATTCACGGCCTCGCACACCGCGAGCGCCCGGTCAAAGGCGGACTGGGTGAGCTTGTTACCCGTCACCTGGCACAGCTCGATGGCATGGGGTTTTTCGCTTAGGTATTTGGAAAACCTGTAGGCGCCCAGGGCAAGGCCCTCGATGCAGGCCAGGGATACGGCTTTCTCATCCACTCCCGCCTCGGGCGTAACAACGCTCACCTTTTTGCGCTTAAGCTCGATGGCGCGCTGGATGCCCTTGGCCGCGGCGCGGCGCACGGTCTGGGGAGCGCATTTCCGGCGCTCGCCAAGGCCGCAGCAGATGAGGCATTTGCCTTCCCCGTAAAGGACTGTTGTCGCGCCGGGCTTTGCCTCGAAATCAGGAGCCTTGTCTTTTTCCTCAGTGGTGAGAAAGCGGATTTCGGTGGTGTGGGTGGCTTTTGGGGCGCGCTGGATTTTCATGGGCAAAGCTCCCTGGATGACTGGGGGTGGATGGGGGCGGGGATGGCCGCGCCAGCGCCTCTTGATGGCGCTTCCCGGGTCTTTTCGCTTTTTCCGGAAAAAAGGTCAAGTGCGGCGGGGCAGGCGTTGCCGGGCGGCGGCTCCGCGCCTATAATGCGCCTTGCCGCAAACGCCGAACAATCAAGCCGGGAGGGCCGCCATGCGCGTTCTTTTTGCCTCGGACATCCATGTAAACCCGACGCATCTCTTCACCCTTCTTGCCCTTGCCCGGGAAACACGGGCGCGGGCCACACTGGTAGGAGGGGATATTTTCCCCCACGCCCTCCCGGTCAAGCGCCTTGGCGCAATACACGCCCAGGAGGTGTACACCCGGGACACGCTCCTGCCCGCGCTGTTGAAAAACGCGGAGGAAGGCGGCCCGCCCGTGTTCCTGGACCTTGCCAACGACGATTTCATCTATCCCAGAAGGCTTTTGGAGCAAGAAAACGGACACGGTTTTCACCTTCTCCATAAGGCCCGCCACCCGCTTTCAGACCACCTGGATGTCATTGGCTACATGTGCGTGCCCATTACACCCTTTGGCCGCAAGGACTGGGAAAAGCCGGACACGCGGGAAAAGCCCTGGGCTGAAACCGACAGGCCCGTGAGCCTTCGGGGAGATGTGTCGAAAACCGGCGCGCGCAGGCCCGTAACACTGGACCCCCTTTCCCCGGACACCCTCGAAAACGATCTTGACGGGCTTTCGGCCCTTGTGCGCGGGCCGTTCGTGTTTGTCAGCCACGCGCCCCCTTACGGCACACCCCTGGATGTTCTGCATTCAGGGTATCACGCGGGAAGCCTTGCCGTCCGGGATTTCATCAGGCGCCACGCGCTAGCAGGCAACCTGGTTGTATCCCTGCACGGGCACATCCACGAGTCGCCGCGCATGTCCGGGAGCGCTGTCTGGGAAGAGGACGGCGCCTTTTGCCTGAACGCGGGCCAGAGCGAGACGCTGCTTCATTACGCGGTTCTGGACCTTCCGGAGGCAAGGGGGGAGCGGGTGAGGATTGAGGCGGCGCGGACATTTCCGGGGACCGTCTGAGGCCGTCTGGCTCTTGCATATAGCCGAAAAGGAATACCATAGCGTTTTCTTCACCGGACGGAATGGGATTTCCGCGCGAAATCGCAGTCTCCCCCAGTAGCCTGGACGCGGGAGAAACATAGTATGAAGGAAATACGCTTGCGTTGCGGACTTGGATGGGATAGAAACACTGCTCAATTTTGGGTGGATGTTTTAACCTGACGCGGCGGAGGCTGGTATGAATTCTCCCTTGAACGACAACCTGGTGAAGCTGGAGAGGCTGCGGGAAGAGGCCGCCCTGGGAGGCGGGCCTGAAAGGATTTCCGAGCAGCATAAAAAGGGCCGGTTGACCGCCCGCGAGCGGGTCGAGCTTTTGGTGGATGAAGGTTCTTTCGAGGAGTTTGATATTCTCAAATCCAGCTGCGGGGGCACGCTTGCAGGGAGCCGCCGCCTGGGGGACGGTGTTGTCACAGGGCACGGGACAATCTACGGACGGGAAGTCTTCCTGTTCAGCCAGGATTTCACCGTCCAGGGGGGGTCTCTGGGGGTGGCGCATTCCCAGAAGATCATCAAGGTCATGGACCACGCCGTGCGCGTGGGCACCCCGTTCATAGGACTCAACGACTCGGGAGGCGCGCGCATCCAGGAGGGTGTGGACGGGCTGGGCGCCTACGGGGAGATATTCGTCCGCAACGTAATGGCCAGCGGCGTGATTCCCCAGATTTCCTGCATCATGGGCCCCTGCGCGGGCGGGGCAGTGTACAGCCCTTCCATGACCGATTTCACCTTGATGGTGGAAAACGCGTATATGTTTGTTACCGGGCCCAACGTGGTCAAAACCGTTATCCACCAGGACATCAGTTTTGAAGACCTGGGAGGCGCCCGGATGCACGGGGAAAAAAGCGGGGTCGCGCATTTCGTTCTTCCAAACGATATCGAATGCCTGCGCAAGGCCCGCCGGCTTATCAACTATTTGCCCTCCAACAACAAACAAACCGCGCCCATGCTGGATTTAAGAGATCCCATTGACCGCACAGACCCCACCCTGGACTACCTGGTGCCTCCCAACCCCAACCAGACCTATGACATGAATGTCCTTATCCACAGCATCATGGACGGGGCCGAATTTCTGGAGGTGCAGGCGCAGTTTGCCCGCAACATCATCGTGGGCTTTGGCCGCATGGGGGGGCAGACCATTGGCCTTGTGGCCAACCAGCCCGCCGTGCTCGCGGGGGTGCTGGACAACAACGCCTCGGTCAAGGCCGCGCGGTTTGTGCGTTTTTGCGACTCCTTCAACATTCCCCTTGTCTGTCTCGTGGATGTGCCCGGCTTCATGCCAGGCCCGGAGCAGGAGCACGGCGGCATCATCCGGCACGGGGCAAAACTTCTGTACGCCTTTGTCGAGGCCACAGTACCCCGGATTACCGTCATCGTGCGCAAAGCCTATGGCGGGGCCTATTTGGTCATGAACTCCAAGCACCTCCTGTGCGACATCAACTACGCATGGCCAACCGCGGAAATAGCCGTCATGGGACCCAAGGGAGCTTCGGAGGTCATCTACAGGCGGGAAATCCAGGCCGCTGAAAACCCGGAGGCGTTTCTCGCGGCGAAAATGGACGAGTACCGCCACACCTTTGCCAATCCGTTTCTCGCGGCGGAGCGCGGATATCTGGACGATGTGATTTTCCCGCGCGACACCCGCCACCGCATCATACGCACCCTCCAGGTGCTGGAGGGAAAGCGGACGGGAAGACCGGAACGGAAGCACGGCAACATTCCCCTGTGACGGCGCCCGCCTGGATTCATTAAACTGGAGAAGCGGCATGTTTATTAAAATACTCGTGGCAAACCGGGGAGAAATCGCTGTCCATATCCTGCGGGCCTGCAAACGCCTTGGCGTCCGGAGCGTTGCTGTATATTCCCCTGCGGACTGCCGGGCGCTCCACGCCCAGGAGGCGGACGAGTCCGTGCCTTTGGGGGCGGATAGGGCCTCCGAGTCCTACCTTGACATGGAAAAAATTATCAGGGCGGCCTTGGACACAGGATGCCAGGCGGTGCATCCTGGTTACGGATTCCTCTCCGAAAACCCCGTGTTCGCCGAAAAGGTTACCGGGGCGGGCCTCGTGTTCATCGGTCCCTCTCCGTCGGCCATGCGTCTTTTGGGCGATAAAATCGGCGCCAAAGACGTGGCCAGGGCTGCCGGTGTTCCAGTAGTCCCCGGCAGCCCCGGCGCCCTGGCGGACCCGGAAGATGCCTTTGCCCTGGCCGCCCAAATCGGCTATCCCGTCCTCCTGAAACCCGCGGCCGGTGGAGGCGGAAGAGGAATGCGCGTGGTGGAGCGCCCGGAAGACCTTGCCCAGGCGTTCAGGGTTTGCCAGGACGAGACCCGCAAGGCGTTTGCCGACGACTCCATTTTTATGGAACGCCGCGTGCTCTCCCCCCGGCACATCGAGATGCAGATTTTCGCGGACTCCCACGGAAACACGGTGTGGCTGGGAGAGCGGGAATGCTCCATCCAGCGCCGGCATCAGAAAATCATCGAAGAGTGCCCCTCAGTCGCGCTCACTGCGGAGACCCGGGAAAACATGGGCAGGATGGCGGTTGCCCTCGCGCAAAAAGCCGGATACCAAAACGCGGGCACTGTGGAGTTCCTTTTCGCCCCGGACGGAAGCTATTATTTCCTGGAAATGAACGCGCGCATCCAGGTGGAGTACCCTGTGACAGAAATGGTGACAGGGCTTGATCTTTTGGCGTTGCAAATCCGGGTCGCCGCGGGAGAGCCGCTCCCGTTCCGCCAGGAGGATATTCGCCGCACAGGCTGGGCCATCGAGGCCCGGATTTGCGCGGAGGACCCGGCCCGCCGCTTTCTTCCCTCCACAGGTCTTGTCACCCGGCACTCCGCGCCCCGGGGGAAAAACATCCGTGTGGACAGCGGCGTCGCGGCGGGAAGCTATATCGCCATGTTTTACGACTCCATGCTCGCCAAGGTGTGCGCCTGGGGCGAAAACAGGGAGGACGCGCGCAAAAGGCTGGTGGACGCGCTGAACGGATACCACGTGGAAGGACCGGTCACCAATGTGGATTTCGCGAACGCGGTGTTGAATCATCCGGCGTTTGTGGCGGGCGACCTTTCAACGGACTTTATTGAGCGCCACACAGCGGATGGCAAGGTGCTGGGGGAATCGTCCCAGGAGACACTGCACTACATGGCGCTTGCGGCGACACTGGTCCGGCACGCGCGGCAGAGCCTGATCCGGGACTCCCTGATACCGATGGCGTCCCATCTGGGGCAGGCTGTAACCCAACAGGAGGAAAGCCGCTACGTGGTCACAGCGGACGACACGGTGCTCCGCGTCCGGCTCAGCGCGGACAGCGCGCCGAATTCCTGGGTTGCCCATGTTAACGACTGCCGCTATGAGGTGGTTACGCCCGAGTGGGAATTTTACAGAAGGCGGCTCAAACTCCGCATCAACGGCTCCTGGCTCCGGTTCCGCCTCCAGTATCAGGCCATGAGTTCGATATGGGCCGCCCACAATGGGGTGACCCGCACGTTTTCCATCTACCGGCCCAGAGAGTGGGAACTTGCCCGGCACATGCCCAAGGCTGACCGGAAAGTTCCGGAAAACATCCTCATGTGCCCCATGCCCGGCATCATCCTGGACGTTCGGGCGCGGCCCGGCGACCGGGTGTACCGCGGGCAGGAGCTGGTGATTATCGAGTCCATGAAGATGGAAAGCGGCGTGAGCGCCCTGGCGGACGGAGAGGTGGACGAGGTCTTTGCCGTCAAAGGCCAGATCGCGGAAACCGGAGACCGCCTCATGACGTTCAAAATGTGACACCGTCCCCGCCCGGAGCGTCTGTCCGGATGATGCGCACATCCTGTTGCGGGAAAGGGATTTCCACGCCGCGCTCCCGGAAAAGGCGTTCGATTTCAAAGCGCACCTCCGAATCCACGCCCGGGGTGTGGTTGACCATGGTCCAAAACCGAAGATTGAAAACCAGGGCGGAATCCCCGAAATCCATAAAAAGCGCGTCGGGTTTGGGATAGGCGAGCACCCTGGAATTGTTGCCCGCCGCTTCGAGCAGGGTTTCCCGGACCAGTTTCAGGTCCGAGCCGTAGGCCACGCCCACAGTGATGCTCCGCCGGATCCGGGGGTCTTTGTGGCTCCAGTTGGTGACCTGGCTGCTGATGAACTCCGAGTTGGGAATCAGAAGCGAGGCGTTGTCATAGGTCTGCACCAGGGTCGCCCGCACGTTGATTTTCCGCACCTCCCCCCACACCCCCCCGATCTCCACCGCGTCCCCCACCTGGATGGGCCGCTCGAAGAGCAGGATGATTCCCGACACGAAGTTGTTGAAAATGTTTTGGAGCCCAAAGCCAAGACCAATGCTGAGGGCGCCGAAGATGACGGCGAGGTGCGCGCCGCTCACCCCCAGGGCCGAAAGGGCGATGAGGATGCCCAAAATCCAAAGGGCATATACCGCGAGGGTGGTGACCGACTCCCGGACACCGGGTTCCAGCCCGCTTTCCGCCAGAACGCGGTTTTGGAACACCTGGCGGAAAAACCGGGCCACCGTGTGGGTGCAGAGGAGAATGAACACCGCGAGCAAGAGGCCCAAAAGAGAGACACGCAGCGAGCCAAAGGGAAGAGGCGCGAGGAGCATGTCCAGGAAAAGCAGCACCATGCCTTTGTCCGCGCCCCAGGCCACCAGGACCGCAAGAACCACCCCGAACACCCAGGCCAGAAGACCCGCGCGCACAAGAAGCCACTGGAGGGGATAGGACCCGGCGCCCTCTTTGGTTTTCGCCTGTGCCCTGGCCCGCTGGTCCCATTCCAGAAGGGCCATGAGCAACAGGCCGCCCCAGAAAACAGCCACCAGGGTGCCGCCGGCGGAGACGAGCCAAAACCCGGCAAAGGGGGCAAAGCCCGCAAGGTCCGCAAGGACTGTGACAGAGGCCGCGGTGTAGAAAACGGCCTGGAGCGCGCCCCGGGCGGACGGACGGTGGAAAGGCTTGAGGTTTGCCGCGCGCAGCGCCCGCGCCAAGCGCAGGGTGTAGGCGAAAAGGACGGAGGCGAACAGAAGCCGCGCGAGCATGAGGAATGTGCAGTTTCCGCCTAAAAACCATGAGATGACAAAGTAGGCCACAGCGAAAATCCGCGAGGCCCCCGCCATAATCCCCAGCCCGGTGAAAATCTTTGCCTCCATGGGATCCCGGGCGTTTTCCCGCCGGATTTCCGCGAAAACCTGAATCCAGCGGCCCGAGGCCCACGCCGTAAGGCAGGAAAGAACAAGCTGCGCCAGGGGCGCGCCCGCCAACGCCGCGCGTGTCCGCGCCAGGGTGAGCGCCATGAGCAGCATGGCCGTGAGCAGCGCCGTGGATCCCAAAATCCGGGTCACGGTGTGGAGCCAGAGCGCGTTTTCCTCTTTGAGGCGGGCCGCGGCCCCCTGAAGCCTTCCCCTGAGGCGGCGCGCCAGAGCAAGCACGAGAAGGGCAAGGAGAATTCCGGAGGCCGCAAGAGGAAGGGATTCCACCATGCCTGATGCCTGTTCCCGCCAGTACAGGATGGAAAACAGGCTTTCCAGGCGCTCCGGCAGACGGGCCATCTCCTCGCGGAACCGGGCGATTCCCTTGGGAGTAAAAGGGACGGGGCGGCGCTCGAACAGCTCGATGGCGCGGTTCTCCTCCAAGGCCCGCCCCACCTCCTGCGCGAGAATCGTGAAAACCTCCTCAAGCCCCTCATAGGCCGGAATATGGCCGCTGGTGAGTTTCCGGATGTCCAGGGCGGTATCCTGGTTCTTTTCTAACAGACGGAGAAGATCCCTCAGTGTCTGCTTTTTCTTTCGTATTCCCTCCTCGTCCTTCGCGCTTTGCTCCAGAGCCTCTTTTTGCCGTCTGTGCAGGTCCAGCGCCCGCGCGATACGCTGAATTTCTTCCGTTACAGCGCCGCGGCGCGATTCCAGGTCACCGGTCCGGCGCGCGATGGCCTCAAGGGCGTCCTTCCTGCCCTTGTCCAGCGCGCGGATTTCATCCAGTCCTGTGGCGGCCTGGGCAAGCTGGTTCTTGTAAACCACAAGCTGAACCCTGAACGTCGCGATTTCCTTCGCGCAGATTTTATCCAGCGCCCGCGCCTCTTCCAGGGAATTTTTGAGTTCTTTGGCGGAGTCCTTTTCCGCGTTCAGGATTTCCGTGAGATTGATTTCCGGCTGCGCGGCCTGGACCTGGGTCAGGGCGGGAGCAACAGGGGCGGCGGTTTGGTTCTGGGCCGCCGGGGCCGGAGGCTGTCTGTCCTTTGCCGGCGGGTCCGCAAGCGCGGTGACGGTACACAAAAGGCAGGCCGCGATCCAGATGGCGGAAGGAAGAAGCGGACGTGCCGCTTTTTTCACGTACATGTTCATGGTTCCATATACCCTATCCGGCGGCGGCGCAAAAGGAAAAAGGAGAAGGGCGGCAAAATGGCGGCTCTTGACAAGCACGCCCTGTAAATTATATTGTCCCCGGACTGGTAAACGGGAAACCGGCGGCGCGGTAAAACAACGCGCCGGTAAAGGGAAACCGCCGGCCAAAACACGTGTTTGCCTCACGGGAGCAAGAGGGAGGTTGTAGCCATGCCCATCTACGAGTATGAATGCTGCCAGTGCGGAAAAGTCACCGAGGCGCTGCAGAAATTCTCCGACGCGCCGCTCACCACCTGCGGCCACTGTTCCGGAGAGCTGCGCAAGCTCATTTCCAATTCCGCCTTCCACCTCAAGGGTTCCGGCTGGTATGTGACCGACTACGCCGGGAAAAACCCCAAGGGCGGCGCCGAGGCCAAGGAGAGCGGGGAGAAGAAGACCGAGGCCAAGACCGCACCGGAAACCTGCGCCGCCAAAAAGGCGGAGTAACGCCCCTTTGGCGCCGCGCCCCGTGAAAACGGGACAAAAAGCCCTGGAGCAAGCCTCCGGGGCTTTTTGTTTGGACGGACAGCGCTCCGGCGGCGCCGCCCGCTTTTCAAGAAAAAAACAGACTCCCCTTTACAAGTCCTCTCAGGTGATTATCTTCACCCAAAAAACGGGATGGCCCGTTTATCTCAAAAGAATCATTGGATTTTTCCCTTTAAGGGGATTCCTCGCGCCCGGCCCGGACCCAGGCGGAATTGCCACAGGCGCCTGCCCGGCCAGGGCAAACGAAAAAATAACGCCCAACCGAAGGAGAAGAGCAACCATGACCATCAAACCTTTGCACGATCGTATTCTGGTCAAGCGCGTGGAAGAAGAGACCAAGACCAAGGGCGGCATCATCATTCCCGACAGCGCCAAGGAAAAACCCGCCGAGGGCAAAGTCATGGCCACCGGTGACGGCAAGGTCAAGGAAGACGGCGCCAAGATTCCCCTGCAGGTCAAGGCGGGCGACCGGGTCCTCTTCGGCAAATACTCCGGAACCGAGGTTAAAATCGAGGGCGAGGAGTATCTCATCATGCGCGAGGACGACATCCTGGGCATCATCGAGTAGGTCCGCGCCTCATTCCGGGAAACGCGCCCGCCCACGGGCGGGAACCCATTGAGTACGGTTCAAAGGAGGTAGTACAACCATGTCCGCCAAAGAAATCAAGTATGACATGAAAGCCCGCGAGTCCATGCTGACGGGCGTGCGCGCCCTTGCCGACGCGGTGGCCGTCACCCTTGGCCCCCGGGGCCGCAATGTTGTTATCGAGAAATCCTGGGGCTCCCCCACCGTCACCAAGGACGGCGTAACCGTGGCCAAGGAAATCGAGCTCGAGGACAAGTTCGAGAACATGGGCGCCCAGATGGTGAAGGAAGTCGCCAGCAAGACCAGCGACACGGCAGGCGACGGCACCACCACCGCCACGGTTCTTGCCCGGGGCATCTATGAGGAGGGCGTGAAACTGGTGGTCGCGGGCAACAACCCCATGGCCATCAAACGCGGCATTGACAAGGCCGCGGCTGCCGCGGTGGCCGAGCTCAAGGCGCTCTCCAAGCCCACCAAGGAGCAGAAGGAAATCGCCCAGGTCGGCACCATCTCCGCCAACAATGACGAGACCATCGGCAACATCATCGCCGAGGCCATGAACAAGGTCGGCAAGGAAGGCGTCATCACGGTCGAGGAAGCCAAAAGCATGGACACCACCCTGGACGTGGTGGAAGGCATGCAGTTCGACCGGGGCTACATCTCCCCCTATTTTGTCACCGACTCCGAGAAGATGATCGCCTCTCTGGAGGAGCCGTACATCCTCATCAGCGAGAAGAAGGTGAGCAACATGAAGGATCTCCTTCCCCTTCTCGAGCAGATTGCCAAGATGGGGCGGCCCCTTCTGATTGTCGCCGAGGATATCGAGGGCGAGGCCCTGGCGACCCTGGTGGTGAACAAGCTGCGCGGCACGCTGCATGTGTGCGCGGTAAAGGCGCCGGGCTTTGGCGACCGCAGGAAGGCCATGCTCCAGGACATCGCCGTTCTCACGGGCGGCGAGGTGGTTTCCGAAGACCTGGGCATCAAGCTCGAGAGCGTGCAGCTTGCCGACCTTGGCAAGTGCAAGCGCGTGACCATTGACAAAGACAACACCACCCTCGTGGACGGCGCGGGCGCCCGCTCGGCCCTTGAGGCGCGTGTGAAGCAGATCCGCGCGCAGATTGACGAGACCACGAGCGATTACGACCGCGAGAAGCTCCAGGAGCGCCTTGCCAAGCTGATTGGCGGCGTGGCGGTCATCAACGTGGGCGCGGCCACCGAGACCGAGATGAAAGAGAAGAAGGCCCGGGTCGAGGACGCGCTCAACGCGACCCGCGCCGCGGTGGAGGAAGGCATTGTTCCGGGCGGCGGTGTTGCGCTGGTGCGCTGCATCCAGGCCCTTGGCAAGCTGGACATAAAGGGCGAGGAGAAGCTGGGCGTGCAGGTGGTCCAGAGGGCCATGGAGGCGCCGTTGCGGCAAATCGCTTCCAACGCCGGGCAGGAAGGCTCGGTGGTGATTGCGAAGGTGAAGGCCGCCGAGGGCGCGCTGGGCTACAACGCGGAGACGGATGTTTACGAGAACCTGATTGAGGCGGGCGTGATTGACCCCACCAAGGTGGTGCGTCTGGCGCTGCAGAACGCGTGCTCCGTGGCGGGTCTGATGCTCACCACCGAGGCCATGGTCGCCGAGAAGCCCGAGGACAAGAAGGAAATGGGCATGCCGGGCGGCGGCATGGGCGGCATGGGCGGAATGGGAGGCATGGGCGGGATGATGTAATCCCGGTTTTGCCGGCAACGAGTGATGTGCAAGAGGGCGGCCTTCGGGCCGCTCTCTGTGTTTTTGGATTCTATGTCTGGAGTACCCGCGCTTTTTGCGCGGATAATGTCTATCCATGGTCCATGGGGTTGAAACCCCGGAATAGTACGGCATAACATTTATAATTTCGGATGCCGTGAAATTGTAGGGGCAGGCCCCCGTGCCTGCCCTGACAGGGTGCAACCCTGGAGAATTGGGCAACCACAGGGGGTTGCCCCTACGGCGCCGCTGAAGTGTTTCCACAAAGACAATGTCATGGCTCCCGGACACAGTTATGCGAAAAAATCAACGTTACATTCCGCCAGATCAAAAACCTTGCCGCTACGCCGCCGCTATGAGGATAAAGGCCCATTTTATAAAAAAGTCTATGAGATCAGCGCGTTTCCCCCTGTTATCCCTACAGCGCAACCTTGTTGTTTATGCGCAACTATAGCGGTTGGAGTTTTAACCAACCACAATATATTGCGCCAAGAGGGAATATCTTGCGTTGTAGGGTTCTCCGCGATCTGAGCCGGCGGGCGGTGAGTGCCGGGGATGGTCCGCGGCTGTCCGGCGTTTTGTATTGGGTGGCAGGCGGTGTTTGACGCATTGGAATTTTACCCGATACGGCTTCCACGCGCAACCTGATAAACATGTTGCATGAAAGTTTCATGGTGGGCCGTTTTCCGGAGAAGGTCCCTTTGGGAGCGGCGGGAGGGACCAAAGCGCCCTTGAAATCCCCCTCTTTTTGGTTGACAATATCTACGGAACAGGTATGATATTGAGCATAACCGGCGTCCGTTCAGGCCGCCGGGTAACCGCACGTTTCTTTGGTGAAGCACGTCTTCCCTGCCAGGGAACGGGACGTCGCGCGGCTTCCCGCGCCCGATTTCTTACGGGACCACAGTATGGTTTTCTGTTACGCGCCACACCCCGCACACTTGACCTGCAATCTGCCCGCTCCGGATTCCGCGCGCGGAAAACAACAAAAATTCCTCATTATTTCAGACTGTTGAATTTGTCGGACACCGCTTTTCAGAGCGAGGGTCCGTTATTTTTACCGAACTGAAAAAGCCGGCATTAAGTCTTGCTCATGCGGCACAGTCTGGCCCGCGGACACCGGGCGGCGCAACAGCCAAAGGATGAGATCATGCGGAAAAAACTCGGGTGGATTTGGCGGGTTCCCGCTGTTACGGCCCTTGTCGCGGCCGGAGCCTTTGCGGCAGCCCTGGCGGCCGGTATTCAGACAGACCCGCCGGACGGAAGAACGGACGCGCTGGAAATCAGGCCCGTCCAGGGCAACGGAAAAATGCCCGCTGTAAGGTTCCTGCACGATTTGCACACCGACAGCGCCGCGCTCAAAGGCAAAGGCTGTGACATCTGCCATCCGTCGGAGGGCAAGCGCGCGGTGTTCCGTTTTAAGTCCGTCAAGGACCTCTCCCCCAAGGAGTCCCAGGAGCTTTTCCACAACGCTTGCGTGGCCTGTCATGACCAGGCCAGGGCCCGGGGCGAAAAATCCGGACCCGGCGCCGGGGACTGCCGGACCTGCCATGACGCCAAGGCGGAAAAAGCGACAGCGTGGACGCCTGTCCGTCTGGACCGCTCCCTGCATTTCCGCCACGAAAGCGCCACATCCATCATGCCTCTGGATTTCAAAGAGCAGGGCGGCTCCCACTGTTCGGCCTGCCACCATGAGTACGATTCAAAGGCCGGGAAGACGTTTTACGCCCAGGGAAAAGAAGGCTCCTGCGCCTACTGTCACAAGGACACGGTGTCCAAAGACCCGGAGGCCGGAAACGCCCGGACCGGGCGGGACGCCTCGCATTCCGCCTGTGTGAACTGCCATCTCTCCCTTGCCGCCCAAAAAGAGGAAGCCGGACCGGCACGGTGCGAAGGCTGCCATTCCGCGGCGTCCCAGGCCAAATACGAAAAAGCCGCCGACACTCCCCGGATGAAGCGCAACCAGCCGGACACGGCCCTTATGGCGGAATGGTTCGTCCAATGGAAAAAGACCGGCGAGAAAAAGGAGAGCATGGGGGCGGTGGCCTTCAACCACAAGGCCCACGAGGCGAAGACAGGCTCCTGCCGGGACTGCCACCACGCGGCCCTGTCCGGGTGCAGGGAGTGCCACACCCTCACAGGGGATATCAAGGGCGGAAACATCCGGCTTGGGGAGGCCATGCACGCGGGGGGAAAGACCCAGAGCTGCGTAGGCTGCCACGCCGGGCACACTAAAGACAAGAACTGTTCCGGGTGCCACGCGGCCATGGGGGAACGGCCCTTTGCGGACACAGACTGCAAGGGCTGCCACGGGGTTTCCCTGGACGGTCTTGAGGCCCCCGCGGCGACGGACGAGGCCCTGGCGGCGCTGGCCAGGGCCGGCGCGGACGCGCGGCCCGTGACAGCGGCAACCCTGGCTCCGGAGGATATTCCCGAGACAGTTACAATCGGCGCCATTGCCAAAGAGTACGAGCCTGCCAAATTCCCGCACCGCAAGGTGGTGCTGGCGCTTGTGAAAAAAACAGAGGGCAGCCGCATGGCCGCCGTGTTCCACAAAGAGGCTGTCACCCTGTGCGCCGGGTGCCATCATCAAAGCCCGGCCACGGCCAAGCCGCCCAGGTGCGCCTCCTGTCACGGGGCCCCCTTTGCGGGACCGGAGAAAGACCGGCCCGGACTCAAAGGGGCGTACCACGGCCAGTGCATCGGCTGCCATGAGAGCATGGGCGTGTTGAAACCCGCGGCAACGGCCTGCGCGGAGTGCCACGCAAAGCGCAAGTAATTGAGGTAATTGCGAAATTGGCGTAGGTTGGGTGGTTCCGGGCCGCAAGGCCCGGGTTCACCCAACATTTATGGCATTATTCCAATATGTTGGATGAACCTGCCCTTTGTGCGGAACAATCCAACCTACATTAAATTTGCAATTTCAGTGAGTTTTGCAATTACCTCACTTGCCTGTAACCTGAAGCGAACTTAAAAACGAGGGCAGACATGGGGATTAGCCGCAGAAGGTTCCTGGGATGGATGGGCGCCGCGGCGGGCGCGGGCGTGGGCACACTTGCGGGAGGCGCCGCCCGCGC
>JAGVGH010000256.1 GCA_020057225.1 Desulfobacterales bacterium | reverse complement strand
GCGGGTTCACCCAACACTTGGTATTCTATTAGAACCACCCAAATATAACAACATAAATGTCACTATGGAAAGTTAACGCCTATGGGTTGAAACCCCAGGGCCATGGCTTCAACTTGCCTTGTCGCTAAAAGCGGGTAGCCATGACCGGGTTAGCGGCATGGGCAGATGAAGTTGCCAAAGCAGAACTACGCAAAAAACGCGGATAACCCGGCCAAAGCCAAGCAGGCGCCTTTCTTCTGTCAGGCGGCGCTCCACGCCCAGGCAAGGGCGCCCGCGAAAACAAAATTGGTCTCCACCAAAAACTCCAGCCGGTAGCCGTGGGAGAGCATGTCCCGGGTGTGCGCCCGCACAAGCAGGGCAAATGCCGCCACCGGCGGCAGCAGCGCAAGGCCAATGGCCCCGCTCAGTCCCGTAAGCGCGGCAAGCGCCTGACCGGCGGCAAGGACCGCCAAGACCGCCTGAATCACCCAAAGCGTCCGCTTCTCCCCAATCCAGGTGGCGAACGTTTCCTGCCCCACGATGCGGTCCACCTGCACATCCAAAAAATCAAAAAACGCGGACCGGACAAACACCATGGCGCAGGCCCAGACAAAAACAAACACGTCCAGCGCGCGGAGCGGGTCCTCCCGGGCCAGCGCGGGCAGAAGAGCGCACACAACGCCCCAGGCCACCGCGATGAGGGCGGCCTTGGACCCTGGCACGGCGCGGAGCCGGATGTAACGCGATTTGAACCTTTTGGGCACAATCCGAACGTTGTACAAAAGTCCCAGGGTCATCATGCAAAGCAAAATCCCAAAGGGAAGCGCTCCCAAAACCGTGCCCGTAAACACTCCCACGATACCCGCTCCCACGGCCAGCGCCAGCAAAAGCCGCCTGTGGAGCGCGTAAAAGCCCGCCCGGTCCGGGTCGTTGGTGCGTAGGGCGTTGGCGCCGATGAAATTGTTGGCGAGATGCATGGAAATGACATAGGAGCACGCGATGAGAATCGCGGCGGCGGACGGGGGGGCGCCCCTATAGAGGCCCGAGGCCCAGGCCAGCGCTCCGGCCCCCAGGCCCACATAGATGTTGGTGAGCACCAGAAAACGCTGAAGGCGGCCCAGGGTCCGGCGAAATCCGCCCCGCGCGCAGTCCGGGTTTTCAAGCCGCCGCAACACCGCCCGGATAATCCAGTTGGGAGTGGACGCTCCGGCGGTCACCCCTATCCTCTCCACTTTGGAAAGCTCCTTGAGGTCCAGCTCCTCGGCGCCTTCCACGTGCCACGCTGGCACTCCGGCCTCTTTCGCTATCTGGGCAAGCCTCCGGGTGTTGCCGCTGTTTTTCCCCCCCACCACCACAATGGCGTCGGCGGCCTTGGCCATTTCCCGTATTTCGTCCTGGCGCTTGCGCGTGGAGTCGCAGATGGTGTTCTTGATTTTCGCCTCCGGAAACCGGGCAAGAAGGCGCTCGCGGATTTTTACAAAGCTCTGGGTATCCTGGGTTGTCTGGGCGACCAGGAGGATCTTTTCCGCGTCCGGCAGGGTGTCCACGCCGTCGGCGTCCCGGATGACCACGGCCTTGCCGCCGGAATGGCCCACAAGGCCCATGACCTCGGGATGGTCGGCGTCCCCGGCGATGACGGGAAGCCAGCCCTCCTCCACATGCTTTTGGATGAGGCGCTGGACCATGCGGACACGCGGGCATGTGGCGTCCACCACCGTGAAACCGGCTTTTTCGAGGCGCTCCGCGACCTCGGGACCCACGCCGTGGGCGCGTATGAGAACAGTGCCGCGCCCGGATTCAGGCGGGGTGTCCAGGACGCTGACGCCCTTTTCCCGCAGAATGTCCATTACCTGGGGGTTGTGAATGAGGGGGCCAAAAGTGTAAACAGGCCCCTCCGCGCGGTTGGCCGTCTCGAGCACCATCTCGACAGCCCGGCGCACGCCCATGCAAAACCCCGCGGTTCTGGCGATGGTGACTTTCACGACACCGCGGCCAGATAGACTTTGTGGTCAACCAGAGACAAGGAAACAATCCTGGCCTTTAAGAACTTCTGGTCGCCAAAGATATTGCTGATTAAAAGCCCTCCGTCCTCGGGAGTCACGGTGTCCACAGCCTCCATGACCAGCTCCTCGCTCCCGTCCTTCACCAAATAGGCGTTGGCTTCGCACATTTCCGCTTTCTCCTTTCCCGCCGGTCTTACCGGGCCATTTCCACCAGGTTCTTGACCAGTTGCTCGACCAGCTCAGGCAGGGGGATGTAGGGCATTCCCACCACCACGACGTTTTCCTGAGTGAGCGGCAACAAATATTTCTTTGCCTGGGAGCCTGCCACGGCCTCGGCCATGCGGGGCGTCACCTCTCCCATCATGGCGTTGGCAAGGACTATGCCTATGGGCCCGGTGAGAATGTCCACCCGGGCCGCCGTGCGGACAATGGCGTTTTCCCCGGAGGCCCCCCGGTTGGCCCGGGCTTTCAGCATCTGGGCTGTGGCAATGGCGTTGGTGCCAAGAGCGATGATTTCGACACTTTCGCCAAACACCTCCTTGAGACGCTTGATGATAGCGGCCCCGATTCCGCCGCCTTGTCCGTCAATCACGCCGATGCGCACCGTGGCCTCCAGGGTTAGAGTTTGCCAATGCGTTGCCGCGTTTTCCGTTCCTTTTTGGAGGGTTTTTTGGAAGGCCCCTTTTTCCGGGTGCCGCTCCTGTCCGGGCCGTCGTCCCCGTCCGGACCGCCAGGCCCCCCGTAAACCCGCTCCATGACCAGACTGTAAAACGCCACAGAGTCCATCACCGCGGCTCCCGAGGCCCGCGCGCCGCCGGAAACGTCGCGGTCGGAGCTCACCACCAGCGCGCGCTCTCCCAGCTCCCGGGCCATTTCTTTTATCACGGAGTCCGCGCTTCCGCCAGGGCCTGAGTATCTCACCCGGATTCCCTTGACAGTCTCGGAGCGGGCCATCAGGAGGTCCTGGGCCGCCGCGTCGAACACCGCCGTGATGGAGTGGGCGCGGACCTTTTTGTAGGCTGCGAGGAAGTCGAGGAGGGCCTCGCGCTCGTCCGCGATGGTGCCCCGGAAAAGGCCGGGACATTGCCGGATGAGGTTGTAGCCGTCAATGACGATGTGTGTGCCCATGGGAACGCGCCTTTGCCGGAGAAGCAGGAGTCAGGAGTCAGGAGTCAGGAGTTAGAATGGAAAAATCGTTCTATGCCATTTTTTATATGAAATGGGCCTTTCTCCTCATAGCAGCCGCGGTGCGGCGAGGCTTTTGAACTAGCCTGGGGTTTCAACCCCAGGCGCTTTACCTCTATGATTTATATCAGCTTTTTATTTCTAGGTGGTGAGGTAATTGAAAAACTCTTGGAAACGACAAATTTGATGTAGGGTGGATGGTTCCTCCCGAAGGGCAGGTTCACCCAACATCTTGGAATAATGCTATAATTGTTGGCTGGACCCGGGCCTTGCGGCCCGGAACCACCCAACCTACGCCTCATTTTGCAATTACCTCATCAGGGTAGGATTTATGCAGCCAAGCATTGATTCCAGGGTTTCAACCCCAGGACTATGGCACAGGCATTATCTACGCAAAAAACAGAGATAATCCGGACATGGAATTTAATAGGCAAGTCCCTCCCCGTCCACAGACGCTTCCAGAAGCCCGCCCTCTGATATATCCGCCAAAAGACCCGCCCAGGCCGACCGCGTTCTCCGCACAGCCTCCGGCTCTCCCAGCGCCCACACGCAGCCGCCCCCGCCCGCTCCCGTAAAGCGCGCCCCGCAGCCTTCCCTTCTTGCCGCGTCAATCACAAGGCGCATGGCCGGGTCCAGCACTTCCGGCGTCATCTCCCGCCGCAGCCCAAGCTCCTCTTCCATGACCGAAACAGCCTCCGCCGTGGCGCGCGCCTCCACAGCCCCGCAAAAACGTCTGGAAAGCCCGCACATGCGCGTCCAGAGGTCTCTGTCTTTTCCTTCAAGAAACCTGGATACCCAGATCCCGTTCACATCCGCTGAAGCGTGCTGCCTGCCGCAAAACGCAAGAACAAAACGCTCATTGAGCCATGGATGGTCTTTCACGGGCAAAAGCACGCGCCTCTCAAAGGGGGGCCCCTCCGGATCCGCGGGCCATTCCCAGGCGTTGACCCCCCCGTAGGCCGCCGCAAGATGGTCCTGCATGCCGCACGGCACACCCGCGCACACGCTCTCCAGCGCATGGGCCAAAACCACGATGGTTTTCCGGGACATAAGCTCCGCTCCCGCGCGGGAAAAGGCCCGGGAGAACGCCCCGATAATAGCCGCGGCCGCTGCGGAGGAACCCCCCAGGGCGCTTTTGGGAGGAGAGGCGCTCTCGATTTCAATATGCGCTCCGGAGGCCCGGAACCAGGAGGCCACGGAAAATACAAGCCCCAGAGGATGGCGGAAGGGGAGGGCGTCCAGCGGGTGTTCGCAGGGTTCAAAGCCTTTGGACGAGACCCTGACCATGCCGGGTGTCCATGCGGAAATCCGTACCCGGGTGCGCAGGTTAAGCGCCATGTTGAACGTCACGGGCCGCGCGTGGCGCAGGGCGTAATGAAACGCGGGAAGGTCCACTGTCCCGCCCATGTCGGCCCGGCAGGGAGCCGATGCCTCCACCGGCCCTTTGGCAAGGGTTTCCGAGAGGTTATGGGGCGCGTCCAACGGGGCGGTCCTCATGGGTTGTCTCCTTGTTGATTCAAACGGGATTGCGCAAAGCGCGCGGACAGTCCAGGCATGGAATCCAAAAGCCCCAAACGGCGTGTTTCCCGCAGAAACCGGAGGCTTCTGGGCTCGATTCCCAAATGGTAGGGAAGAAACGCCTCAAACACGCCTCCCGCCGTCCAGGCGGCTTGTTTGGAAAACCGGGCGCGGCGCGCATGGCCAAGGTCCCTTTCCATCACCCAGGCAAGCTGCCGCACCGTGCCCAGCCCGAGCCGGGCGTTTTGCCCTGGTCCAGCGCACGCGGGGCACACGATTCCTCCACCCTTGATGTCAAATCCGATGGCGCCTTTTGCCATGCCGCCGGGAGGCGCGCCGCATTTGAGGCAGGAGCCGAGGTTGGGACGGAATCCGGCGAGACACGCGAACCGGGCCTGAAAGAGCAGGTGGGGCTGTTCCGGGGGGGTGCCCAGATGAAGGTCCAAAAGCGAGGAGGCCAAAAGGTCGTGGCATTCCTCCTGGGGCTCGCCCTCCTCCATGTACAGGGACACAAGCTCTGTCCAGTAAGCGGCGTGGGCGGTGCGGGAGATGTCGCCCCGGATTCCCGCGTGGTGCTCCCGGGCAAGGGCCTCCTTCAGGATGGGGATGGCGCCCCGCCTCCCGTAGGTGAAGACAATCTCCCCGGAGATGAAAAGGTCCAAGGCGCCGCCGAACCTCTTTTTGCTCAGCCGGGCGTTTTTCGCGAGGACGCGGAGTTTTCCCCCGGGCCTTGTAAAATAGGTGACCAGCAGGTCGTGTTCCCCTGTTTCCTGGATTCCAAGCAGGATGGCCTGGGCGGCGTGGCTGGACATGGTGTTAAAGACGCAGGAGAAATGTTGCGATTTGAAAATATAAAAACACGCTTAATATGTCTATGGACGTGGTGACGAATGGACCTGTCGCGACCGCCGGGTCAATGTTAAACCGCGCGAACAGCATTGGAAACATGGAACCCACAAACGCGGCAAGAGACATGGAGGACAGCACCGCCAAAGAGACCGACAGTCCCAAGGCCCAGCCTCCATAGTTGAAATGGGCCACAGATCCTACAACGAGCCCGTAAAAGCAGCCTAAAATTACGCCCACCGCCACTTCCTTGCCTATTACCCGCCATAAATCCCTCACCTGGAAGCGGCCCATGGCAAGCCCGCGCACGACAATGGTCGAGGATTGGGTTCCCACATTGCCGCCCATGCCCATGATGACGGGAATGAACGCTGCCAGATAGGTGAATTTTTCAAGGGTGTTTTCAAAAACGCCGATAATAAAAAAAGCGAAAACACCGCCCATGCAGCTTGCGAAAAGCCATGGCAGACGAATTCGGGTGCTGTTGGCCACAGATTGTGTTTCAACAAACTCGTCGCCCACGCCGGCCATTTTGAGGATATCCTCGGTGGCCTCCTCGCGGATGATGTCAATCACGTCATCCACTGTGACGATACCCACCAGACGGTTGCTCTCGTCCACCACGGGCACGGCCAGGATGTCGTACCGGGCGACTATGCGGGCCACCTCCTCCTGGTCCATGTCGGCCCGCACCGAGACAACATCGGTGTTCATGAAATTGCGGATAGGGGTGTCGGAAGGCACCACCACAAGCTGGCGCAGGCTGCTTACCCCCACGAGGCGTCCGTTTTCATCCACCACATAGAGGTAAAAGGGCATCTCGACGTTGATGTGCTCCTTCTGGAGCGACTCGATGGCTTCCCGGGCCGTGGTCTCGGCGCGCACCGCCACGAAGTCGGGCACCATGATGCCGCCCGCTGTCTCGTCGTCGTAGCGGAGCAGGCCCTCGATTTCAAGAGACCCCTTTCGGGGCATTTTTTTGAGGATTTCGCGGGAAAGGTCTTCAGGCAGGCGTCCGATAAGGTCGGCCACGTCATCGGTGGGCATGCGGTCTAAGATGCCCACGATGTCCGCCACAGGCACCTCCTCCAGGAGAGCGAGGAGCGCGTCGTCATCCAGGTCGCTTAGAATGGTGCCTTTTTTGGCGGGATCATCCAGAAGGCCAAAAAGCACCTTCCTGTCTCCGGGAGGAAGATGCCGGAAGACGACCCCCAGGTCTGCGGCGTGGGTTTTATCAAGGATTTTACGAAGATGTGGTGTTGCGCCCCGGCGCAGCAAGCGGCGGGCGGTCTCGGTAATGACTTTTGCGCGGTCGCTTTGCATGCCCGGATCCTCTCATGGGAGCATGATGACTCCGGGCTGGCTTCCCTTTGCGGAAAGGACCATCGGCGCTCCATTGTATTCCACACGGACACCGGAGGCGGGATCCACCAGGAAATGGAACCGGCTCCTGCCCTCGAATTCCAGGCTGTCACCGGGCAAGAGCTTGTATTCGGCCATTTCCTGGGCGTCCACCCCCCCCTTAATCCGGACATTTTCAATTGCCACCATCTTGAGAAGCATGGTTTTGCCGGTGTTGGGGACAACGCGCTTGTCCTTGGAGTAATCCGGCGTCTCCATGGCAGGGACCCGCATGGCCACGGGCGGCACCGCCGGGTCTCTGTCTCCGGGCATGACGACGATGGCGGTGCCCGCGATGAGCGCGAGAAGGATCAGCACTGCCAGGACAATTTTCAGACGGTTTGCCCCTCCCCCGGTGTCCTCCTCGGGCACCCACAGCCTTACAGGCTCCCGCATGCCCCGGCTCCTGCGGAACAGGGCCACCGCCTCATTGTCGTCCGCCCCTATGGCCTTGGCGTAAGCGCGCAGAAAGCCGAACACAAAAACGTCCGGAGGGAAGCGGTCCTGCTGCTCCTCCTCCAGCATCATAAGCGTGCCCTCGGATATCCGGGTAATCTTGCTCACCGACGCAAGGTCAATACCCTTTTGAACTCTGAAGTCACGGAGATAGGCCCCAAAGCTTTGGGCGCTCCTTTTAGGCGCTTCTTCCATTGCCCTTCCCCCCTGTCAGCGCATTATCCGGATATACGCCCGCTTCTTGAGACCTTCGAGCCATTCCGCGTACCGTTTGTTGACAATTTCCTTATACACCTCGCGCTCCGCATTGTCCTTGGCCTCCGCGGGAGGTGGTGCGCCTTCGGCGGCTTTAACGCTCTCAAGCCAGATAATCTGATAGCCCCCTTCGGCCTCCATCACCGGTCCGCACTTGCCCGGCGCAAGGTCTTTCACCACTTCCTGCAGGCTGGAGGTAAGCTCCCCGGCCTCGAAAGGCCCCAGGTCTCCGCCGCCGTCCTGAAGGCCGGCCACGGAAAGACGCGCCTGGACCTCTGGAAACGGCTCTCCCGCGTTGACCCTTTCCCGGATACGCTCGAGGCGGCCCCGGACAAGCTCTTTTTCCTTCGCTCCGGAACCCCCCGGGACTGTCATCACCAAATTGTGAAGATGATAGGTTTTGTCCCCCGGCTGCTCCCCGCTGTGCTCCTGAATATAGCGCGCCACATCCTCGTCCGTCACAACAATCCGGGAGCTCACCGCAAGCTGCACCAGCTTGGCTCTCAGCATCTGTTCCTTCATCTGCCCGCGCATTCCCGCCACGTCAAGTCCTTCCGCGGCAAGCGCCTTCTGCAAATCCTCCTGGCTCCAGCCGCGCTCTGTCTTGGTCCGCTCGATGGCCGCGTCCACCTCCGCCTCTTCCACCTTGACTCCAAGACGCTTGATCTCCTGGTCCGCGAGCTTCCGCTCCACAAGCTCCTGCAACACGTTTTCCCTGAGTTTCGCCCGGGCTTCCGCCTTTTCCCCTTCGCTGTAGCTGGATTTCTCCACCTTCGCGTAAACAGGCTTGAGTATCTCTTCCAGCTCCGAAAGCATGATGACATCGCTGTTCACCACAGCAATGATACGGTCCACCGTTTCGGCCCGCGCGGCGCCCGGGACCGCGCACACCGCGAACAGCGCGGCCGCCGTCCAGACGGCGGACAGAAAACCCGCCAGGACGCGCTTTTTAAAACATCCGGGGCGCTCTTTTTCCGGCCCTGGCTCACGGGCGAAACGTGTGTTCCGTTTTCCTGGCGTCATTTGATAGCTTCCCAGTTGATGAAAATGGTGTAGCGCGTCTTAAGGCCCGCGAACCATTTTTGATAAGCAAGGTCGGTTTTTTCGCGCAGGGCAAGGGGAGCGTAGATTTCCCTTAGCCTTTCCATTTCCGCCTCTGTCAGGGAGGCGGCCTCTGAATAGTCCTGAGCGTCTGAAAGAGCGGCGGCCTCCCCGGACGCAAGCGGCGTCCCTGCCGGTTCCTCCTCCCCTTCCGCCATCTCCCCGGGAGGCAGCGTCTCCACTTCCTTCTCAAGCGCCTCAAGCTCGGGATCGTCCGGCGCGCCCTCCTCCACGGATTCCATCTCCGGATTTTCAAGGGCGTACTGCCGCACCTCCTCATCCGAAACACGCACGGCGGGCATGTCCCGGTCCACTATTTTTTGTATCAAAATCCGGCGCTTGAGCGCCCCAAGCCACACATCGTAAGCAATGGCCTGCTCTTCAAACATTTTTTCAAAACTGTCCTCCGGATAATCCTGCCGGATGTCGGCAAGGGCTTTTTGAATCTCCGCCGGGGAAAGCTTGATCCCCAGCTCCCTGCCCCGCTCCAGCACAATCATCTCCTCGATGGTCTGCTCGAGAAAATCCCTGCGCGCCTTCTTTCGCCCCTCAGGGTCCGCGATGTCGCCCGCGGGAAGGGCGGCCGAGGCAATGGTGAAGGCCGCGTTGAAGTCCGCGGCTGTCAGGGTCGTTTCCCCGACCTTGGCCACGATTTCCGGCGCCAGGGAGGAATCCGGTTTATCGCAGCCCGCGCCGCCCAAGAACAACGCCACCGCCAATACGGCAGGGGCGCGCCGGGCTGTTTTCCGCAAGGCGGCCCAAAACAGAGGGTCTCTTTTCCTCCTGCGGCAGGCGTTTCGCAAAACAGTCTGGCTCACGGTTGTGTCCGAATGGTGTTTTGCCGGTCTCAAACAAAAAAGGGGACGCGGCACACCGGAAAATTCTTTTTCCGGCGGCCTCCCTTTCCCGCCCGGAACCCCCCCCCCCTAAAGATTGACCCGGACGTATCTTCCTTATCTTCCAAAGGTTACCCGTTAACACGGCGCGTCATTTCTTTCAAGACGTTTTTGACCTGCCTCACCCTCGCCTCCACGCTCTCCCCTGTCAGGACAACACGCGCCGCCCCGTCCCCCCCAAGGCGCATCCGCTCCCGGTTCTCCCCCACCATTTTGAGAAGCTCCTGTGGATGTTTCATGTGCTCTCCGGACGGCCAGACCTGAAGCGTCTTCTTTTGCATCTCCAGCCGCTTCACCCCCGCCGGCCTGCACATACACTTGAGCATGACTTTGTAAAGAAGCTGGCTGGCCTCGTCAGGCGGCTTTCCATACCTGTCCATAAGCTCCTCCCTAAACTGGGAAATGGCGGCGATTTCCCTGCACCTGGCAAGACGCCGGTAGGCAAGAAGCCGCTGGTCCGTGTCCGGAATATAGGCTTCAGGAAAGAGCGCGGCGAAATCCACCGTGATTTCCGGCTCCAGGGGCGCCGCCACCTCCTCGCCCTTGAGGCGCGCCATTGCCTCCTCCATGAGCGTGAGATACATCTCGTACCCCACGGCGGCCACATGGCCGGACTGGGACGGGCCCAAAATGGTGCCGCCCCCCCGGATTTGCAGGTCGCTCATGGCAAGCTGGAATCCCGCTCCCAGGTCGCTGTGCTCCATCAGCACCTTGAGCCGCCGCTGGGCGTCCCGGGTGAGCACCGACTCGTCCGGAATGAAGAGATAGGCGAACGCCTGCTCGTCCCCGCGCCCCACGCGGCCCCGGAGCTGGTAGATCTGGGCCAGGCCGAACCGGTCGGCCCGGTTCACCAAAATGGTGTTTGCCGCGGGAATGTCCAGGCCCGACTCGATGATGGTGGTGCAGACCAGCATGTCCAGCTCGCGCTTGACAAAGCGCATCATCACACGCTCCAGCTCCTCTTCCGAAAGCTGCCCGTGCCCCACCCCTATCCGCGCCTCGGGAACAAGGTCCTGAAGTCTTCTGGCCATGCTCCAGATGGTTTCCACGCTGTTGTGGACAAAATACACCTGCCCTCCCCGCGCAAGCTCCCTGCGCACGGCCTCCGCGGCCAGGGCCTCGTCAAAGGGCGAGATGCAGGTGGTGATGGGGCGCCTCTGCTCGGGCGGCGTGGTGATGACCGAGATGTCCCGTATTCCGGCAAGGGACATGTGCAGGGTCCGGGGAATGGGGGTGGCCGTGAGCGCCAGCACGTCCACTGTGGCCCGCAGTCCCTTGAGCCGCTCCTTGTGCCGCACGCCGAAACGCTGCTCCTCGTCCACGATGATGAGGCCAAGGTCTTTGAAGGCCACATCCTTGGATAAAAGCCGGTGCGTGCCCACCACCAGGTCCACCCGCCCTTCCTTAAGCCCCTCGATGATTTTCGTCTGCTCCCGCGCGGAACGGAACCGGTTCAGGCACGCCACCTCGATGGGATACCTGGCAAACCTTTTCTTGAATGTCTCGTAATGCTGCTCCACCAAAATGGTGGTGGGCGCGAGCAGCGCCACCTGCTTCGCGTCCGATACCGCCTTGAACGCGGCCCGGAGCGCCACCTCGGTCTTCCCGTACCCCACGTCCCCGCACACCAGCCGGTCCATGGGCTGGGACCGCTCCATGTCCAGAAGCACGTCCTCGATGGCCCGCGACTGGTCAGGAGTCTCCTCGTACTCGAACGCCTCCTCGAAGTCCCTGAAATAGCTGTCCGCCGGGCTGTAGGCGTGCCCTTCCCGCACCGCCCTTTTGGCGTAAAGCTCCAGAAGCTCCCCGGCGATAACCTCCACCGACTGCTTGACTTTGCTTTTGACCCGCTCCCAGGTCTTTCCGCCCAGCTTGTCCAGGGCAGGGTTGATGCTTTCCATCCCCTGGTACTTCTGCACCAGGTTGGTCCTGTCCACAGGCAGGTAAAGCCTGTCCCCGTCCTTGTACACAATTAGGAGAAAATCCCCCGGCACTCCGGCCACGTCCATCTTGTGCAGACCCTCGAACCGGCCGATGCCGTGGTCCACGTGGACCACGTGGTCGCCCTGTTTGAGCTCGGCAAGGTCCAGGAGGTCGGTTCTGGGCCGCTGGCCTGCCTGGGCGCGCCGCCGGGTGGTCCCGAAAATCTCCTTGTCGGTGACAACGGCAAGCCCTTCCGCCTCCCAGACAAAGCCCGAGGAAAGCTGGCTCGGGACCATAAAAACGCCGCCTTTTGCGCCCGTCACGGAAGGCCAGCGGGAGGCGCGGGACGAGGCCAGCCCGTAATGGGCGAGAATCCGCCCGATCTGCCCGGCCCTGGTCTTGGAATTGCCCGCGACAACCACCGCGAGATTTTTTTGACGGCAGCCCTCGACCCATTCCGCAAGGGGGGCGAAAGGCATATCCGGGTTCTGGACCCCGGAAAGGGCCTGGCGGAGCGCCGAGTTGTCAAGAACCGCGAAATGAAAGCCCCCTGGCTCCTCCGTCACCCCCTCCGCCTCTCCGGGACGGCGCACAGGCAACACGTCCAGGGTCACCGGACGCAGGGCGAGAATCTCCTCCCAGGCCCTCTCCGGTGTCAAATGTGTCGTTTCGGGCGCAAGACACAGCCGCCCCTCGGACCTCACCTTGAAATAATTATCCGCCAAGAGCCGCGCGTGCTCCTCCATCTCCCGCCGGACCCGCGCGGGATCCGCCACCACGCACAGAACGCCCGGGGGCAGATAATCAAACACTGACCCGCATTCCTCATACAAAAGAGGCAAAAAGCTGTCGTGGCCCGGAAAACGGTGGTTTTCCTTCAGCTCCTCCGCCGTCTCCCGCGCCCGGGACGCCTTAACCCCCAGCCGCGCCGCCTGCTCCCGCACCCGGTACACAAATCCGGGAAGCGCCTCCTGCTCCACCACCGCCTCGCTGGCTGGCAACAGAACCGCCTCGGAGAGCTTTCCCGTTGTTCTCTGGTTCGCCGGGGAAAAACGCCGGATGGATTCCACCGTGTCGCCGAAAAATTCGATCCGCAAAGGCTCGGCGCGGCCGGGAGGGAACACGTCGAGAATGCCGCCCCGGACGGAGAACCCGCCCGGTCCCTCGACAATCAGGCCGGGCTGGTAGCCGCGGCTTACGAGACTCACAAGCAGGCGCTCGCGGTCGGTCTCCTCCCCTTCCATGATCAATTCCGCGGAGGCGAACAGCACGCTCCGCGGAATGGTTCTGGGCATGAGGGCCTGGGCCGCGCACACCACAGTGGCGGGAGCGCCTCCCCCGGCCATGCGGTACAGGGCGGAGAGGCGGGCGCTGGCGGTTTCCGCGTGGTAAGCGGTCTCCTTAAAGGGCAAAAGATGGTAATGGGGAAAATGGATAAGGGGACGCGGGGCGCTGTGGCCGGAGGAAAAGACCTCGATGGCCGAGAGAAAGTCCCGGGCCTCGTGGTCGGAGGGTGTTACAACCAGGAGGGGGCGCTCCAGACGGCGGGCGAGTTCCGTGATAAAAAAGGCGCGGTCCGAGCCTGAAAGGCCCGAGACAGGCACCCGTCCCTTTGCCCTTGGCAGGGCTTTGACAACATCCGCGATGGAATGCCCGATCTGTGCTTGCTCCTCCGCCTCCAATGTTCGTCTCCCTTTCGCCGGACGGCGCGTCCTGTTTTGTCCGGGGATAGCCTCTACCGTAGGCGGGCCGGGGTGTCAACGCTCCCTTTTGGGGCGTGGAAGGGTTTTTTGCCGGGGGCCGGGCTGTGAAGCGCGCCGCGGCGCTTTCAATTTCGTTGACATGGGGCGTTCCGTTCTGATATTAGTAAGACCAAATGTCTTTTGGGCCTCAGGGCACGGGCGCGCCCTGGGGATGCCTGGGGGTCTTCCGCGGGCGGCGCGCCATGAAAGGTTCCGCAATGGCCAAAAAGGGTCTCTCCATCATCCTCGCGTTTGTATTCGCGGCGGGCATGTCCGGCCTTCCCGGCCTGGAACGCGCGCGCCCGGACGACGCGGGGGCGCTGGCCGAAGCCATTCTTGGTGTGCGGGACTTTTCCGGCGCCGCCGGGGACGCCTCCCTTTTTGCCCCGGCCTACGCCCGCCTTGTGGCGACACTTCGAACCGCCGCGGGCATCAGCGCCTCGTTCAAAGCCCCGGACCCCCCGAAGGCCGCCAATCCGGCGCAGTCCCTGCTTGCGGCCTGCTCCGGCCCGGCCTGGGACGCCGCCGCCGCCCTGGCTCCTTTGGGCCGGCCAACAGAACCCGCAAGCCTCTTTTCCTCGGAGCCCCTCTCCCCTCCACGTCCGCCGCCGGAAACCGCGTGACCCCTGGCCCGCGCCGCCAGGAGAAAAATCCTGACAAACAACGCGCGGCCTTGCATAGAGCGCCATGCGCCCTTCCATTGGAAGGGAGGCCCGTTTGTTTTTTTAACGGAAACACACTTCTTCAATATACAACCCATTTCGATCACGCGGAGGAACCCATGATGCAGAAGCGCTTTCCCGCTGTTTTGCTCGCGGCGGCCCTTTTGACGCTGGGCATGTCCGGCGCCGCCAACGCCGCCAACTACACCCTGAGTCTGGAGGCAACCACGGACGGCAACACCGTGGCCACCCAGTACACCCAGGGGAGCGACCTCTACCTCAACATCGCCGTGGACAACATGGCGGGCGTCGCGGGCTGCGCGTTTACGCTGGAATACAGCCCCACGCTCCTCACAGCCCCGGCCACCGGCACCGACGGCACGCCGACAGTTCCAGGGGAAATCATCACCACCTTCCCCTTCACTTTCACCCACGGCCAGTACACCAACTACCCGACCAACCGGGAAAACAGCGCCACCGAGGCGGGCAAGATTCTCTTTTCCGGAGCCGCCATCAACACCACCACGGGCGGCGCTCCCTATACCAACAGCGGGGCCGCCGAACTCTTCACGGTGAAATTCAAAGTCAAGAGCGACGCTCCTATCAACAGCCTGTTCGGGTTCAAGCTCACCCAGACCTATCTTTGGAACCCGCTGGCGGGCTACGGCCTGGACTCCACCGGCACACCCGTTACCACGGACCGGGCCATGGGCGCCGGGGACCAGAAAGAGCCTGTGCCGGTTCTGGTGGGCGCGGTGGACAAAAACGATCCGAACTGGTATAACCTGAACGCCGCGTTTCCCGTGCATACGGTGACGCTGCCGGTGACGCTTTCCGGCCTTCAGGTGGTTTCGGAGCCCACATACAACGTGGCGGGCACAGTGAGCTACACCGGCCCGCAGGTTGGGACGCTGCACGTGGCGGCCTACCGCGCCACAGACCTGGTTACTCCCGCGCGGGAAATCCAGTACTCCTGGACCCAGGGCGCCACCAGCAAGGCGTACTTGTTTGACAGTTCCAACAGCACCGGGCTTCCCGCCGGAACCTTTAAAATTTACGCATGGATTGACACCGCGTCCAACGGCAAGGACACCTGGGAGGCCCAGGGCCTGCATTCAAGCGACGTGGTTGTGAGCAACGCGGCCCTCACGGGCAAAGACATCACCCTGGGCGATCCGGACACCGACGCGGACGGCCTGCCGGATTGGTGGGAAGCGCTCTACTGCGGCGGCAACTGCGACCCGAACGCCGACACGGACAGCGACGGCTACAAGAACTCGGTGGAGTACCAGAACGGGACCGATCCGACGGTGCAGACGCCCACCGGCCTGCCAGGGTACAACCCTGCAACTGACAACCGGATTGTCGGAGCGTATCAGATTGTGAGCGTAAATCCGGCGGATTCCGCCGCCGCGGTCGGCTCGACCGTTACGGTGACTGTCAGATACACGACCTCCGACGCCAACAACGCCTCTACCGGCATAGGCTTCTACGTCCACTTCGACTCGACGAAGCTCGAGTATATGGGCTACAGCGATTACCTTGAGGTGGGCGGCGTCAAGGTCAGGCCGACTCTGAGGGATACCGAGCAGCAGGATGACGGCGATCCTTCCACGGACAAGGAAGTCGTGATGTCCTGGGTGGATTCGAGTGTGGCGTGGCCCGGCGGAACTCTGCCAGTGGACCTTGTGAAGATTGGCTTCCGTATTAAAAACGCCTTCAATGGCAACACTGCGCTCAACATCACGAGCAATGTGACGGGCGCTGGCTACGCCTTCACCGGCCAGGGCGGGACCGTGCATGTTCAGAACTGGAACATGGACGTTGACGGCGACGGGGATGCGGATTCCATGACAGACGGTGTTATGGCGGTCCGCTACATGCTCTACAACCAGCTTGGCATCATGGGTCCAGGCTGGTCCGCCAACCTGTTTGGACTGTCCGGTACGCGGAATACGGAAAACCTCGTGAAACCATTCCTGGACAATGGCGCCGCCGCTTTCATCACGGACGTTGATGGAGACGGAGACAATGACGCAATGACGGACGGTGTCCTGATTGTGAGGTATCAGTTGTACACGCAGCTTGGCATCATGGGCCCGGGCTGGTCAGCCAATCTGTTTGACACGACTGGAACCCGGAAAACCGAGGATGCCGTTAAGACCTACCTTGACGCGCTGATGCCGTAATCCTTGCGCGCCACCGCAGGCCCCTGGAGCGCGCCTCCAGGGGCCTTTTTGGAGGATTGCCATGAAAAAGCCGAACTTTAATTTGGCATCGCTCGGGATACCCGTCCTTGCAACAGCGCTGATGCTTGTATTCAGCGGCGCGGCATTTGCAGGGGACATTGTGGTTTCCTTAAAAACAAACGCTGTTGAAGCAGTCCCAGGACAAACCCTTGAGGTTCAAGTGGTCTATGATGCTACAGATGGCAACAACCAGTTGACCGGGGCTGCTCTCAAAGTCCATTTTAGCCAGGAAGAGCTTATTTTCGAAGGATATGACAATTTTTTTGTCGGTGGTGACGTGGTTGTTCAGCCCACACTTGGCAATAGCGAGGAAGGGGCGAAAACAGGTTATATCAGCCTTGGCTGGGTGAGCATCGCCAAAAGCTGGCCCGGAACAGAGTTGCCAAAAGATTTAGCGGTTCTAAAATTTCGAGTCAAAGAAACCAAAGAGGGCGAGGTGGAATTGACTCCAGAAGTTGTGAAAGCTGCGGAAGGATATGGTTCCATCGCTAACAAGCTCGTTCTTCCAGTGGCAAAAGGACAATGATTAACAAAGGCAAAGGTTCTGTTTTTTCCAAAATCAAGGCAAACACTTAATAGGGAGAAAAGGGTAATGGTAAAAACAACGTCAAAAATTCCTTTGAAATTTGTTTTCTTGGCAGTGGCTTTAATTACTGCCTCCGCATTTGCCACGACGGCATTTGCGGCAAGCATCCAACGTGTTGCCGTTTCTCCGGCTACACAAACTAAAGCAAAAGGCACAAGTTTTGATGTAATCCTGACCTACAACCAGGATGACGGAGCACAGACAACAGGTATTGGTTTTGCCGTCCATTACAATTCCAATATTTTGACCTATAATTCCCACTCCAACTTTCTCAACGAGGGAGGAACCAAGGTCACGCCAACCGACAGCGCTGACTCCAGCGATGCGGACGGCGATGCGACAACTGATAAAAAGGTCGCAATGGCATGGGTGGACACGGACGTCCAATGGCCCAACACGCTGCCGACTAACCTTGTCACGCTGAATTTTTCCGTGAAGTCCAATGCGGCGCTGGGCGCCACACCGCTCACAATTTTTGTCAACGCCCCAGGCGCTGGACAACAGGCGCAGGTTACCAACGGCACCGTCACTGTGGTTGACGCGCCGGCCGTGACCAATGTGTCCTCCACCAAGGCCAACGGCGCGTACAAGTCCGGAGAGGCGATTCCTGTGACGGTGCAGTTCAACCAGAACGTCACCGTCACCGGCACGCCCCAGTTGACCCTCCAGACCGGGGCCGGAACCACCGTGCTGAATTACACCGGCATGACCGGCAACGATACGCTGAATTTCAGCTACACCGTTGCCAGCGGCGACACCAGCGCCGATCTCGACTACGCCGCGACCAACTCCCTGGCGCTCAATGACGGCGGCATTACCAGCACAGACACAGGGCTTGCGGCCGTTCTCACCCTGCCCGCCCCGGGCGCGGGAGGGTCTCTGGGCGGCAACAAAAACATCATCATTGATAACACCCCCCCCACCTACACCGTCACGGCGCCCCCCGGCGCGGTCACCGTTAACACAGGCGCCTTCCTCGTCACCGGCACAGCCGACGGCACCGGCAGCGCGGTGGCCGAGGTTCAGGTGAGCAGGGACGGCAACGCCGCCTACGAGGCCGCCATGCTTACCCCCACCGCCACCACGGCGGACTGGGGCGTCAACCTCACCCTCGGCGAAGGGGCGAACCCTGTCCATGTCCGGGTGACGGACGCCGCAGGCAACGTGGGCATCATCTCAGCCGGGCCAATCATCACCAAAGACACAACCGGGCCTTCTGTCACCAACCTCACACTGGCCCCGCAAACAACCTATTACAAGGCTGGAAACATCACGGCCACCCTGACGTTCAACGAGACCATGGACCAGACCGTGCCCCTCACCGTGCAATGGGGCGGGGGGAACAATGTCGCGGGCGGGTGGACCGGGGCCGCCACGTGGCAGGGCACCATTGTCGTGGCCGGAGTCAACGGCGTCCAGGCGCTCACCGCCACCGGCGGCAAGGACATCCTGGGCAACACCATGGCCGCCTACAACAACACCACGGCATTCACTGCGGACACCACCGAGCCCGACGGGGGAATCATCGTCCCGGCGGACACCCTTTCCGGTGTGACCGCTCCCGCCTACACAGTGAGCGGCACTGTCACGGACGCGGGCTCGGGCGTGAACAAGGCGGAAGTCTCCATCAACAACGGCGCCTGGGCACAGGCCAACAGAAACGGCAACAACTGGAACCTCGCGGTCAACCTTGTCCAGGGCGCGAACATCATACTGGCCCGGGGCCTGGACAACGCGGGCAACCTTTCCACCTCCGACCCCCGCACTGTCATCTATCAGCCCGCTGTCACCCTCACCGCAAGCGGCCAGACCGGCACGGGTTACACCGTCAACGTGCCGAAAATCGCGGGCAGCAACACGGTGCCCATCACCGCGGCCGGCGGATCCGGCGCGGGCTACACCTGGACGCTCAACCCCAACGTGGGAACGCTCACCGCGGGCGCCAGTCCCGCCCAGAAAATTTTTACCGCCAATGTGGCTGCTCTGGACCAGGTCGTCACCCTCACGGTGGAGGACAACCAGGGCTACACTCCGGTCCACAGGGCGGTTATCTACCTCAACGTGGTCTCCTTCGGCATCTCCAACAAAATCAACGCCATTAAATCCTCAGCGTCCCACGACTTCAACACCGTGGGCGGCTCCGGAACGGTGACATGGACCGCCAGCAAGGGCGCCATCAACGCCACGACCGGGCTCTTCACCGCGCCCACGGTGGCTGTCACGGCTCCGGCGGTTGCGGTGACGGTCACGGCCACGGACACCGGCCTTGGCGTGGTGGACACCTCCACCTTCAACGTCTATGGCGCGGTGACTATCCAGAACGCCCCGGCCCAGCCCATCACCGTTCCCGCAGGCTCTTCCCCGGGCATTTACACGGCTCTGGGCGGCGATGGAGTGTACAACTGGACAGTGGCCGGCCCGGTGCCCTACACGCCTGTGTCGAACAGCCGGACCTTCCAGTTCAACGCCCCGGACACAGGGAATTTCGCGGGCAAGTACACCGTGACCGTGACGGACGGCGCGGGCAGCAGCCAGGCGACCTTTGACGTGTACGTGCCCATCCGGCTCGTGGCTGAGGATTTGGCGGGCAATTCCATTCCGCCGGTCTTTACCGCGGGCGGAGGAGGGTACAGGATGCGCGCGCGGGGAACTGCGGGACCGCTCACCATCACCGCCGCCGAAACTCCGGTCACGGCAGGCAAGAGCGTGATAGATCACAACGCCACGGATACTGACAACCTCTTCAACGTGACGGCGGAAAATCCCGGCTCCGCGGTGGTTACCGTGCAGACGGCCCTGGATGTGGACAAGAAGTACATGGGCAGCCTCAGGACCCAGGTGATTGGCACCGCAACGGTTTCCGGCACGGTTACCGGCATTTCCGCCACCTACATTCCCAACCCGGCGACCGACGTGGCGGTGGAGCTTTTAAACGCCGCCGATATGTCGCCCTTCTCTCCGGCGGTGAAGACATTTGTGGCCGCTGCAGGCACGTACCAGTTCCTTGGCGTGCCCTGGAGGTCCTACGGCATCCGGCTGACCGCGGTGGACACCACAGTGCCTCCTGTTTACCTGCCTTACATGGCGGAGGCGCGCATTGATGTCAACGCGGCGCAGATTACCAAGAACTTCGTTATGGGAACCCTTACCCCGGTGGACCAGGCCCATGTGCTCACTGTTGACATGGCGGGCGATTATGTTGCCAATGACGTGTACGGGTACACGGTCTTTGACGCCACAACCAACAAGGCTGTCGTGACCGCCCAGAGCACGGCGGATCCCTTGACCATCACCCTCAAGGCGGGCAAATATTTCCTCCGGATACTGGCCAAAGACTACAAGCCCTATGTCTGGACGCATCCCACCACCCAGGACGGGGAAATTGACCTGAGCACGGACACGGATATCACCGCGCTTCTGGTGGCGGACGCGGCCTTTGATCCCGCGGCGCGCCGGGTGCAGTTCAAGCACACCAAAGACGCCAACGGATTCAACCTGCAGTTCCGGGCCCTCAACTTCCAGGCCTGGCCGCCTGTGGTGAATGTTGTAAACGCGGGCGCCGTTGTTCCGGCCGAGGGGTACACAGGCACGAACAAGCAGGGCGAGCCTTTCAGGAATTACTCCTACGACTGGAATCTGGGCGGACCCGAAACCCAGGCGCTCGCCGACAGGCCGAAACCCGGCGACACCACCCACGTGGTGCGCTTCCTGGTCTATGACGGCGCGACCCTGGTGGACCATTACACCGTCAACTTCACGGTGTTCGCCAGCGCCACCAACTTTGCGGCCGCCCTGCCCCAGGCGGTGCGTGACCTCCGGTCGGATTATTATGGCAACGAGGACGTGAAGTTCGAAACCCTGGGCAAACTGGAATTCTACCCCATCCAGGGCGCGACCTTCGATGTCACGCTGCCGGACGCGGACGGTGTGGAGCAGAATGTCACTATCTCCATTCCGCCCCTGCCTCCGGACCTTCTGTATGTGGATGACTACTATTATGAGGAAACACAAACCCCGGGCACCAACGCCATGGGCTACAACGCGACAAAGGACACCTACACGGTGCCCGCCAATCCGGTCACGCTCACGCCGGGCGACAAGCTCACCGCCCACTTCAGCTACTACACCTTTGGCGGCGATGCCTTCGCCAGCGGCGTCTCGCTGGAATTCACCATGCAGGGCGGCGCCTACAACGGCGCCACCGTGCGGTACAACCCTTACACGGCGGCGGGAAGGAGGGGCCGCGTGGCCAACGCTCCGGCCATTACGCTTCCGCTCTTCCTGAACCCCGAGTCGTCCTACTTCAAGCGTTTCTCCCAGCTTTCCAAGGCAAAAGGCTCCATCCAGATGCTGGTGAGCGAGCGGGGCGACGGGACGGCCAAGTACGTGCGCGAGACCATGAGCTTCACAGTGGATGACACGGGCCTTGTGCTCTTTGAGACAACGCACCTGTCCAGCTTTGGCGCGACCAACGTCACGGGCACAACCGGCACAACGGATGATGAAACGGATGACAGCGACTGCCTCATCCGGACCGTGTCCTCCGGGGACGCCGCGCCCGCGCTGGCGGTGTTCGGCCTGTTGGCCCTTCTCGGGCTTGCGCTTCTGGTCCGCCGCAGGCGGTAAGGAATGAATCCTGACCCGGGCCGCTGTCGGAAATACCGCCGGGCAGCGGCCCGGACAGACAGACCGGAGAATTCATCATGACGGGAGAAAAGGGGAGGGCGCCGGATGGCGCTTTCCCCTTTTTGCTTGGAGCGCGGGAAGAGAACAGGAGAAGAAAACAGCAAAAGACACCGGGCGCGTCCGGCAAGGGAGGAAAGGCAATGACAGAAGCGAGTGTGAAAGCGCTATGAAAATTTGCGAAGCAGCGCGCGTTTCGATGTGATTGTGTTGAAGAGCCTTTCCAGGGACAAGGGGAAAAAAGTGCCGGGAGTGTCCAACAGGATTTCCATCCCGGCGTTCTGGGCCGTGTTTTGCGTGGGGTGGAGACCTTTTTAAACCTGGCGGGCGCCCTGGTGTGGGACTGGTCCTTCGGGTGTTTTCCCCATGTATGGCTGATTCTTTTGGCCTACGGGCTGCCGTTTTTCGCCACGGCCTGGGTGTATGACAACATGAGCCTTGCGGGGAAAAAAAGGCGGTGCTTGCCGTGGTTCCCTTGGCGCTTCTGTGCCATTTGGTTTTCGCGGAGTGGCCGGGCCGGGTGTAGGGCGCTCCCCGCGCGCGTTTGACGGGCGCGCGCGGGCGTTTGCGTTTCCGCCGGAAAGCCCTTATAGTGGTGTCATGTTTCCTTGGGGATTGGCGGCCGGGCCGCTTTGCCCGGCCAATAAAAGGAGCCTGCTCCGGCATGAGATAAGGATGACGACTGCAACCGAGCCGATGAAACAGGAACTCCCGCGCTCCCTGTCCCGCCCCGTCGAAGACATGTCCGCGCACCGCAGGATAGGCATCATGGCCGACAGCCACGGTGACGCCTCAAGCATTCGTTTGGCCGCGCGGTTTCTTTTTGACCTTGGCTGCACCGTCCTGGTGCATCTTGGGGACGTGTGTGACTCCCTTGCGCCCGGAACCGCGGACGCCTGCAGGGAGGCGGTGGAAGGGCGCCGGATTATCGCGCTTAAGGGGAACAACGACTACTATGTGCTGGTGAACCACGAGGGTCGCGCCCAGGATATTGTAAGCGGGGCGACCTTGCTTTGGCTTAGAAACCTGCCGGTCACCTGCGCCATGGACGGCGCTGATTTCGCCCATTCCCTTCCCTTTGCCCGTGAGCTGGGCTTGGTGGCCATGATTGGGAACATGGGCGACCGCCATATCCGCCGGTATTTCGAGGAAAACCCTGAACGGGTTCTCTTCCGGGGGCACAGCCACACCCCGCGCCTCGCGTTTTTCAACAACGGGGGGCTGCGCCGCCAGGACCTCGCGCCCGGGGACAGGGTAAACCTTCCCTCCCGCCTGCCCTGCGTGGTCACCTGCGGAGCGCTCGCGGACGGACTTTGCATGGTCTGGGACCGGGACACCGGCCTCGTATCCCTGCACCGCCCCGGGAAATGAGGGGTTTGTAAGCGCGAATTAAAAAGGCGCCCCCCCCGAAGGGCGCCTTTTTAAACTCCCGCGCCAAAACCAATCACTGGGACGCTTCTTTAACGTCCTCGGGATCCACGTTAAATGTCGGAGCGTTGACCTCTATCCTGGGGGGCTCGTAGATGGGGCCCTCCTCGGGGGGGGCCGGGGGCGGCGTCCCTTCGGGCTGTTGCGATTCCTGATGCTGCTGGATAATGGTGACGATGGCGGCAGGGTCTGTGGCCACAAGGGTTGCCGGGTCTGTGGCGCCTTCCTGGACAGCCTCCTGCACCGCGGCCTGGGCCTGGGTGGCCGCCTGCGCCGCGCTGTCCCGGGCGCGTGTGGCCTGCTCCACCACCTGCGGGTCAGGATTGCTCTGAATAAGCACCGTGGCCGCCGCCTGGGCCTCCTCCGCCGCCTTCTGGGCCGCGAACGCGTAAGCCGCCGCCACCTGGGCCTCGGCCTTTTTCACCTCCTCGGGATTGCCCGATGCCTTGGCCTGATCGACCATGGTCTGGGCCGCGGCAGCCTGCACCGACGCCGCCTTGGCCACAAACGCGGCCCTTTGGGCAGGGTTGAGATCCGCCACCTCCGGAGGAATATCGGGCGCCTCGCCCTGGATGAAATTACCAATGGAATAACTCTGGCCGCCTTCGGAGAAGGTGATGTACGCCTGTCCGTCCGCGCCAAAGCTCAAAACACCCGCAGTGCCGCGCAACCCGCAGACCGCGGTGGGCGTGCCCAGGGAGTTTTCAACTCCGGCCTTGCCCGAGCGGAACGCCAGCTTGCCAAGATACAGGAAGATGCGGCGCTTTACAACCTTGGTCTTGGTGAAAAAGCCCTTTTCCTCCTCCCACTGCTGGATTTCCACGTTGGAGCACTGGTTGATATCCAGTTTTCCGCCGTCATGGAAAGTGACCACCGCTGTTCCCAGCCGGGTCACCACCTTGTCCTCGGGATAGAGATCCATGCCCAAGGCCGGGGCCTTGCCCCAGTTGCCCTGGATGCGGACCAGCACCTGCCCTGAAAACGCGGTCAGTTTGGCCACAGGCGCCGCTGCAAAGGCGCTGGCCGAAGCACATAAAAGCGCCACGCAAAGGGTCAGCCCAAAAAGAGCTGTCTTTCCCCATACGCGATCCCGTGCGGCACACTTGTCTGGCATGGCAATCCACCCTCTTCCACCCGCTCGCCGGATCCTTCCGCCACAGCCTGGCGCGCTCCGTCACGGCAAGGGTCTGACGCGGTCCGCGTTACGGGGAGTCTTGGCGCGCGGCACCTTTGCAGGCCGGTTCCCCTTGCGCGCCCGCTTTCCCTGGTCATCAACAATACATCCGCTTTGTTGCATTTATAATGGCGGCCCCTTCCTTGTCAAGAAAAAAAGTTTCCCGCGTGAGATGAAACATATAAGATTCTTGAGCGGCTTGAGGAGTCAGGACTTAGGACTCAGGAGTTACGAGTTAGAATAATGGGGAAAATATCTATTTTTTGCGATAGTTTTTATGCTGTAGAGGTAATCGCAAAACTCATAGAAACGACAAATTTGAGGTAGCCCGGGTGGTTCCGCCCGAAGGGCAGGTTCCCCCAACAGATAGGAATCATTTTAGAAATGTTGGGTGAACCTGGGCCTTGCGGCCCAGAACCACCCAACCTACGCCTCATTTTGCAATTACCTCTGTAAATAGGCATTTTTCCGCATAGCAGCCGCGGAGCGGCAAGGTGTTTCCCAAAGCCTGGGGTTTCAGCCCCAGGGCAAGAGCGTCGCCTTTGCCCGCGTAAGAATCGTATCTAATACCACGCCTGCAAATAGACATTAAAGAAGCACAGGTTGTTCCGCTCCTTCGGGGCGGGAAGTTGCGGCATATCTGTTGGAGTAGTACTAATCCCTTATATGAAAACTGGGCGCCTCCACCCGCTCCCCCCGGCACCGGGGACACCGCCCAGGCTTCGTAAAACGCCGCCTCCCCTCAAACAAAAAACCGCAGGCCTTGCACTCCGCGGGACGCACCGCCATCCTGCCGGCCCGGGCCGCAAGACCCCGCGCCACATGGTCCAGATGGGCGGGCACATCCTTTTCAGGTATCCCAAGCCGCGCGGAAATTTCCCGGGACGAACACTCCCTCTCCCGCAACAGCGCCTCAATCCTTTGCCTCACAGTTTCCATACAGACCCTCCTGGCAGGCTGAAAGTTTTTCCAGCGCCAGAATCAAAGCCTGGGTGCCAAGGCTCCCTTTTCCATCCGCGCACAGTTTCCCGTACAAATCCCTCACAAGGGCAAGGCCCGGAAGAACAAGCCCCATGCGCCTGGACTCCTCAAGGGCTATTTCCATGTCTTTCAAAAAATGTGCCGCGGAAAACCCCGGCGCAAAGTCTTTACGAAGAGCCCGGGGCGCGAGGTTTTCAAGACTCCAGCACGCCGCGGCCCCGCCTTTGATGGCCTCCACCGTGTCCTCCGGTGAAAGCCCCGCCGCCTTGGCGTACACAAGCGCCTCGCATACTCCGGCCATGGTTCCCGCGATAACAATCTGGTTGCACATTTTGGCGTGCTGCCCCGCGCCAGGGCCGCCCATGGAGCAGACACGCCTTCCCAGTTTCGAGAACAGGGGCTGAAGAGCCTGGATGACATGGGGATCCCCTCCGGCCATGATGACCAGGGAGGCGTTCCGCGCGCCCACATCCCCCCCGGACACTGGCGCGTCCACCGCATGCATTCCCCTGGAAAGCGCTTCCGAATATATCCGCCGGGCGAGGGCCGGCGGCGCGGTGGTCATATCCACCAGCGCCGCTCCCTTCGTTGCCCCCGCGAAAACCCCATCCGCGCCGAAATACACCTCCTCCACATCCCGGGGATATCCCACCATGGTGACCACCACATCCGCGCCCGCCGCGGCCCGGGCAGGCGAGTCCACGACCTTCGCTCCGGACTCCTCAAGCGCCAGGGCCTTTTTCCGGGTCCGGTTGTGGACTTGCACCCTGTATCCCGCCCTGGCCAGATGAGCACACATGGGCGCGCCCATGGTTCCAGTACCAATCCATCCCAGCTCGGCCTGGGAGGCGTCCAAGGTTTTCATGTTAAATTCTCCTTCCCCCCTTTTATCGTCACGGGGTCTTGATGTACAATGACTTATCTTAAAGGAAATAAGCGCTTCCCGTCAAAGACGCATCCTGTTTTTCCATGCCCTGTCCGGACTCAGGCCCGGGCGTCTCCCTGCGCCCGCGAAGAAAGGCCGACGCCATGGAGGACTACAAAAAACGCTGTGAAACCCTTGAGGTCAAATACAAAGACCTTCAGGCCCGCCATGCCCGCCTTAAGCTGAGCATGGACGTGTGCCCTGAGAAACTCGAGGCCTGCGCTCAAAACCTGGAACGGGAAACCGCCTTGCGCGCCCGGGCCGAAAACAGCCTCGCCGCCCTCCAGGAACGGCTTTCGGGCATTCTCGCCGCCCTTCCCCTTGCTTGGTGCGCGCATACCCTCGACGGTCATATCCACACCGCAAGCGCGCGGTTCTCCGCCCGCTTTGGGCGCCCGGGCCAGGGCGCGGCGGGGCAAAACATCCGCGACCTTTTGCCCGAAAGGCACCAAAACGGGTTCGAGCAATACATCGCCCAGCTCCAGGACGAGACGGCCATGGAGCGGACCGTGAAAATCCGAAAGCCCGGCGGCGGCGAGGAATCTGTTGAATACACCGCGGTCCTTGAGAAGGACGGCGCCGGGCCTGAGGGAGTGTATGTGTTTGTCCGGGAGGAACAGGCGCCGGGGCCCAAACACAAGGAGGGAAGCCCCCTGTGTCTGCCCGGAACCGCGGTGGCGCGCGTGGCGGAGATGGGGACGGTCCGGGACGCCAACCCCGCGTTTTTGCGCCTTTTCGGTCTGGCCCGGGAGTCTCTGGCGGAGGGAATCAGGCTCGAGAGCCTTGTGGACGAAGACTCCAAAGACACGTTTACCGCCCGTTTTCTGGAAGCCCGCGCCCCCTCCGGCCTGCTGGAGGGGTTTCCCTGCGGCCTGCGGGACGGGAAAGGAAAAACACGCTCCGCGCTTGCCCTCATAACCCTTGCGGAACAGGACCAAAGCCAGGAGAGGGACAGGCTCGTTGGATTTGTGGAATGCCCCGCGCCTTTTTCCGGAGAGTCCGGGCCCGCAACCCCGCCCGTCCGCGCCGCCGAGGATCCCGGGGAAGTCCGGGCCGGAGAGGAGGACAGCGGAGACGACCCGGAGGAGGAGCGCGCGGAGGACCAGGAAGACCAGGAGGAGGGCCGCCGGGGCTGGGCGCGGGAGATCGGCGATGTTCCCGGCGGCTTCAAGGAGGAAGTCCGGCGCGTGGCGGCCGACGCGTGCGGGGAAAAGGGCGTGCCCTTGCGGACAGCCATCGCCCACTTCGAGCGGGAGTACATTGGACGGCTTTTGGGCATGAACCGCTGGCACCGTGGCAGGGTGGCGGACATCCTGGAGGTGGACCGGCGGACCCTGTTGCGCAAAATCACCGGGTATGGCATAGGCAGACCCTGAACCGTCCGGACCTGTCCGGTCCGGAGTATGCTGTCCCGGTCCGCCTTGGGCGGTCCGTATCCAAGGAGCCGCCGCCGTGAAAATCGAAATGGAGCCTATAGGCCGCGTCCGAACCAAGGCGCAGACCGTGCCCCGGCATTACTCGGTCTCGGACGTTTCAGGTGTCATTGAGATTGACCCCCGCTATGAATTGGGGCTGCGGGACATTGCCTCTGGTCAAAAAATCGTGGTGCTCTTCGCCTTTCACAAAAGCCCCCCCTTCAGCCCGGAGCTGCTCCTCCAGGCGCCGCCCCACAAAGGCGGACAACAGTTCGGGGTCTTTTCCATCTGCTCGCCCAAAAGGCCAAACCCCATCGGCATGTCCGTGCTGGAAGTCTTGGGACGCGAGGGCGCCGCGATCGCGGTCAAAGGGCTTGACATGCTGGACGGAACTCCGGTGCTGGACATCAAGCCCTATTTCAAGGAGGGGGAGTGAAAGGCCGCGCGGAAACCTCTCCAGGTACGGACGAAGGCGCCGTGGAGGAGCCTTTTGAAGACACGCCGGGAGCCGCGCCCGGGCGCGTGTCCTGGAAGCGGGATCTCGCCCGGAGCCTTTGCCGCGCCCGGGACATCGAAAAGGTTTTAGGCGTCACGGCAGGCAGTCTGGAGGCGGTGTGCGCGGCCTATCCCGCCCGGATTTCCCCCTCGGTGCGCCAGGCCCTCTCCGGACCCTGCGGCGGCCCGGAAAACCCGGTGTGGAGGCAGTTCGTTCCAGACCCCCGGGAACCCGACGGCACAGGGGAGGAGGATCCCCTTTGCGAAGAGGCCCAGTCCCCGGTTCCCGGGCTGGTCCACCGGTATCCGGACCGGGTGCTTTTCCAGGTGGAGACCCGCTGCGCCGTGTACTGCCGGTACTGTCTGCGCAAGCGTCTTGTGGGGAAAAAGCAGGAACACGGAAAAGAGGCTCTGGAAGAGGGCATTGGTTATATTCGTAAAACACCGGCTGTAAGAGAGGTGGTGCTTTCCGGCGGCGACCCGCTTCTCCTCGAGGATTCCGTTTTTTTCGGTCTGTTATCCCGGCTCCGGGACATCCCCCATGTGGAGGTGCTCCGCGTCCACACCCGGGCGCCTTTGGCTCTGCCGTCCCGAATCACTCCGGCTTTTGCCCGGAGGCTGGCCCGGTTTTTCCCGGTTTACATGAACGTGCAGGCGAACCATCCTAGTGAGTTGGGCGGAGAGGGCGGCAGGGCGCTCCGGATTCTCGGGGCGGCGGGGATACCTTTGGGCAGCCAAAGCGTGCTGCTCCGCGGGGTGAACGACAGCGCGGAGACCCTTGCCGGGCTTTTTACGGCTCTGTTGCGGCTTGGAGTCCGCCCGTACTATTTGCACCACCTGGACCGGGTGCGGGGCGCGGGGCATTTTTACACCCCGCCGGGCCGGGGACTGCGGATCATGGAGACCCTGCGCGCCCGGGTGTCGGGCATGGCGCTGCCGCGGTACGTGGTGGATCTGCCCGGAGGGGCGGGGAAGGCGGCGCTTTCGCCGCAGACCATCCTGGGAAGACGGGGGGGGAAGTGGAGGGTGCGGAGCGCAACGGGGCGGGTGGTTGAGATGGACGAGGACTGATACCAAGTTGCAATCAGACAAGCAATGCCCTCACCCAGGCCCTCTCCCGCAGGGAGAGGGAGATAGAGCGGGAGCTTTCAGCAGGTGGTACGGATTGGGCCGCATTTTGGTATGACACCGTTTTCCGGCAGGGCAATGGGCAGGGCTGGCTTTGGGGCCGGGCAAGCCCTGCCCCTGCTGGCCGGACAGGCGCCAGGCGCGTTGCGCGCCAAATCCCCCGGTTTTATGGCATACCGTTTTTGCCGGACAACATTTCCCGCATTTAAAACAGAAATGGGATGAAGGCGGGGGAGGAAATTTTTTCCCGGGGGTTGAAGTTTGCCTCCGAGTGCTTAGGGTTGTGACCAGAGCATAGGGGGCTCGCCGAGGGGAGATCTTTGTTTATTTTTGGGGTGTAAGTCGCGGCATGAAAGTTGCATTTTTTTGTTGACATCTTGTTGGCCACGCGATATGCTAACAAGATTTGGGAGAAATCTTCCTCCCATAACTTAGCTTCCCTGTTCTCACCGCATGGGCCGCCTCTCCCGGACCCTGTCCCATGGAACCACAAGGGGGCTTTCCACCCCCTAAAAGGGCGTTTTTCCCCCTCCATGGAACCCCGGAAGCCGCGCCCCCCGCGTTCTGTCCCCCTCCCGGCGGGCGCGCGTTTCCGCCCCCGGATTATTCCGGACCCGCCCTTCCCGGCGCGGCCCGGGGGACCCGGTTGTTTCCGGGAGCGGCGTTTTCCCCCGCTCCCACAACGAGGTGCGCCGCGTGAAGGGCCAGTTTCACGACAACCAGGCGGAATTGGTCCGTAACAGCGTGGACATCGTGGACGTGGTCTCCGAATACGTCCCCCTTAAACCCAACGGACAAAACCACTGGGGCTGCTGCCCCTTTCACTCCGAAAAAACCCCCTCTTTCAGCGTCCACGCCCAAAAACAAATCTTCCACTGCTTTGGCTGCAAGGCCGGCGGCGATGTCTTCGACTTTCTCATGCGCTACCACAACACCTCCTTCCCGGAGGCCCTCAAAATGCTGGCCGCCCGCGCCGGCATCCAGCTCGCCCAGGACAAACCCGATCCCGAGGCAAAACGCCTCGCTTCCGAACGCGAAGACATCCTCGCCATCAACCGCGTGGCTGTCGAATTCTTCCAAAGCACGCTCCGCCACCCCGGAACCGGCGCCCGCGCCCAAAAATACCTTGCGGACCGGGGTCTCCCCCCGGGAATCCTCCGCGAGTTCGCCATCGGCTACGCTCCGGACTCCTGGGACGCCCTGGGCGCCTTTCTGGCCAAAAAAGGCGTGACCAAAGAGCGCGCCTTTGCGGCGGGACTCCTCACACAAAAGGACGGACGCTTCTACGACCGCTTCCGGGGCCGCGTCATGCTCCCCATCGCGGACATCCAGCACCGGATCGTCGGCTTTGGCGGCCGCGTTCTTGTCAACGACGACAAAAACCAGGCCAAATACCTGAACAGCAGCCAGACGCTCCTCTATGACAAAAAGCAGGTGCTCTACGGAATCAACCTTGCCCGGGATCCCGCCCGGGCCGGCGGCTCGGTGTTTGTGGTCGAGGGCTACTTTGACATGATTACCCTGTACGCCCAGGGTGTGAAAAACACGGTGGCCACCTGCGGCACCGCCCTCACCCAGGGACATGTCAGGCTGCTGAAAAGCTTTGCCCGGGAGGCAGTGCTTGTGTTTGACGGCGACTCCGCGGGCATCGCCGCGGCAAGGCGCTCCCTTCCCGTCTTCCTCGGGGAAAAAATGAGCGTCCGCGTTCTGGTGCCGCCCGGCGGACATGACCCCGACACCTTTGTCAGGGAACATGGCGGCGCCGCGTTTTTGGAACTCGCCAAAACACAAAGCCAGGAACTTTTGCCTTTTCTGATGGACGCCTCCTTTGCCGAGCACGGCCAAGGCATCGAGGCGACGATCCGGGTCATGGACGACATGGTCCGCCGGCTTTCGGTCATCGAAGACTCCTTCACCCGCTCCCTCTATGCCCGCGCCATTGCGGAGCGTCTCGGAGTGGACCAGGCCGATGTTTTGGCAAAACTTGTTCCCGCGGGAAAAACAGCGCGGACCCGCCCCGCGGCCGACAGGGACAGAAGCGCCCCGCGCGCTAACAACCGGGGGCGCGTTCCGGCGGCAATGGAAGAAGGCAGCGGCGCGTTTCGGCAGGACGACGCCCCCTGGCCCGAGGAGGATGTCCAGGACACCTCCGGCGCGCCGGAACCCTTCCATAGTCCAAGGACGGACAGGGACGCGCTCAAACTCGAACGGGAAATCGTAACGGTATTGGTGGTTTCCCCGTTTCCCGAATACATCCTCCGGATGCGGCAGGGCAATTACGCCGCGCGGTTTAAAGACCCGCTTCTTCAAACCATCACGGAAAGGGCGCTTGCCCGTCTGGAAACAGAAGATCCTACGCCGCCGCAGGGTTTGGCGCAAACCCCGGAGGAGGAGGAACTGTTGGCCTCCCTTGCCGGAAACACGGCCGCCCTCACCCTGGCGGACGGGAACGTGGACCGGGACTGCGCCCTCGGCAATCTTGACAAGTTTGAACATTGTCTGGAAAAAAGCGCGCCCAGACTCTATGGAGAAATCGGCGACGCGGAAAAAGCCGGCGACGAGGCCCGGACAAAGGCGCTTATGATGGCGCTTTTGCAGAAACAGAAAGCCGCCGTGAAAACACGCTGGCGCGCCCAGGATCAGGCGACAGGCCCCCCCTCCTCCAGCCCGGCCCGGGACGCCCCGGCGGAGCCCGACGCGGACGACGTGCCCTTTTAGCACGCAACCGGCAAAATTTCCGGACGGCAGCACCAGGCCCGCCCGTATCATTCACCCGTCATGGCACACGCCTAAAGGAGCAGTGTCGATGGCAAACGAATCAGGACCCAAGAAGCCCGGCGGCAAAGACCCCCGCCAGCCGGAACTGCAGGAACTCATCAGCAAGGGGAAAAAACAGGGCTACCTTACCTATGACGAGCTCAACGAGGCCCTGCCCGAAGACATGGTTTCATCGGACCAAATAGATGAAACCCTGATGATGTTCGACGAGCTGGACATTGAAATCCTTGATGGCAAGCGCATCAATGTTTCCGAGGTTGTCAAGGGGAGCGACGAGAAAATCGCCGACGAGGACGCGCGGGAGGTCATGGATCCGGGCGGAAGCTCGGACCCCGTGAAGCTCTATCTGCGCGAAATGGGAATGGTGTCCCTGTTGAGCCGGGACGGCGAGATTGAAATCGCCAAAAAAATCGAGGACGGCGAGCAGGAAGTGCTAAAAAGCCTTCTGGAGACCACCATCGGGGTCGAGCATCTCATCCTGATACGCCAGGAGCTTGCCGACGGAGCCCTGCGCCTCAAGGACGTGCTTCGGGACGTGGACGAGGGCGACGCGGTTGTCGAGGAAACGGCCCAGGTGGAGAGAATCCTCGAAATCCTCAAGGGCATCGAGGAAATTCACGAGGAGAACAAGGCGTTTCGCGCGAAACTCTTCAGCGCGGATTTTCAGGTGGAATCCGACGAGCGGCGGCGCATCCGCCGCTCCGTCAACCGGCGCAACCGCCGCATCTTCAACCTCATCAAGGACTGGCGCCTGGAAAACCGGGTGGTTCAGGAGATCGAGGAGAAGATCTACCAGGAGATCGAATGGTTTGAGCGCACCCACAAGCGCTTGTCCGACCATGCGGACCGGATAGGCGTGAACCTTTCGGACATGAAAACCTTCCTGGAAGACGAGGAGGGTTTTTGCTCCTGGGCCGGAGGCTTCTGTTCCCTTCCCGAGGACGAGCTGCGGGACATTTTTTGCGAGGCCGGAAACCTGCATTACTCCATCCGCGAGCGGGAACTGGCGCTCAAGGCCAACAGCCTGGGACTCAAACGGGTGCGGGCCTGCGTGCAGTGCGGAAGGGAAAGGGCCAAGGACGCGAAAAGCGAGCTTATCCGCGCCAACCTGCGCCTTGTGGTGAGCATCGCCAAAAAATACACCAACAGGGGCCTCCAGTTCCTGGACCTTATCCAGGAAGGGAACATCGGGCTCATGAAGGCGGTGGACAAGTTCGAGTACCGGCGCGGCTACAAGTTCTCGACTTACGCCACGTGGTGGATACGCCAGGCCATCACCCGGGCCATTGCGGACCAGGCGCGGACCATTCGGATTCCGGTCCACATGATCGAGACCATCAACAAGCTCATCCGGACCTCGCGGTATCTGGTGCAGGAGCTGGGCCGGGAGCCGACGCCGGAGGAGATCGCCGAGAAGATGGAGTTTCCGCTGGAAAAGGTGCGGCGGGTTTTGAAAATCGCCAAGGAGCCTATCAGCCTGGAGACGCCCATCGGCGAGGAGGAGGACAGCCATCTGGGGGACTTCATCGAGGACAAGAAATTCATGCTGCCCAGCGAGGCGGCCATAAGCCTCAATCTGGCGGAGCAGACCCGGAAAGTGCTGGCGACGCTGACACCCCGGGAGGAGAAGGTGTTGCGGATGCGGTTTGGGATTGGGGAAAAGGCGGACCACACCCTGGAAGAGGTGGGCAAGGATTTTTGCGTGACCAGGGAGCGTATCCGGCAAATCGAGGCCAAGGCGCTGAGGAAGCTCCGGCATCCTTCCAGGAGCAGCAAGCTGAAAAGTTTCATTGACAACTGACCCGCGTGTCCCGGGAGTTGGAAGGCAGGAGTCAGGAGGTAGAAGTTAGAATAAGAACATCCTGCTTTGTTGTGTTTTATTCTTATAAAGCGGGTCTTTATCCGCATAGCAGCCGCGGTGCGGCAAGGTTTTCCCCTGCCTGGGGTTTCAACCCATAGGCGTTAACTTTCCATAGTGACATTTATGTTGTTATATTTGGGTGGTTCTAATAGAATACCAAGTGTTGGGTGAACCCGC